>NZ_JBRJGW010000021.1:0-89322 GCF_053628695.1 Amorphus sp. MBR-141
ATGGTCACCTTACCCTGGCGCCGTGTCGGCACATCCGCCGGCCCTAACCGCCGGACTCTAACTCTACGCCCCGGCCACCTCGATGGGGCAGGCCATGAGGTCGACAACGATCACCGCCAGATCCGTGGATTGCACGAGTTCGCCGCCCGGATTTGAGCGCGCATGAAAGGCCTGCCGCTCCGGGGACATGTCTCCATACATCGTGCTGTTCTCGATCAACGACGGACTGACGACGTTGACCCGCACCCGCCCATCGGTCCAGGCGGCAAGCGATTTCGCGAACGCCACTATCGCGCCCTTTCCGGCGGCGTAGATAGGGTCGAAGCTGCCGCGCTCGCCAGACACCGAGCCGAGAAGAAGAATGACCGACCTGTCGGCCATCTTCGGCAGGAAATCGCGCACGGTTTTCGCCACGGCAGAAAAGTTCACGTCCATGACGTGATCGACGAGCGCATCGTCATAGTCACGAAGCGGCTTTCCCGGCAGGAGACCAACCAGCGAGACGAGCACGTCGATGGGAGCATCCAGGGCGGGATCCCCCCTCAGGCGGGCTCGATCGAGAGCCGACGTCAGGTCGGCCTGGATCGGTACCAGCCCGTCGCGCGCGGCGAGCGGCGTGCGATTGTAGGTCGCCGCCACGTGATCGCCCCGCTCAAGGAACCGATCCACGACTGCCCCTCCGATGCTGGCGGACGCTCCAAGGATGAGGACGTGTCGACGAGGAAGCATGGCGTCGGCCTATCGTCGCGAGCGGCGTTTGTATGAGAACGCATTCGGGGTCATCGGCACCTTCGAGTTGGCCCACCGCCCGCCGGCAATTCCCAACTCGACGAACGCCGCCCGGCTGGCGCCGTAGCGCGTGATCGCCTGCGGGATGCGCCACGGCATGCGCGTCGCCGAGAAGATGCGCGCGTAGGTCTCGCCGAGTTCGCGGCGGCTGTAACCGCGCGCCGGGGCGCACCCCATAGCAGGCCGGACGCCTGCCATCATCGTCTCCCACCGGTGCCGATAGGTGTGCCGCGACAGCGCGGCGTGCTGGCCCGCGCCGGCGATCGCCTCCCGCTCGGCGTCGTGGGCAAGAAAGTGGTCGATCTTCGCGATCGCATCGTCGGCGCCCGCGTAGCAGACGCAATTGACGCCGTCCTCGAAGATCTCGGCAAAGCCGTTGTCGACGCGGTCGGTCACCAGCAGGGCGCCGGCGGCCCATGCCTCGAAGACCCGCATGTTGACGTCGCCATTGATCGCGGCGTTGAAGACGATCTTCGAGCGCCCGTAGAGCCGTCCCATTTCTTCGGGCGGGTAGAAGCGCCGGTAGTCGTTGGTGGCATAGCGCGGCAGCACGCCGGTCAGCGTCGCGTGCCGCTCCGTACCCGTCAGCCCGAGCTTGCCGACGAAGCCGACGTCGATGTCGCGCGCGGAAGCGGGGACGTGGTGCGTGTCCGGATCGCAGGCGAGCGGCAGCCAGTGGGCGTGGCGGTGACCGATCGCCTCGAATGCCGGCACGTAGTCCTTCTGGGCGATGAAAACCGCGTCGAAGAAGCGCGACATGTCGAGCCGGATGGGCAGGTTCTGGTGCACGTCGATGAAATAGGCCACGGCGGGACAGGCCAGCGCTTCGAGACCGAGCGGCCACTCCGGTCCCGGGTCGACGAACACGACGAGATCGTCGGGACCGATCTCGTCGAGGGCCGGGCGCCCGGTCCAGACCCGCAGCTCCGTCGATGGATCGGCGCGGGCGACGCCCTCGAAATAGCGCGCGGTGGTGTGCGCCTCCGGACTGCGGAACAGATGCGTGACGCCCATCAGGCCCTCCCCGCTTCGCTGCGACCGACGAGCGCCCGAAGCAGCGCCCGGATCAGCCGCAACGGCGGAAGGTCGTAGGCCGTTGCGCTCTCGGCGCTCGTGGAAATCAGCACGGGCTTGCGGCGCACCACGGCGTAGGCGAGCCATTTGGCCGTCTCGACGCTCAGTCGCATCCGGAATCGCCACCAGGACAGCCGCCCATGGATCGTGCCGAGGTCGTAGTAGGCAAGCCGGTTCGCCGCGTGGATCTCATAGAGAAAGCGCTGGCGCTTCCAGAAGGCCCACAAGGCATTGCCCTTGTAGGTGTCCGGATAATCGTCCGGCCGCTCATGGCGCACAATGATGATCGGCTCGTCCACATAGCCGACGGCGCCCCGCATCGCCAGCCGCATCCATAGGTCGACGTCGGACAGCAGGCCGAACCGCTCGCGCATGCCGCCGACCGCTTCCCAGTCGGACCGCCGGATCATCGCCGTGCCGCGCACGGGACAGCCCCATTGCGGCAGCAGGAACGTGTCGAGCAGCCAGCGCCCATCGACTCGCCCCGGCGGTATCGCGGCGGAATGGACGAAGTCGCTGCCATCGACGCCGTAGGGATTGAAGACGAACGTCGCGTCGGGATGCGCCTCGGCAAGCTCCAGCCATTTCTCCAGGAGATCACGCCGGTAGAGGTCGTCGTGGTGCAGCAGCGCGATGTAGGGACGCTCCGACAGCGACACCGCGAAGTTGGCGTTGCCCGGCATGCCCATGTTGTGCGGCGTCTGCACGGGGCGGATGCGCGGGTCCGTCTCGGCCATCTGCAGGATGCGGGCATAGGTCCCGTCCGTCGAGCAGTCGTCGCTGACGATGACCTCGTAGCCGTCGAGGGTCTGGTCGAGCACCGTCGCCAGCGTCGACCGGATGACCGCCTCGTGATTGTAGGTGAGGAGGCAGACGGAGATTTTCTCGCCGGAGAGCGCGCTCATGCCTTCTGCGCCTTGATGAGAATCTGCCCGCCGAACAGGTTCGGCCAGCGCCGCTCCCCCCAGCCGTCGATCGCCGCCGACCAGGACTTCGGCAGGATGTGGCGCCTGAGGATCCACAGCGGCACGCTCCCCTGCACCGATTTGTCGACGACCGTCAGATCCGGCGTTCGCGACAGCAGCACGCGCTCGGCCGTCCGGTAGGTGATGAAGCGCAGGTGCGTCTCGTCCATCAGCCCGACCGGCTCGTAGTCGAAGCTGCCGCGCAGGAATTTCAGACGCTGTCGCCAGACCACGATGTTGGGCACGGCGATCAGCACGACCCCGCCGGGGGCGAGTTGCCGCGTGAAGCGGGCGAGCACCTCGGCCGGCTCGCGCATGTGCTCCAGCACGTGCGAGAAGATCATCGTGTCGAACGTGCGGTCCGCGAACTCGGCCGGAAAGTCGCGCTCGATGTCGAACACCCAGCAGCGGTCCACGTGCGCGCCGGCAATCTCGGCCTCCGCGTGTGCGTAGGTGATGCCCTCGACCGTGCAGCCCGGATGTTCGCGCCGGATGAGCACCGCGTTGTCGCCGGCACCGCAGCCCACGTCGAGCACCCGGCGATGCGCGCCCGACATCAGCGCAAGGAGGGGAAGGTTGCCGTTGTTCCGGTAGATGCGATCCGGCTCGGCCAATGTGGTCAGCTCGTTCGGCTCAAGGGGCATCATATCGCCAGATGCTCCCGGAAAAGGTCGGAGTACAGACGCGCCGTGCCGGCCGCGCCGAGCGGGGCGACGATCGCCCTGTTGAGGGCCGCATGCCGCTCGAACAACGAGGGGTCGGCGATGTAGCGCTCGAGCCGTTCGACGAACGCCTCGGTCGTCGGGTCGCAGTTGAAGCCGTTCACCCCATCCTCGATCAGTTTGCCAATTCCGAGCACCCGGTTGCTGATCACGATCCCCATGCCCGACGCCATCGCTTCCAGAATGGTGAAGTTGCCGTTGCTGAAACTGGCCGGCAGCAGCAGGACGTCAGAGCGCTCGTAGACCTTCGGGAGGTCGTCCCAGGTCGCGATATCGGTCAGGAACTCCACGGCATCGCCGAGGTCCAGTTCGGCGATCTTCTGACGGCACTGCCCTCCGAGCTCTCCCGCCGCGTTCATCAGCAACCGGGAACCCGGATGCCGCTGCAGGATGGCGGCGAAGATATCGATCGCACCGACCGGATTGTAGATCTCCGTCATCCGGTTGGCGAAGAGGTAGGTGTAGGCGGACCTGGCCGTCCGCGGGGCATGGCTCGCATAATCGTCGATGTCCACCGCATAGCGGCCCGCCACGACCTTGTCGCCGAACCGGAATTCGGTGCGGAACTGGTCGACGATGTCGTCGGCCGTGGTCATCACCATGTCCACGTCGCGATAGAGATGCTGCAACACCCGCCAGCTCAGTCCCCGTGTGCGCAGCCTGCCGCCGCCGTCCCGCGACCGCTCGGTCAGCACCACGGTCTTCCGACCGTTCTTGCGCGCCCAACGGTAGGCCAGATAATTGGCGGGGATCGAGAACCCGCCAAGCATCACCACATCCGGATCGAAGGCCTCGAGCTTCTCCGTCAGCCCAGCCGCCAGATACTTCTCCGCCAGCGGCCCGGACGTGAAGAACCGCACGTCGTCGAGGATCCGGCAGTGGTCCCCAAGATCCACCCGCCACCAGCTTCCCCGCGTGCGATCCGGCGGCTCGTAGAACCAGAACTCGGCGTCGAAATAGGGCTGCAGCGCCTCGCACAGCCTGATCTGGTGCGGCACGGCGACCGAACTGAGGAACAGAAGCCGTCTACCCGTCATGGACATCGTCGGACGGTTCAAGCTCGAGACGCAGGTGGACCTTGCGCCCACCCAGGGTCATCCACGCGTTGGAGAAAGGAGGATGGCTCAACGCCCGCAGCTGATCGACAAACTCGCGGAAGGTGCCGACACGGTCTGGATCAAGCTCACAAAGGGCGGCGAAATCGTCCTTGCCGTTGTAGTTGCCCTCGATGGCCGGTGGCACCGCATCGTAGTCACCGGCGATGAGGCGCGGCAGCCATGCCCTGAACAGCGCGACTTCCTCCTGGAGGAGCCGCAAATAGACGTCACGCGATGTATCCCAGGGATGCACCTGGACTTCGCTCTGGCATATGATGGGGCCGTGGTCGATCTGCTCGTCCATCTCGTGAATGGTCGCGCCGACCGGCAACTGGTTCAGGATCGAGAACACCTGAGGGTACCAGCCGCGATTGTAAGGGTTGAACCCGGGGTGAATGTTGAGGCAGCGCACAGCCTGCACCAGGGCAGCAGGAAAGAGCTGTTTGGAATGGCATGAGAAACCAAGATCATAGTCGAGAAACCGAGTGGCGTCCCGCTTGAGCGAGACCGGCGTAACCGTACTGCCGACCACCTCGTCTCTGAAAAGCGGTTCGGACGAAGGGCTGCAGAAGAACTCTACCTTTGCCGCAGAGACGGTGCGGAACAGGGGCCGAAAAGAATCGTGAATGAATTTGTTGTCCGTCAGAACGAAGATCTTCACTGGTCGCCCCCTTCTTGCGAAGAAGATGCCCGGATCACCGCGATCACCCTGTCCTGATCCACGTCGCGGAGGGCCGGATAGATCGGCAGGCAGATCACTTCGTTGGCGATGCGGGTGGCCACCGGCAGGTTGTCGGCTGCGGCGGAGGCAAGGTCGCGATACATCGGCATGGTGCTGATCAGCGGGAAGAAATAACGTCGGCCGAAAATGCCGGCCTCCTTCAGACGCTCGTAGAGCGCATCCCGCGCGAGCGCGTAGTCCGGCCCGACCAGGATCGGGAAATAGGCGTAGTTGTAGTCGGTCTCGGCCGGCGCGGGGCGGGTCGCAATGCCCGCGATGCCGCGCAGCCCCTCGCAGTAGCGGCGATGGATCTCGCGCCGCCGAGCGATCGCGCCATCCACGTGCTGCAGTTGCAGCAGGCCCATGGCGGCCTGCACCTCGTTCATCTTGCCGTTGATGCCGGCCTCGACCACCGTCACCTCGTCGGCAAAGCCGAAATTCTTCAGGTAGTCGATGTGCTGCTTCGCCTCCGCGTCGGGGGAGACGATGGCGCCGCCCTCGAACGTATTGAACACCTTCGTCGCGTGGAAGCTCAGCACCGAAAGGTCGCCGTGCCGCATCAGGCCCTCGCCGCGCAGCCGGACGCCGAACGCGTGTGCGGCGTCGTAGATGACCTTCAGCCCATGGGTCGCGGCGATCTCGCGGATGCGGACGACGTCGCAGGGAACGCCGTAGCAGTGCACGGCCAGGATGGCGGTCGTTTGCGGTGTGATGGCCGCTTCGATGTTCCCCGGGTCGAGGTTCATCGTTTGCGGGTCGATGTCGACGAACACCGGCGTCAGGTCGTTCCAGACCAGCGAATGCGCGGTGGCAACGAACGAATAGGGGGTGGTGATGACCTCCCCTTTCACGCCCAGCGCCTGCAACGCGGTCACCAGCGCGATCGTGCCGTTGGTGAACAGCGACACCTGATCGACGCCGAGATAGCCGCACAGCGCCGCTTCCAGCTGCTGGTGGAAGGCGCCGTTGTTGGTGAGCCATTTCCGCTCCCAGATCTTCTCCAGATAGGGAACGAAATCCTCCAGCGGCGGCAGGAACGGTTCGGTGACGTAGATCGGCTTGTCGGTCACGGGCGCGCGACCTCCTGGTAGAGCGCGAGATACCGGGCACCGATCCGCTCAGGTGAGAACCGGACGACGTTGCGCAGTCCCGCTTCGACGAGGCGGCGGCGATAATCGGGATCGGCCAGCACCCGCTCGAATCCGGCGCGCATCGATTGGACGTCGAGCGGATCGACCAGGCAAGCCCCCTCTCCCGCCACGTCCGACATCGGCGGAATGTTGGCGGTGATCACCGGCCGGCCGACGGCCTGGCCCTCGATGACCGGCAGGCCAAATCCTTCGCCGATCGACACGAAGGAGACGATGTCGCAATCGGCATAAAGGGCATAGAGAGCCTCGTTGGTGATGCCGGCATGGGTCTCGACCGCGGTCCCGTGTTCCTGCAGGGCGGTCTCGATGGCTTGATCGAGCTGGCCGACCAGCACTAGCCGGACATCGAGCCCCGCAAGCGCCTCGATCAGGCGCGGGACGTTCTTGTAGGGCTGCGTGCCGACCTGAAGCACCACCGGGCAAGCGCTGTCGAACGGCTTCGCGGCGGGCCTGAAGATCGGCCGGTGGCAATTTTCCACGACGCGCACGCGCTCCGGCGGGATGCCGAGATGCCGCTCGAGGTTGGTGCGCGTTTCCTGCGAGACGGCGGTGGCGGCCGCCGCATAGCGGATCGGCAGCACCATCCACACCCACTTGTAGATCCAGCGCTTGAGGCCGCCGAGGCCGAACAGGAAGTTGCCGATATCGTGGATGGTGACGACGGTCTTCCGCCGCGGCAGCAGCAGGGCGAGATAGGTGATGTCGCCCGTCACATGGTAGACGTCGGCGTCGAGCCGCCGCAACCGCACGGCATCGGCAACGGCCTGCCAGCGGGGGCCGGCCTCGTACTCGACGACCTCCGCATGAGGGGCGAGTTCCGCGGCGATCGCGTGGAACAGCTCCTCGATGCTGAATGCCTCCGCCCGGCGCTGCCGGTAGATCAGCACCACCTTCAGCCGCCGCGCCTCCGCCGGTCGTCGGGGCGCAACGGCGCCTGCGGCGGCCCCGCCACCGGCCGGACCATCATCCGCCGTGGCGCCGTGCCGGAGGGCCAGTCCCTGATCGCCGATCAAACCGGGCGCCTGCATTCGATCGCGAGAGACGTCATCCCGCTCCCCTCGTCGACGAAACGACCGGCATCCTCCACCGCCTTGAACATCGGATCGGCGCAGTCGTTGAACGCGCAGCGGCGGATATCGACGAACCCGACGGCCGCCAGGGCCCGCGTCATGGACGGCTCGTCCCACATCCAGCGATGCTTGGCGTTGCCGAACACGCTGCGCAGCCGTCCGACCACCCCTTTCGGGCGGAGCTCCTCGCCGAGGCAGGCGGAGCGCATGAAGTCGCTGTTGGCCTCGTCGACACCCTGTCCCAGCATGTCGGTGTAACGCCGCGCGATCACTTCGAGGTCCGGCACGACCAGCCGGAACACCCCGCCGGGTTTCAGCATGGTGTAGGTGTGCCCGAGCACGGCCCTGAAGTCTTCCAGGGTGAGATGCTCCAGCACGTGCGACGCGTAGATGCCCGCGCAGGCGCCCGGTGCCGTCAGCGGCCCGTTGCAGATGTCGCCGTAGAGCACCTCGTCAGGGAACCGGACGCCTCCCGCACGCCGGACCAGCGGGGCGAGCCCCGGCACGCGGGACAGGCGCAGCGTCGGCGAGTTGTCGTAGTTGAGCCAGCCCTGCCCGACGGAAAGCCCGCATCCGTACTGCACGTAGAGGTTATGCGCCTGGTCCGTCATGTCCGCCTCGTGCTGTCGTCCGTTGCCGGCGTTGCGGCTGGACCACGATTGAACGTCATTCCAAGACATCCGCGGACCGCGCCGGGAAGCGGGGCGGCGGTCCGGGTCATTGCACCGTCTGCCCGACGTCGTCCTGCGTCTTCGCGCCGCTCAGCAGCGCATCGAAATAGGCGATGGTCTTCTTGAGGCCGTCTTCCAGCGGCGTGACGGGCTCCCAGCCCAGCACCTGCTTCGCCAGCGTGATGTCCGGCTGGCGCTGCATCGGATCGTCCGCGGGCAGCGGCCTGCCGATCAGCTTCGAGCGCGAGCCGACCATCTCGACCACCAGTTCCGCCAGTTGCCTGATCGTGAATTCTCTCGGATTGCCGATGTTGACGGGTCCGGTGAAATCGTCGCCGGTTCCCATCAGCCGCAGGAAGCCCTCCACCAGGTCGTCGACGTAGCAGAACGATCGCGTCTGATCGCCGTCGCCATAGATGGTGATGTCCTCGCCGCGCAGGGCCTGCACGATGAAGTTGGACACCACGCGCCCGTCGTTCGGATGCATCCGGGGACCGTAGGTGTTGAAGATGCGGGCCACCTTCACCGGCATCCCATGCTGGCGGCGATAGTCGAAGAACAGCGTCTCGGCGCAGCGCTTGCCCTCGTCGTAGCAGGAGCGCGGTCCGATCGGGTTGACGTTGCCCCAGTAGTCCTCGGTCTGCGGATGCACGCGCGGATCGCCGTACACCTCGCTCGTCGAGGCCTGCATGATCGGGCAGCGCAGCCGCTTGGCCAGCCCCAGCATGTTGATGGCGCCATGGACGGAGGTCTTCGTCGTCTGCACCGGATCGTGCTGATAGTGGATCGGCGAAGCCGGGCAGGCGAGGTTGTAGATCTGGTCGACCTCGACATAGAGCGGGAACGTCACGTCGTGCCGCATCAGCTCGAAGCGCTTGTGGCCGATCAGATGCTCGATGTTCTGCCGCCCACTGGTGAAGAAGTTGTCGACACAGAGCACCTCGTCGCCCTCGGCGATCAGCCGCTCGCACAGGTGCGAGCCGAGGAAGCCGGCACCACCGGTGACGAGAACGCGCTTGCGCACGCCCAGCGAGCTGCGGGAGGAGAAGGCATTCGTGCGAACCGGCGAAGTGTATGGTGCCATTGCTCGTTTCTTGGATTTGGCGGTCCGGAGCCCGCCGTCTGAAAAAGGATGCCTCGTCTCGTCGCCGCCTACCCGGCGTTCAGGATGCCCAGAAGGTATCGGCCATATTCGCTGTTGCGGACGCCCGCTGCCAGTTCGGCCAGTTGGTCGGCCGAGATCCAGCCGGACCCGAAGGCGATCTCCTCCGGGCAGGCAATGCGCATGCCCTGGCGATGCTCCAGCGCGCGGAAGAACTCCGACGCTTCCATCAGCGCCTCCGGCGTTCCGGTGTCCAGCCAGGCGAAGCCCCGTCCCATCAGTTTCACGGACAGATCGCCGCGCTCGAGATAGGTCCGGTTGACGTCGGTGATCTCGAGCTCTCCCCGCGCCGACGGCACGAGGCCCCGCGCGATGGAGGGCGCATCCTCGTCGTAGAAATACAGCCCGGTCACCGCCCAGCTGGTGCGCGGCCTCGCCGGCTTCTCCTCGATCGAGATCGCCGTGCCGTCCTTCGCCAGTTCCACCACGCCGTACCGGCTCGGATCGCTCACATGATAGGCGAAGATCGTCCCGCCGGAGAGGTCGGCAATGGCGCCGGACAGGAATTCCGGGAGGCCATGGCCATGGAAGATGTTGTCGCCGAGCACCAGGGCGCACGGCCCGCCCTCGAGGAAGTCCTCGCCGATGGTCAGCGCCTGGGCGAGACCGTCGGGGCGGGGCTGCACGGCGTATGCGAGGCGGATACCCCATTGTTCGCCGGTGCCGAGCAGTTGCTCGAAGCGCGGCAGGTCCTCGGGCGTCGAAATGACCAGGATCTCGCGCAGCCCGGCCAGCATCAGGGTCGTGAGCGGATAGTAGATCATCGGCTTGTTGTAGACGGGGAGGAGCTGCTTGGAGACGACCCGCGTCATCGGATAGAGCCGCGTGCCGCTGCCGCCGGCCAGAATGATGCCCTTCATCGGATGTCCCCTTCGGCCAGGATCCGCGCCACGCACGCGTCGAGCGGCGCGTGCCAGTCGGGGAGCCGGATCCCGTGAACCGCAGCCACCTTCGCCGTGTCGAGACGCGAGTTTGCCGGCCGTTCGGCCGGCCTCGGATTGTCGGCGGTGGCGATGCGGCGGACGCGCGCGGTGGGCCCGCCGCGCGCGGCGGCAGCGGCGAACGTCGCCTCGGCGACATCCGCCCAGGAGGCCTCGCCGGCGGCCGTCATGTGGAAGATGCCGCGCAACGCCGCTTCGTCCGGCCGCGCCACGAGGTTGGCGCACGCCGCGAGGATCCCGTCGGCGAGATCCAGCGCCGAGGTCGGCGCGCCGACCTGGTCGTCGACCACCGCCACCTCGTCACGCTCGGCGCCGAGACGCAGCATGGTGCGCACGAAGTTCACGCCGAACGGGCTGTAGACCCAGGAGGTGCGGACGATCATGTGGTCCGGGGTGGCGGCGGCCACGGCCTCCTCCCCCTCCAGCTTCGTCGCCCCGTAGACGCTGCGCGGCCCCGTTCGATCGTCTTCCCGGTAGCGCCGGTCACGCGTTCCCGCGAACACATAGTCCGTCGACATCTGCACGAGCGGCACGCCAAGGTCGCGCGCCGCCTCCGCCACCGTGCGTGCGCCTGCGGCGTTGATCGCGCGGGCGACGTCCGGCTCGCTCTCGGCCTTGTCGACGGCGGTGTAGGCGGCGGCATTGACGATCGCGTCGGGCCCGACCGTCCGGAAGAGCCCCGCCAGCACGCCCGGCTCCGCGAGTTCCATCTCCGGCCGGCTGACGCAGACGACGTCGGCGCCGGCCGCGGCCGCCCGCTCGCGAAGCGCACGCGCGAGCTGCCCGGTCCGTCCCGTCACCGCGATCCGCATGCCCGGGTGCGCGCTCATTCGAACGGTGCCTCGAGATCCGCGAGGCGCGGAAGGTTGCGGTCCTTGCCGGACAGGATCGCCTGCTCCGGGGCCACCGGCCAGGCGATCGCCAGCTCGGGATCGTCCCAGGCAACGCCGCCGTCGTGCTCGGGTGCGTAATACTCCGTCACCTTGTAGAGGACCTCGGCATCGGACGTCAGCGTACAGAAACCGTGGGCGAAGCCCTTCGGCACGAAGAGCTGCAGCCAGTTCTCCGCCGACAGTTCCTGGCTGACGAAGCGCCCGTAGGTGGGCGACGAGCGTCGCAGGTCGACGGCGATGTCCAGCACCGCCCCGCGCACCACGCGCACCAGCTTGTCCTGAGCGAACGGCGGCGTCTGGAAATGCAGGCCGCGGACGGTCCCGGGCGTCCCCGACAGCGAGTGGTTGTCCTGCACCCAGTGGACCGGGAGGCCGGCCTCCCGGAACACGTCAGTCCGGTAGACCTCGGAGAAGAACCCCCGATCATCGCCGTGGCGCCGCGGACGCACGAGCTTCACGTCCGCAATCTCGGTCGCGACGATCTCCACCCTACGCGCCCCCCACCGGGACGGTTGCATCGGCAGGGGCTGCCCCAAGACGCTCTCCCCGGTAGACGCCCCTCAGCGGCGCCCACCAGGCGCGGTTGTCGAGATACCAGCGGACGGTTTTGGCGAGCCCGCTCTCGAAGCTTTCCGACGGCACCCACCCCAGCGATGCGCCGATCCTGGAGGCATCGATCGCATAGCGCAGGTCGTGGCCCGGCCGGTCCGGAACGAAGCTGATCAGCTCGGCTCGGCTGCCGCCGGCGTTGCGCGGAGCCATCCGGTCGACCAGCTCGCAGACCATGCGCACCACGTCGATGTTGCGGACCTCGTTGCCGCCGCCGATCGTGTAGACGTCCCCCGCCGCTCCTTCCGCCGCGACGAGCGCCAGCGCCCTGGCGTGATCGTCGACGAACAGCCAGTCGCGCACGTTCTCCCCGGCGCCATAGACGGGCAGCGCCTTTTCCTCGAGCGCGTTGAGGATCATCAGCGGAATCAGTTTTTCCGGAAACTGGTAGGGGCCGTAGTTGTTGGAGCAGTTGGTGATGATCGCCGGCAGCCCGTAGGTCTCCCGCCAGGCGCGGACGAAATGGTCGGCCGACGCCTTGGAGGCGGAATAGGGCGAATTGGGGTTGTAGGCGCTGTCTTCGGTGAAGTGGCCTTCTGCCCCGAGCGATCCGAATACCTCATCCGTCGAGACATGGTGGAAGCGGAAGCGGGCCTGCGCCGCGGGGTCGAGGCCGCGCCAGTGACGCAGCACCTCCTGCAGCAGCACGAAGGTTCCCACGACATTGGTATCCACGAAGGCGGCCGGGCCGTCGATCGACCGGTCGACATGGGTCTCGGCTGCGAGATTGAGGACGATGTCGGGGTGAAAGTCCGCCAGGATGGCCCGGACCCGAGGACCATCGCCGATGTCGGCCTGCACGAACCGATAGCCTGGCGCATCGCGGACGGGAGACAGAGACGACAGCGTTCCGGCATAGGTGAGCTTGTCGAGGACAAGCACGTCGTTGTCGCCGCCGGACAGGAGATGGCGCACGACGGCGGAGCCGATGAAGCCCGCCCCGCCCGTCACCAGGAACCGTCTCGCCATACGCGTCCCTTTTCATTCGCCCGCACCTGCCCCTGCAGGATCAACTGCGAACTGCGTGCGCGCACGCCAACCTTCGGTCAGATGACACCCGCCTGAACGAGGGTCGCCGCATACACAGATACTTGGAGGCCGCGCGATGCTCGTGGCGATTCGACGCGAGCGGGCTGGGCTCGGGTGCCATTTCCGATCGGATGGGTTCCACCTGATCGGCGGGAAATGGCGTCGCCACCTGACGCCGAGCGATTCGCTTTCGGGCAGATCGCGTCAATCTGAACGGAGTTTGCTCTAGCAGAGCATGCTGCCCTGCACAACAGACAGACGATGGGTCCGGACTTACTGCACGGATAGTGCCGCAGCCGCGGTCGCGAACGGAAAGAAGGCTTCCACTTTTCTTCGTCCCGCCCCGACAGGACGGGACAGGGTGGATTGAAGCGGGATGCGCGATCTGCAAATGCTGCCATCGCGGCGCCATCGAAAGCACCGGCATGCCTTTCCTCCGCGCCGAAGGACGTCTCGATGCCCGCCCTTCTCGACGTGACGCTTCGGTTCTTCACCGTCCCCTCAAACCTCCTGGCAACCCTTCTGGTGCTCGGGGTGATCGGGCTTCTGGCGGGATTGCGTCGGCCGGGAGGCGTTGCGACCGCGCTCGCAACCGGGCTTCTCCTGGTCTGCGGCTACACGACCCTGGGCATCGCCCTTCAGCACCCGCTGGAGCTCCGCTTTCCGCCAGGCCCGGAGGTGAGCACGCCCCCGACCGGCATCATCATTCTCGGCGGCGCGATCGACGCCTCGCTCAGCAGGGATGGCCGCCCGATCCCCCTGAACGAGGCGGGGGACCGCTTCACGGCCGCGGCCGAGCTCGCCGCCAGGTTTCCGGACGCGGTCATCTTCATCGCCAGCGGCGGAGCGCCGCCCGGACGTCCGGACGCCACCGAACTGACGCTCGGCACCGAGCTGCTGGCAAGCTTCGGCGTTGCCCGGGACCGCATCACCGGCGACGACCGCTCGGTCGACACCTGGGACAACGCACGCTTTGCCTACGACGTGCTGCGCCCTCAGCCCAGTCAGATGTGGCTGATCGTCACCTCGGCAATCCACATGCCGCGGACGATGGGGGCATTCCGTGCCAGCGGGTGGACCGGACTGGTTGCCTGGCCCGTCGACTATCGCAGCCGCGGAACCGAGTGGCCGGGGTTCACGCTGAAACTGTCGGCGGGACTCGGCAACATCGACGAGGCGGCCCACGAATGGGTCGGGCTGGCCGCCTACTACCTGCGCGGCCGGTCGCCGTCGCTGCTTCCCGGGCCGGAGCAACCCCGACGTCAGGACCCGTAATAGTCCCGATACCAGGCAACGAACGCCGCAACACCCTCCTTCACCGGCGTCGCCGGCCGGTAGTCGACCGCCTTCTCCAGCTCGGATACGTCGGCGTAGGTGTCGGGCACGTCGCCCGGCTGCAGGGGCAGCAGGTCCTTGATCGCCGTCTTGCCAACCGCTTCCTCGATCGCCTCGATGTAGGCGGAGAGCTTCACCGGCGCGTTGTTGCCGATGTTGAAGATCCGGAACGGCGCGTTCGAGGAGCGCGGGTCCGGGTCCGCGGCGTCCCAGTCCGGGTCGGGCTCGGCCACCTGATCGCTCACCCGGATCACCCCTTCGACGATGTCGTCGACATAGGTGAAGTCGCGGGTGTGGTTGCCGTGATTGAAGACGGGGATCGGCTCGCCGGCGAGGATGTTCCTGGTGAACATGAACAGCGCCATGTCCGGACGGCCCCACGGGCCGTAGACGGTGAAGAAGCGCAGCCCCGTGGTCGGCATCCGGTAGAGATGGCTGTAGGCATGCGCCATCAGCTCGTTGGCGCGCTTGGTGGCGGCGTAGAACTGCAGCGGATGGTCGACGCCGTCGTGCTCGGAGAACGGCATCTTGGTGTTGGCGCCGTAGACGCTGGAGGTCGACGCGTAGGTGAGGTGCGCCACCTCGGCGTGGCGGCAGGCCTCCAGGACGTTGGTGAAGGCGATCAGGTTCGATTCCACGTAGGCGTGCGGATTGACGAGGCTGTAGCGCACGCCGGCCTGGGCGGCCAGGTGGATCACCCTGTCGAAACGATGCGTCTCGAAACAGGCCTCCACGGCGGCGCGATCGGCGAGGTTTTCGCGCACGACGGCGTACTCGGCATTGGTCCGCGCGGCGGTTTCCGCCAGCACGGTCAGCCGCGCTTCCTTGATCGCCGGATCGTAGTAGTCGTTGACGACGTCGAACCCGACCACGCTGTCGCCGCGCTCCAGGAGCCGTTTGGCGGTGTGGAAGCCGACGAAGCCGGCGCTGCCAGTCACGAGTACCTTCATCGGATCCTGTCTGCTCGTGTGCGGGAGAAGCGTACAGCGCGCAGCGGCGCTGCCGGCGCACCCACCGGGATCGACGACCCAGGCGGCGGTGTCAACGTTCTGTCACACAAAGCGGCGCGGGACGCCACTCATGGCCGCCAGAGGCGGACGCGGTCCGGCTTCGCGGCGCGGTCGAGACGCGCCTTGAGATCCATGACCACGCCGCCCTCTTCCGCCAGCAGACCCTCGACGAACGGCCAGCCGCGGTCGAGATAGGCCTCGTGCGGAACCGCCAGGATGACCGCGTCGGCGCGCCCGAGCGCGGCCTCCTCGACCAGCTCGAACCCGTATTCGTGACGGACTTCGGCTGCGTCGGCCATGCAGTCCGAGACGGTGACCTCCATCCCGAAGGCCTGCAGTTCGCGGATCACGTCGACGACCTTGGAATTGCGGATGTCTGGCACGTTCTCCTTGAACGTGATGCCGAGGACCGTGACCCGGCGGCCCGGCCGGCCGCCGCTGTTGATCAGCCGCACGCCGGTGCGCGCGATGCGGGCGCCGACGTCGTCGTTGGTGCGGCGGCCGGCGAGGATCACCTCGGGATGCAGCCCCACCATCTGCGCCTTGTGGGTCAGGTAATAGGGATCGACGCTGATGCAGTGGCCGCCGACCAGGCCGGGCGTGAAGCGCAGGAAGTTCCACTTCGTGCCGGCCGCGGCCAACACGTCGTAGGTGTCGATGTCCATCCGCCCGAAGATGTCCGACAGTTCGTTCATGAAGGCGATGTTCAGGTCGCGCTGGGCGTTCTCGATGACCTTGGCGGCTTCGGCGACCCGGATCGAGGGGGCGCGGTGGATGCCAGCGGTCACCACCGACCCATAGACCTCCGCGACGACGTCGAGGGTGCGCTCATCCTGGCCTGCCACCACCTTCACGATGGTCTCCAGCCGATGCTCCCTGTCGCCGGGATTGATGCGTTCGGGAGAATAGCCGACCGTGAAATCGGTGCCGCCGACGAGGCCGGAGGCGCGTTCCAGCACGGGAACGCACTCCTCCTCCGTGGCACCGGGATAGACGGTTGATTCGTAGACGACGATCGCGCCGGCCGAGAGCGCGCCGCCGACGGTCGCGCTGGCGGCCATGACGGCCCCCATGTCGGGCCTGCGGGCGGCATCGATCGGCGTCGGCACGGTGACGATGAAGAAGTCGGCCCCCTTCAGCTCCTGCGGATCGCTGGAAAAGCGGATGCCGGCATCGATGAGATCGCGCGCGTCGACCTCCCGGGTGTGGTCGTGGCCCGAGCGAAGCTCCTCGACACGGCGCGCGCTGATGTCGAAGCCGATCACGGGCGCACCGGACTTCGCCAGGGCCACCGCCACCGGCAGCCCCACGTAGCCGAGGCCGATCACCGCGATCTTCCGGCCGTGCTGCGTCATTCGTTCCCCTTCCCCGGCCCGACGTGGGGGCGCGAGCGGCGTGATCCCTGGAGCATTTCCCGCTCAGATCGAAGCGACCTGAGCGAACTGGGATTGCCCAAGGTATTGAGTCTGGAGCCATTTCTTGTCGATCAGGTATTTCCGCCTGATCGGAAGAGGCTCTAGATCATTCCGCAGCGCGAAGGAAGACGGCACGGGACCGGATACGCGGCACGCGCGCCGGGGCCGGATGGATCGGGGCACAGGCCCCGTCTGCCGGCCCGACTTCACGCCGCGAAGCGGCCGGCTTCCCAGCCGAGGATCGCCCGCTTGCGGGTCAGGCCCCAATGGTAGCCGCACAGGCTGCCGCCCTTCCCCAGCACTCGGTGGCACGGGACCACGAACGAGATCGGGTTGCGGCCAACGGCGCTGCCCACCGCCCGCGCCGCCGTCGGCTTGCCGATGTGGCTGGCGACATCGGAATAGGTGGTCGCGCGGCCGGGCTTCACCTTCAGCAGCGTCTGCCAGACCTTCACCTCGAAGTCCGAGCCGATCAGCACCACCCGCACCGGCTGGTCGCGGGTCCATGCCTCCGGCTCGAAGACCCGTGCCGCCGTTGCGGCGGTGGCGATGGCATCCTCGCGGTAGTCGGCATTCGGCCAGCGCCGCGCCATGTCGGCGAAGGCCGCTTCCTCTTCGCCCGGATCGGCGAAGGCGAGCCCCGCGAGCCCGTAGTCGGTGACCATCAGCAGCGCCCGCCCGAACGGGCTGTCGTGCCAGCCCCAGCGGATCTCGATGCCGCGGCCGCGCTCGCGGTAGACCCCGGGCGGCATCGCCACATGCGTCACGAAGAGGTCGTGCAGCCGGCCGGGGCCGGACAGGCCGGCCTCGAAGGTGGCATCCAGCACGCTCGCACGGTTCTCCAGGAGCTGGAGCGTATGGTCGAGGGTCACCGCCTGCAGGAACTGCTTCGGCGTGAGCCCCGCCCAGCGATCGAAGGTGCGGGTCAGTTGCACCGGAGTGACGCCGACGGCGCGGGCGACGTCCGGCACGCTCGGCTGATCCTGGAAGCGGCTGGAAATATGGGCGAGCGCGCGCCGGACGATGTCGTAGTCCCCTGCCGTCCGGGGCGGGACCAGGTCCCTTTCTTCCGTCGGTGCCGGCAGTGTGTCGATTGCGGATCCAAGCATCGCCTGGGGCTCCCTGTTGCCTGTCATGCTGGAATGAACCCCGATCCGCGCCTCACCGCGACCCGTTTCCGAACAGCTCAGGCGACGCGCGGTCCGCCGCGCTTGGCATCGGCAAGCGCCCCGTCGAAGGCCGCAGCAAAACTCTCCCGGTCATCCGGGTTGAGAAATCCGCCGACGACGAGGCTGCGTCCATGCGAGGTCAGCGTCAGGTTCGTCACCCCCTCGTCGGCCAGGCGGGTGATGGCCAGACGGGCCCACGCCGGATTGAACCGGAACTCCCGGGTCCGGCCGTTCGCCCCCACCTGCCGCACCAGGATCTCCGTGGTCGACACCTGCACCTCCTCGAAGGCGCGCGCCGCCCGGTAATTCTGGCGAAACGCGAAGAACAGCAGGCCGACGTCGGCGATCATGAACAGCGCCACCGGCCACGCGCCGATGAAGTAGAAGCGCAGGCCCGACCACACCGCGATCAGCGTCGCGATGCCCATCATGACGCGAAAGCCGCGCCGCCCCAGCGATCGATGCGGGGTCAGCACCGCCGAGAAGAACGGTGCCACGGCTTCCTGGTCCCATGTCGTGTTGCTCTGGGTCATGGAACACAATTATAGAACCGAAATGGCCGAATCGAAGTCCCCGACGCGCTCAACGTCGCCGCAAGGCGAAAAATCCACGCCGCGCAGCGGACTGGCGGGGCAGCCGGCACGCCGGAAGAGCCTTTCGAAGACGCGCAGCGCCTATACGAAGGCCGAGATCGCGGCGATCTTCGCGCGCTTCGAGGCCCGCGATCCGGAGCCACGCGGCGAGCTGCTGTACGTCAATCCCTATACGCTGCTGGTCGCCGTGGTGCTGTCGGCCCAGGCCACCGACGTCGGCGTCAACAAGGCCACCCGGGGGCTGTTTGCCGCCGCGACGACGCCGGAGGCGATGGTGGCGCTCGGCGAGGACCGGGTGCGCGAACACATCCGCACGATCGGGCTCTACCGCAACAAGGCCAAGAACGTCGTCGCCCTCTCCCGCGCGCTGATCGCCGATCACGGCGGCGAGGTGCCGCGCGACCGCGAGGCCCTGCAGGCGCTGCCGGGCGTCGGGCGAAAGACCGCCAACGTGGTCCTGAACATCGCGTTCGGCGAACCGACGATCGCCGTCGACACCCATATCTTCCGGATCGCCAACCGCATCGGACTGGCGCCCGGCAGGACGCCCGACGCCGTCGAGGCCCACCTTGAGAAGGTGATCCCCGCTCGCTTCAAGCAGCATGCCCACCACTGGCTGATCCTGCACGGACGCTATGTGTGCAAGGCGCGCAAGCCGGAGTGCACCGCCTGCCTGATCGCCGATCTGTGCAAGAGCCCGGAGAAGACGCTGGCCGCGTAGAGCGGGATGGGGAAAGGTGGATGCCGGCTTTCCGCTCCAGGATATTACAATCGGTCACGGCCTGCGGTTTCAGGTCGATCAGCTCTGACTTCCTCGGGGTCTGGCGGCCTGAAGCACGCGCATCCCCCACGGTCGGCCGCCCGCGACCGACCGGAGCCGGGTCCGGCCGGCGCCTCGATCATCGACCCATTCCCGCGCCTCGTTTACAAGGAACGGCATGACGCATCCTCCGATACCCCTCCGACCCGCCGTCTTTCTCGATTTCGACGGCACGCTGGTGGACATCGCGGAAACGCCCGACGCGATCGTCGTGTCCTCCGATCTGGTCGATCTGCTCGGCCGCGTGCGCAGCCACGCCGGCGGTGCGGTGGCCGTCGTCACCGGCCGCCGGATCGCCGAGATCGACCGCTATTTGTCGCCGCTCGTCCTGCCGACGGCGGGGTTGCACGGGATCGAGCGCCGCAGCGCGGAAGATGCCGCGGTCGTCGAGCTGCCCAAATCCGGGCAGGTCCACATCCTGCGCGACCGGCTGGAACGTTCGCGCCTGCTGCAGAACGGGGTCAGCCTCGAGGACAAGGGCAGCGGCATCGCCGTTCATTACCGCCAGGCCCCGGAGGCCGAGGCGGAGGTGAAGGCCGCCCTGCGGGATGCCACCGCCGATCTGGAGGAATTGCACCTGATCGAGGGCAAGATGGTCGTCGAAGCCAAGCGCGGCGACGTCAACAAGGGCACCGCGATCGGCGCCTTCATGGAGATCCCTCCCTTCGAGGGCCGCACGCCCGTCTTTCTCGGCGACGACGTCACCGACGAAGACGGCTTCCGGATCGTCAGCGGAATGGGGGGCGTCGCCATCAAGGTCGGCGACGGCGCCACCAGCGCCCCGTATCGCCTCGACGGCAGCATCGATGTGATGGAATGGCTCGATCGGCTGACGCGCCCCGAAAGGTCGCTCGCGTCATGAGCACGCTCGAACTCGGCCTGATCGGCAACTGCTCGATCTCCGTTCTGATCGACAAGCAGGCCCGCATCGTCTGGTGGTGCCTGCCCCGCTACGACGGCGACCCGGTGTTCCACGCCCTGCTCGGCAGCCGCTCGGGCGACCCGGCAGACGGCGCGTTCACGGTGGAGATCGAGGGCCAGGTCCGCACCGAGCAGAGCTACGTCACCAACACGGCCATCCTGTCGACGCGCATCTATGCCGAAGACGGAACGGCGATCGAGATCATCGACCACGCCCCCCGCTTCGAGGCCCGCGGCCGGACGTTCCGCCCCGCCCAGTTCGTGCGCCAGGTGCGGCCGCTCGTCGGCCGGCCGCGGATCCGCATCAAGATCCGCCCGGTCTTCGGCTGGGCGCGGTCAGCGCCCGAGATCACCTCCGGATCCAACCACATCCGCTATGTCGGCGACGGCATCGCACTGCGCATGACGACCAACGCGCCGGTGACCTACATCCGCGACGAGACCTGGTTCCAGCTCGACCGCGAGCTGGCGCTGTTCCTCGGTCCGGACGAGACGCTCACCGACCATCCCGTCAAGATCGCCCACACCTTCGTGGAGAACACCGAGACCTACTGGCGCGGCTGGTCGCGCCGGCTCGGGCTGCCGCTGGAATGGCAGGACGCGGTCATCCGCGCCGCCATCACCCTCAAGATGTGCACCTTCGAGGAGACCGGCGCCATCGTCGCCGCCATCACCACCTCGATCCCGGAGGCGGCGAACTCCGGCCGCAACTGGGACTACCGCTACTGCTGGCTGCGGGATGCCTTCTTCGTGGTGCGCGCCCTCAACGGGCTGTCGGATCTCGAGACGATGGAAAACTATCTCCGCTACATCAACAACATCATCGCCATGACCAACGGCGAGCACGTGCAGCCGGTCTACGGCATCGGTCTCGAGCGCGCCCTGATCGAGGAGACCGTGGACCTGCCGGGCTACCAGGGCATGGGGCCGGTGCGCGTCGGCAACCAGGCCTACGAGCACTTCCAGCACGACGTCTACGGCAACATCGTCCTGGGTGCCGCCCAGGCGTTCTTCGACCAGCGCCTGTTCCGGCCGTCCGGCATCGAGGACTTCCGCCAGCTGGAGGCCATCGGCGAGAAGGCCTACGAACTCTACGACAAGCCCGACGCCGGCATGTGGGAACTGCGCACCCGG
The DNA here is from genome assembly GCF_053628695.1 of Amorphus sp. MBR-141. Classification (NCBI taxonomy): domain Bacteria; kingdom Pseudomonadati; phylum Pseudomonadota; class Alphaproteobacteria; order Hyphomicrobiales; family Amorphaceae; genus Amorphus; species Amorphus sp. MBR-141. Next base: position 21,292 of record NZ_JBRJGW010000021.1, read on the forward strand.
GCCCGCGTTCACACCTCGTCGAGCCTGATGTGCTGGGCGGCCCTCGATCGGCTGGCCAAGATCGCCTACCGCCTGGGGCTGGATCCGAAGAAGTGGCGGTCGCGCGCCGACGAGGTGAAGGACACCATCCTCAGGCGCGCCTGGAACGAGGATCTCGGTGCGTTCGCCGAGAGTTTCGAGGGCACCGACCTGGACGCCGGCCTGCTGCTGGCGGCCGAGGTCGGACTGGTCTCCCCGAACGATCCGCGCTTCGTCGCCACGGTGGAGAAGATCGGCGCGAAGCTGCGCCACGGGAACCACCTCTACCGCTACGCCGCGGCAGATGATTTCGGCCGGCCTGAAACCGCATTCAACATTTGTACGTTCTGGTACATAGACGCGCTGGCGCGGATCGAGCGTGTGGAGGAAGCCCGGGAGATCTACGAGTCCATGCTTTCGTGCCGCAACCACCTCGGCCTGCTGTCGGAAGACGTCGATCCGGCGACCGGCGAACTGTGGGGAAACTTCCCCCAGACCTACTCGATGGTCGGTATCATAAACGGCGCGATGCGGCTCAGCCGGCGCTGGGACAAGATGGTCTGAGGAGGGACATGGGACGCCTGGTAGTCGTTTCGAATCGCGTTGGCCCGCTGAAGGACACCGGACGCGCCGGGGGCCTGGCCGTGGCGCTCGTGGACGTGTTGAGGGATAAAGGCGGCGTCTGGTTCGGCTGGTCCGGAAAGATCAGCGAAGAAGGCACCTTCTCCGAGCTGCGCGAGCAGAGCTCCGGTCCGGTCAAGATCGCCACCATCGATCTCACCCAGGCCGATTACGACGAATACTACGCCGGCTATGCAAATCGCTGCCTGTGGCCGACCATGCACTATCGGCTCGACCTGACCGACTTCGACCGCCGTTTCGACGAAGGCTACCGCCGGGTCAACGAGCGGTTCGCCGTCCGACTGAAGGCGATGCTCGAACCCGACGACATCATCTGGGTCCACGACTACCATTTCATGCTCTTGGGCGCGCAATTGCGCGCCATGGGCGTCAACAATCCGATCGGCTTCTTCCTGCACATCCCGTTTCCCGTGCCGGAGGTGCTGACGGCCCTTCCGAACCACGCCGGGCTCGTGCGGTCGATGCTCGCCTACGACCTGATCGGCTTCCAGACCGAGCGCGATTCGCTGGCGCTGAAGCGCTACCTCGTCGAGGAGGCAGGCGCCTCCGAGGGCGCGGACGGCGCCATGTCGGTGCTCGGCCGGACGGTTCAGCTCGGTGCGTTCCCGATCGGCATCGATGCCGAGACCTTCGCCGAATATGCCGTCGCCGGCGAGGGCCAGCGGAATTTCCGCCGCCTCAAGACCCTGCTCAACGGTCAGGTCCAGATCGTCGGCGTGGACCGCATCGACTACTCCAAGGGTCTGCCGGAGCGCTTCCGGGCGGTCGAGCGGCTGTTGGAGGATTATCCGGAGAACCGCGGCCGCGTCTCCTACATGCAGGTTGCGCCGCCGTCGCGCTCCGAGGTCCGCGCCTATTCCGACATCCAGCGCACGCTCGAAGGCCTGACCGGACGCATCAACGGCCGCTTCTCCGACATCGACTGGACGCCGATCTCGTTCCTGACCCAGTCGCTGCCACGCCGGTCGCTGGCCGGCATCTACCGGGCGAGCCTGGTCGGCCTCGTCACGCCCCTGCGCGACGGCATGAACCTCGTCGCCAAGGAATACATTGCCGCCCAGGATCCGGAAGACCCCGGCGTCCTCGTCCTGTCACGCTTTGCCGGTGCGGCCGAGGAATTGCGCGAGGCGCTGATCATCAATCCGTATTCCATCGATGCCATCGCGGAGGCGCTGCAGACCGGCATCCGGATGCCGCTGGACGAGCGCAAGGACCGATGGGAGCGGCTCTATGACCGCATCACCACGACGACCGCGTCCCAATGGTCCCACACCTTCGTGGAGCGCCTGACCGAGGCTGCACGGCGGACGTAGATCGTCGCCGGTTCGATGAGCGCAGGGTTCTCAGGCGAACGCCGGAACGCTCCCCACCGCATAGACCTGGTCGCGGCCGAGCAGGAAGGCGCGCACGTCGGCGCGGTGCGGCCACAGGCCCCGGAATGCGGCATCGCGGATGTCGAGCCCTCCGGTGTAGGCGCCGAATGCCGGCAGCACCATGCGGGCCCCGCAGCCGAGAAAGCAGCGCCGGCGCAAGGATTTCCCCCGCCCGGAGACCCGCGCGACCGGATGCAGGTGGCCGGCGACCTCGGGCGCCTCCACCGCACCCTGCGACGGCTCGTGGCGGAAGGTCACGCCCCCGATCGTCATCGTCTCGGCAACCGTGCCGCCCCAGTCGACCGGCGGCTGCGGATCGTGGTTGCCGGATATCCAGATGAAGTCCGCCGCATCGGTCAGCCGGCGCACCGTTTGGCGCGAGGCGGCGGAGAGGCGGTCGCCGGCAGCGCTGTCGTGAAAGGAATCGCCCAGCGCGACGATCCGGCGCGGCGCGAACCGGGCCACCACCTCCGCCAGCCGCGCCAGCGTGACATCGCTGTCGTAGGGCGGCAGGAAGGTGCGCGAGCGGGCGTAGGAGCTGCCCTTCTCCAGGTGCAGGTCGGCGACGATCAGCGTCGCCGCGTCGGCCCAGTAGAGCGCGCCGGAGGGATCGAGGGCCGCCGACATGCCGCCGATCGCCACCGTGCGGTAGCTCCGCTCCGTCGTGTGCGCAGGACGCACCGTCATGCCATCGCTTCCTCGATCAGCGCCTCGCCCGCCCCCGCCAGGATCGCCTCGTCGGCCTCGCCGCCAACCGCTTCCCTGCCGATGTCGAGCAGGATCGGGACCGCCAGCGGCGACACCCGATCCAGCCGCTTATGGACGATTCGGCCCTTGATGCGCGAGAGCATCTCGCCGAGCCGCACGATGTCGAGCAGCCCCGAGGCCGCATCGGCCCAGGTGGCGCGCATCAGCAGGTGGTCCGGCTCGTGCTGGCGCAGCACGTCGTAGATGAGGTCGGTGGAGACCGTCACCTGGCGCCCGGTCTTCTCCTTGCCCGGGTGGCGCCGTTCGATGAGGCCGGAGATGACGGCGCAGGCGCGGAAGGTGCGCTTGAGGAGATAGCTCTCGGCGAGCCACGCCTCGAGGTCGTCGCCGAGCAGGTCCTCCTCGAACAGGTTTCCCACCGTGGGCCGCCCCCGGGCGAACAGGCCGCCCATGTCCTCCAGCGCCCAGATCCCGAGAGCATAGTCCGACGCCACGAAGCCCATCGGCTTGGCGCCGAAGCGCTCCAGCCGTCGGGTCAGAAGCATGCCCAGCGTCTGGTGGGCCAGCCGCCCCTCGAACGGGTAGGCGACCATGTAGTGCCGGTTGGCGCGCGGGAACGTCTCGACGAGCAGTTCGCCGCGCGTCGGCAGCACCGAGCGCAGGCGCTGGACGCTGAGCCACTCGCGCACCTGCGCCGGCAGCCGGTCCCAGCTCGTCTCGTCGGCGAGAAGGCCTCGCACGCCGTCGGCCAGATAGGTCGACAGCGGAAACTTGCCGCCGGCATAGACCGGGATCTTCGGCGTGTCGTCGCGCGCCTTGGTGACCAGCACCTCCTGCTCGCGCATTGCCTCGAAGCGCAGCACCTGGCCGGCGAACATGAAGCTGTCGCCCGGCGACAGGGTCTCGATGAAATACTCCTCGATCTCCCCCAGCATCCGTCCGCGCCCGGTCAAAAGCCCCGCCTTGCCGCGCCCGACCATGCGGATCTTCACCAGCGGCGCCTCGACGATGGTGCCGACGTTGAGACGGTAGCGCTGGCCGACGCTCGGATGGGTGAGGCGAAAGCGGCCGTCCGGCATCCGGCGGATCTTGGCGAAGCGCTCGTAGGCCTTCAGCGCGTAGCCGCCGGTCGCGACGAAATCGACGACGCTGTCGAAGGTCGCCCGGTCGAGGGCCCGGTAGGGATAGGCGGTCGTCACCTCCCGGTGCAGGTCGGCGGCGTCGAACGGCGCGGCGCAGGCAACGCCCAGCACGTGCTGGGCCAGCACGTCGAGGGCGCCTTCGCGGATCGGCGGCGTGTCCTGGGCGCCGATGTAGTTGGCGTCGAGCGCGGCCCGGCACTCCAGCACCTCGAACCGGTTCGCCGGCACCAGCAGCGCCCGCGACGGCTCGTCGAAGCGGTGGTTGGCGCGGCCGATCCGCTGGGCAAGCCGGCTCGCCCCCTTCGGCGCGCCGACGTGGATGACCAGGTCCACGTCGCCCCAGTCGATGCCGAGGTCCAGCGTCGAGGTGCAGACCACCGCCCGCAGCCGGTTGTCCGCCATCGCCGCCTCGACCTTGCGGCGCTGGGTCCGGTCGAGCGAGCCGTGATGCAGCGCGATCGCCAGCGTGTCCTCGTTGATGCGCCACAGCTCGTGGAACAGCATCTCGGCCTGGCTGCGGGTGTTGACGAACACCAGCGTCGTCTTGTGCGCCTTGATCGCCTCGTAGACCGCCGGCAGCGCCCAGCGGGCCGAATGCCCGGCCCAGGGGATCCGGTCGGCCGCGTCGATGATGCGGATGTCCGGCCGTGCCCCGCCGGACACCTCGACCACCTCGGCCATCGCCGGAACGTCCGGATCGGTCTGCGGCACCAGCCAAGCCCGCAGACCCTCCGGATCGGCCACCGTCGCCGAAAGGCCGACCGTCCTGAGGTTCGGGGCGTGGCGCCTGAGCCCGGCGATGCCGAGCGACAGGAGGTCGCCGCGCTTCGAGGTCACGAGGGCATGGAGTTCGTCGAGAACGACCACCTCCAGCTCGGAGAACAGCCGGTCGGCCTGGCGGTCGGCCAGAAGCAGCGCCACCTGCTCCGGCGTCGTCAGCAGGATGTCGGGGGGCATGCGCTTCTGGCGCTGGCGCCGGTTGACCGGCGTGTCACCGGTGCGCGTCTCCACGGTGATCGGCAGCCCCATCTCGGCGACCGGCGCCTCGAGGTTTCGGGCGATGTCGACGGCCAGCGCCTTCAGCGGCGAGATGTAGAGGGTGTGCGGGCCCTCGCGCGTGAGCGCGTTGCGGCGCTTCTTCTCGCCGGCGAGATCGATCAGGCTCGGCAGGAAGCCGGCGAGCGTCTTGCCGGCCCCGGTCGGCGCAATCAGCAGCGCCGACCGGCCCGCCCGCGCGTGCGCCAGCAGATCGAGCTGATGCGGCCGCGGCGTCCAGCCGCGCGACAGAAACCAGCCCGAGAACGGCTCGGGCAGCAGCGCGGCGTCGGCGATCTGGGGCTCGGGGGTCGGCGCGGTCACGGGGCGATCAACGGGCCATGGCGGAACGAAACTGGAACATCGCCCCATTCCAACCCCGCTTTGCGCGCGAGCGCAAGGGCACGCGCGCCGCACCCTGCCGGATCGTCCGGCTCAGGCGGCCACGTCCCAGTCCGGCTCGGGCAGCCCGGCTTCGGCCAGCGCCGCCTTCTGGCGCCGGGCGATACCCGCCTCGTCGACGCCTTCGATGGCCGACTGGAACAGCTCGTAGAAATTCAGCTCGGCGTTCAGGTGCAGGAACACCGCGCCGAGGCCGATCGCCGCCCGGTCCATGAACACGAACTCCCGGGGCACCGTCACCGGCCCCTTCTCCTTCAGCGCCTGATGCACCGAAAAGGCCTCGCGGCGGCCGTACTCGCCGGGCTTGGTGCCGTCGGCGATGGTGCGCACGCGGTCGTCGAGCAGTGGCCCGTAGATGAAGCGCGCCCAGATGTTGAGGACGTCGATCAGATCGTTCGACAGCCCCTTGAAGCCCCATGTCTCGTAGGCCGCGACGATCCGGTCGCGGTCGTCGGTGGCAAGCCCCTGGTAGAGCTCCAGCACGCCGTTGATGAAGCCGGGCGGGAAGATCCGGATGCAGCCGTAGTCGAGGAGGTTGATGCCGGCCGGGCGGCCGTCTTCCTCGTAGACGGTGTAGTTGCCCAGGTGCGGATCGCCGTGGATGACGCCGACCCGAGCAAACGGCCGCCACCAGGCCCGGAACATGGTCTCGGCGAGACGGTTGCGGTCCTCGAGCGGATGGTCGCGGAAATCCAGCAGCCGGCGCCCGTCGAGCCAGGTCATCGTCAGGAGCCGGCGCGTGGACAGCACCTCGTGCACGTCGGGCACCACGATGCCCTGCTCTTCCGACAACACGGACTTGTAGAGCCGGGCAGCGCGGGCCTCGCGCTTGTAGTCGAGCTCCTCGCGCAGCCGCTCGCCGATCTCCCGGGCGATCTGGCTGGTATCCAGGGCCGGGCTCATGCGGCGATGGATGGAGAAGATCCAGGACAGCTGCTTCAGGTCCGCCTCCACGGCGGAATCCATGTTCGGATACTGGAGCTTGCAGGCGAGCCGCAGGCCGTCGTGTCCGACCGCGCGGTGGACTTGGCCAAGCGAGGCCGCGGCCGCCGGCTCGTGCTCGAACGAGGCGAACTTGCCCTGCCAGTCCGCCCCGAGCTCGGCCGCCATCCGCCGCTTGACGAACGCCCAGCCCATCGGCGGCGCATCCGACTGAAGGGTGGCGAGCTCGGCCGCGTATTCCGGCGGCAGCGCATCGGGGATGGTGGAGAGCAGCTGGGCCACCTTCATCAGGGGCCCCTTGAGATTGCCGAGCGCCGCGGCGAGTTCGCCGGCGTGGGCGTCGCGCTGCAGCTCCATGCCGAAGAAGCGGGCGCCGATCATCTTGGCGGCGACGCCGGACATGCCGGTGCCGACCCGGGCATAGCGCGCCGCCCGGCCGGTGAACCGGTTGCGTTCGCTGTCGCCGCTCTGATCGGAAGCCATGCGCCTTGTCCTGTCTGGGTATCCCGCACTCAATCCGGTCGCCGGAGCGCGCTCGGCCAGCCGGCACGCGTCGCGGCCGGCGGGCGCGGCTCGTGGAAGCGCCAACGCGCTGCCGGGCGGATCGATCCGGCCGACAGCGACGGTTGAACTAGCGCCGCAGCATCAGCAGTCCACCGATGATGATGGCGAGCACGGCGAGGAAGATGAGCACGACCACCATCGCGGCGGCGCCGACGATGGCGCCCAGCGTCTTCCAGAAGCCGACGGTGGCGATCAGGATGATCAGGATCAGGAAGAAAATCAGCGGCATCTTAAGCTCTCTCCTCTTCGGCCCCGCCGGCAGCGCCTCTCGTGCCGCCCGCCGTCAGGCCCCCTCGGCTTCCAGTTCGTCGATCATGCGCTCGATCACGCCGAGCCCCTTCTGCCAGAAGGCCGGGTCGCGCGCATCGAGGCCGAACGGCTCCAGCAGTTCCGAGTGATGCTTGGTGCCGCCGGCACGCAGCATGTCGAAATAGCGCTCCTGGAATCCCGTCTCGGCCTTTTCATAGACCGCATAGAGCGAATTCACGAGACAGTCGCCGAACGCGTAGGCGTACACGTAGAACGGCGAGTGGATGAAGTGGGGAACGTAGCACCAGTAGGTCTCATAGCCCTCCGACAGGCGCACCGCCGGACCGAGGCTCTCGCGCTGCACGTCCAGCCAGATCTCGCCGATGCGCTCGGAGGTCAGCTCGCCTTCGCGCCGCTCCAGGTGGATGCGCCGCTCGAAGGTGTAGAACGCGATCTGCCTGACCACGGTGTTCAGCATGTCCTCGACCTTGGAGGCCAGCATGGTACGCCGCTGCTCGGGCGTCTCGGCGGTGGCCAGCAGGCTCTGGAAGGTCAGCATCTCGCCGAACACGCTCGCCGTCTCGGCAAGGGTCAGCGGCGTCGGCGCCATCAGCGAGCCGTTCGGCGCGGCCAGCAACTGGTGCACGCCGTGGCCGAGCTCGTGGGCGAGCGTCATCACGTCCCGCGTCCGGCCCTGGTAGTTCAGCAGCACGTACGGGTGCACGCTCGGGATCGTCGGATGGGCGAAAGCACCGGGCGCCTTGCCCGGCCGCGGCGGCGCGTCGATCCAGCCGTTCTCGAAGAACCGCTCGGCGAGCGCCGCCATGTCGGGCGAGAAGCGGCCATAGGCAGACAGCACCTTCTCGCGCGCTTCGTCCCAGGGAATGAGCCGGTCGTCGGTGTCGGGCAGCGGGGCGTTGCGGTCCCAGTAGTCCAGCGCCTCCTTGCCGAGCCAGCGCGCCTTCATCGCGTAGTAGCGATGCGACAGGCGCGGATAGGCCTGGTGGACGGCATCGACCAGCGCATCCACGACCTCGCGCTCGACCCGATTGGCGAGATGGCGGGAATCGGCCACGTCCTCGAAGCCGCGCCAGCGGTCGCTGATCTCCTTGTCCTTGGCGAGCGTGTTGGTGATCAGCGTGAACGTGCGGATGTTCTTGCCGAACACCGCCGCGAGCGCCTCGGCCGCCTGCCGGCGCACCTCGCCGGACGAATCCTGCAGCTTGTTGAGCGCTTCCTCGAGCGTCAGCGTCTCGTCGCCGACGGGGACGATCATCGCCGCCATGGTCTCGTCGAACAGGCGGTTGAAGGCGCCGTGCGAGGTCACCGACTTCTCGTGGAACAGCCGCTCCAGCCGGTCGTCGAGCTGATACGGCCGCTCCTTGCGCACGTCCTCGATCCACGGGCGGTAGCGCGCAAGCGCCGGATCGGCCAGCGCCGCCTCCATGGCGGCATCGTCGATGTGGTTGAGCTCCAGGGTGAAGAACAGGAGATGCACCGTCGCCGCGGTCAGCTTGTCCTGGACGTCACCGTAGAACTTGGAGCGCTTCGCATCGGTGGTGTCGCCGGCGTAGACGAGGCCCGCATAGGAGACCAGCCGCCCGAGCTTCTCGTCGATGGCCTCGTACGAGGCGATCACCGCGGCCAGCGACGCGCCGCCGTTCGGCCCGACGGTCAGCTCCGCCAGCCGGCCCTTGTGGGCCTCCTCGAAGGTCGCGCACTCCGACAGGGCCGCCGCGAGGTCGTCCGTCACCTCGGCTCCGTCCATCGCGGGGTAGAGGTCGGTCAGGTCCCATTCGGGAAGCGCGACGGCCGGGCCTGCCGGGGTGGCGGTCGCGGCGTCCGAAGAAAAGGTGCGGCTGGGACGGAAGGGCGTCATCGGGGGATCCTGCTCCAGACGGGCGTGTCATCAAGCCGATAGCACGGCGGGACGGGAAAGGCCCGGGCCGAAACGCCCCGGCTCAAGTGGCGCGACGGACACATCCGCGGCCGGATCGAACCGAACCGCGGTGGGGTCGCGAGGTGGCGGTTGCTACTTGTTCACTCCTTGGGCCTAAATCAATGTCCGAATCGACGGGGCTTGAGGAGCGGTCAATGCGTTTGAAGGTTTTCGCCGGCGTTGTGGCCGCGGCCGTCCTGCTGCCGACCGCCGTGGCCGCCCTTCCCTCCGGCCCGACCACGCCGGCCGTCCTGACCGACGACATCGCCCGCACCCCGAAGCCGACCGCGCGGCCGATCGATCCGCTGCATGGCGCGATCCGGGGCGGACTGCTGGGTCCGGACCCGCTGATCGCCGACAAGGATCGCTTCCGCGAAGCCCTCATCGCCTTCTACGAGGACCGCGACTTCCAGCCCGTCTGGATCGCCGACGGCGCGCTGTCGCCGGCGGCGCGCGCCGCCATCGCCCGTCTCGGCGAAGCCGCCGCCGACGGGCTCGATCCGGCCGACTATGTCGTGACCGAGCGCATGCTCGACACCGGCCCGCATCCGGCCGGCCCGGACCTCGTCGCCTCCGAGCTCAGCCTGTCGCGCGCCACCATGGCGTTTGCCCGCGACGCCCAGGCCGGCCGCGTCAACCCGCGCACGGTCTCCAGCGTGAACACCCAGATCCCGCCGGTGCCGGATCCGCTGGTGTCGCTGAAGCGCGTCGCGTCCGCCTCCGACCCGGCCGCAGCCCTCGACGCGTTCAATCCGTCGCACCTCCAGTTTCAAGCCCTGAAGAAGGCGCTCCACGAAAGCCGCACCACGTCACGCGTGCAGCCGCTGCCGGTGCCGGCGGGCCGCAACCTGCGCCCGGGCGACAGCGATCCGCGCGTCGGCCTCTTGCGCCAGCGCCTCGGCGTTCTCGTCCAGCGGGGCAGCGACGTCACGGTCTACGACGACGCCGTCGTGGAGGCCGTGAAGGCCTTTCAGGGCGAGCACGGGCTGCGGCCGGACGGGATCCTCGGCCCCAACACGCTCGCCGTCATGAACCGCGGTCTCGGCGGCGATCCGGAGACCGACATCCTGGTCAACATGGAACGCTGGCGCTGGATGCCGCGCGACCTTGGCAAGACCTACGTGTTCGTCAACATTCCGGCCTTCACGGTCGCCATCCGACGCGACGGCACCACCGCCTACGAAGGCCGCGTCATCGTCGGCAAACCGACCAATCCGACGCCGGTCTTTTCCGACGAGATCGAGCACCTCGTCGTCAATCCCTACTGGAACGTGCCGTACTCGATCGCTTCCAAGGAGATGCTCTCCTCGATCCGGAAGAACCCGGACGGCTACTTCTCCACGCGCGGCTACGAGGCCGTCTACAAGGGTCGGGTGGTCAATCCATCCTCGATCGACTGGAGCCCGGCGGCGCTGCGCAACGTCCGCATCCGCCAGAAGCCCGGCGACAGCAATGCGCTCGGCCACATCAAGTTCATGTTCCCGAACGAGCACGCGGTCTATCTGCACGACACGCCGAGCCGCAGCCTGTTCGCCAAGCCGGTGCGCGCGTTCAGCCACGGCTGCGTCCGGGTCGACGATCCGCTCGAGTTCGCCGACGCCCTGCTCGCCGAGGAGGCGCACTGGAACGCCGCGCAGATCAAGAAGCTGATCGGCGGCAGCGAGCGCTACCTCTCCCTCGAGCATCACATTCCCGTGCATCTCGCCTACTTCACCGAGTGGGTCGATGCCGACGGGACGCTGGTCCACTATTCCGACATCTACGGTCACGACCGCCGGCTCGCGAAGCTCCTGAAGGCCGATTGAGGCCCGGTTCGCCGCCGGGGACGGGCCGCCGGCGGCCGGGTCACAAAACAGCCCCCATCGCAGGAAACAAGTTATCGGTGGATGGCGGCGGCAAAAAAGCGGTCGGCCGTGCGGCCCGCTGCACATACCCGATGCCTGCGGCTTTTCATCACGCTCGCAATACGGTAAATCCTCGTTAACCCGTTCCGCCCTATTGCCTAGGGTTCGGGATAAAGCTGTCGCTTTCGAGCCAAGGACTGCGTCTTGGACCAGCTATCGAACGGGAATGGTCGTTTCTCCATCATGCGCAAAGTCCGCAATGCGGCGACGGCCCTGATCGTTGCCCTCAGCCTTCTGCTCGCCGGCGCACCTGCACAGGCGGCGCGCGACCGGACGCTTGATCTCTTCTTCACCCACACGGGCGAGAAGCTGAAGATCACCTACAAGCGCAACGGCCGGTTCATCCCGTCCGCCCTCACCGAGCTCAACCGGTTCCTGCGCGACTGGCGCCGCAACGAATCCACCAAGGTCGATCCGGAACTCTTCGATCTCCTCTGGCAGATCCAGCAGGGCGTCGGCCAGGGCCGGACCATCCATGTGGTCTCCGCCTACCGTTCGCCGGCCACCAACAACATGCTCCGCTCGCGGTCGCGCGGCGTCGCCAAGTTCAGCCAGCACATGGCCGGCAAGGCCTGCGACTTCTACATTCCGGGCGTTTCCACCGCCGAAATCCGCAAGGCCGCCTTCAAGCTCCAGGTCGGCGGCGTCGGCTTCTATCCGACCTCGCGCACCCCGTTCGTCCATCTCGACACCGGCAGCGTGCGCTCGTGGCCGCGGATGACCCGTTCGCAGCTGCTGGCCGTCTTCCCCGACGGCAAGACCGTGCACCTGCCGGACGACGGCAAGCCGCTGAAGGGCTACGAACTCGCCAAGGCCGAGCTCGCCGCCCGTGACCGCGGCGCCCGCACCGAGGTCGCCTCGGCGTCGAGCGGAGGCGGACTGGGCAGCTTCTTCGGAGGAGGCGACAGCCGCCGCGACAGCCTGGTCCGGCCCGAGAGCGGCAACGGCAAGAACATCATCGCCTCGCTGCTCGGCCGCGACAACGACGACGTCGAGGACACCGTCGAGCGCGAAGTCACCGCCGAGGAACGTTCCCGGCCGATCCTCACGGCGTCCGCGACCCGCTCCAGGTCGGCCCCCGAGCCGCAGTCCACCGCGTCGTCCTCTCCGGCCTCGTCCTCGTCGCTGCCGGGCGTCAACCTGACGGCCCCCGACGACGAGATCGCGAACCGCATCAACACGACACCGGTTCCCGCGCCCGCCGCCGCCCCTGCCGCCCAGGAGAGCGCGCCGCCCGTCGCCGAGACGCCGAGCGCTCCGCCGCCGGTTCCCACGGTGCGCCCGGTCGCCGTCAGCCCGGACAACGGGACCCCCGCGGTCGCCCCGGCGATCCCGACGCCCGCGCCCGAGATCGCGCCGGCGGAAGCGCCCACTCCGGAAGCCGTCCTCGTCGCCGCCCTGCCCAAGCCGCGGCCGGCGCACAGCGCCCCGCTGTCGGAGAGCGCCAGCCAGGAGGCCGCCGTCGCCAGCCTGCGCGAGCGCCTCGACGACACCACCGACGTGCCGGTCTTCGGGTATGCCAGCGCCGCCGACGGCGCCGGCTCGGGCAGCGACAACGTGCTGAGTGCGACCGCCGCCATGGTGGTCGGACCGGAGACCGCCGCGGCCCGGACGATGACACCCACCGTCACCGCCGACATCTCCAGCGCGATGGCGAGCGGCACCGACCCGACGGCGACCTTCTTCGGAGCCCCCGATCGCGACGATTCGCGCTTCCTGATCGGCGACAATTCGATGCGGACGATGCAGTTCGCCTGGCTGTCGCATCCGCATCAGGGCGAGATCGGCATCGTGACGGCGATGCACGCCCCGATGGGCGGCTCGGGGGCACTGTCCGACGGCACCGGCGGCCTGCGCACCGATCGCTTCGAGGGCATCCCGCAGGTCTACATCACCCAGGCCTCTGCGCCCCGCTAGCGCATCTCCCGTTCAGATCGAGACGAGCTGAACGGGAAGGAACTGCTCAAGCAATTAAGGCTGGCGCCAGGCAAGGCCCGAGCGGGTCTCCGACCGGCATCCGACCTCGCGCCCCGGCAGCGGTCATGGTTCAGCGGCGATCCGGTTCGCCCCTCGCCCTCGTGATGACACGCCGGCGCCGCCCCAGCGCACGCCCTGAGACTAAGGGACCTCGGCTGTCCAACTCCCTCCGCTGAAACGAAAAATGGCGCGGGCCCCGCCGGGCCGCGCGCCATGCCGGCAGTCGCCGACCCGGCCGCTTCACCGGGTCGAGAAAGGCCTCACGAGGCTTCGCTGGTGTCCGCGAGCACCATGCCAAGCGCGTGCATGTAGAGGTCGAGGAGCGCTTCCTGCTCCTGGCGTTCGGCCGAATCCTGCTTCCTCAGCCGCACCACCGTGCGGATGATCTTGGTATCGTAGCCGTTCGCCTTGGCCTCCGCGTAGACATCCTTGATGTCGTCGGCGATCGTCTGCTTCTCTTCCTCGAGCTTCTCGATACGCTCGACGATGGCACGGAGCTGATCCGCGGCAACACCACCCGGCTGGCTCATGATGACTTTCCTTTCCAAGGCGCGTGGGAGGAGGATCGCTCCTCCGGTCGACAGAGAGGGGGACCCGGCGAAGACGACCGTCCGTTCGGCACGGCCGCTGCGATTGCCGGACTGGTCTAACCGCCCGAAAGATAAGAAATCGCTTCGAAGTCGCGCCGGCGCCGATCACGTCCGCAAACGTCCGGCTTCGCGGGTCGATCGGGCCCGGTGTCGTGCCCCAGCGACGGGACGCGGTCAAGGGGCAGCGGGCGTCGCCCCGCCGCCCAGGCGGCCCGACCGCCTCAATCGTGCTTGGCGGCCGCCTGGAACCCCGCCGCCTGCGCGTCGGTCGCCGGCGTCTGGTGGAGCGCCTTCCAGTCCTCGTACGGCATGCCGTAGACGCGCTCGCGCGCCTCGGCCCGTTCGATATCGAGCCCCTTCTCGGCGGCGGCGTCCTGATACCAGTTCGACAGGCAGTTGCGGCAGAAGCCGGCGAGGTTCATCAGGTCGATGTTCTGCACGTCGGTGCGCGTGCGCAGATGGTCGACGAGGCGCCGGAACACGGCGGCCTCGAGTTCGGTCCGGGTGGCGTCGTCGATCTCGGCCATGGTTGCCTCCGGTTCGGCGCGCGGCCCCGGGCGGGACTCGCGGCATTGGGGGTTGCTCCCTCCAACATAGGGACTGAGCCTCCCAAACGGGAGACGCCCGGACGATCGGCCCCATTCCTCCCCGGAGCGTCTTGTGCGGGCGCCTGCGATCCAGCTACCACTGACGTGCAGTCACGCCGCCGCGGAGTCCTCTTGAGCCTTCCCGTCCAGCCCGCGCCCGAGGTTCCGGCCGACCCATCGCGCGTCGCCGCGGCGATGCTGTGCCTGGTGGCGGGAGCCATGGCGATGGGGGTGTCGCCGCTGTTCGTCCGCTTCGCCGATGTCGGACCGATGACCAGCGCCTTCTGGCGCGTCGCGCTTGCCTTGCCCGCGCTCTGGCTGTGGGAGCGGCTCGAGGCAGACGGCCGATCCGGCGGGACGCGCCCGAAATGGAGCCGTGCCGTCGTCCTCTCCGGCCTGTTCTTCGCCGGCGACCTGGTGTTCTGGCATCTGGCGATCGTCCACACCACGGTCGCCAACGCCACCTTCCTGGCAACGATGGCGCCGGTCTGGGTGATCCTCGCCTCCGGTCTGGTCATCCGTGAGCCCGTCGGCCGGGACGCCGTCTTCGGCCTCGGTCTCTGCGTCGTCGGCGCGGCACTGCTCATCGGGCTCAGCTACTCGTTCGCCCCCGGCCGCCTCGACGGCGACGTCTACGGCGTCGTCACGTCGATGTTCTTCGGTGCCTATTTCCTGGCGATGCGGGTGGCACGGCGCACCGTACCGCCGGGGCTCCTGATGTTCCGCGGCGGGCTGGTCACCGCCGCCGTGCTGCTGGTCGTCGCCCTCGCCACCGAGGACCGGCTGCTGCCGGCCGGCTGGAGCGGGGTCGCCACCCTGCTCGCCCTGGCCCTCGTCTCCCACGCCGGCGGACAGGGCCTCCTGTCCTATGCGCTGGGACACCTGACCGCGGCGTTCTCCTCGCTGGTGATCTTCCTGGAGGCGCTGACGGCCGCGGTGGCCGGCTGGGCCGTTCTCGGCGAGGCCGTTTCGCCTGCCCAGGCGATCGGCGGCGCCGCCATTCTGGCCGGAATCTGGGTCGCCCGTCCGCGCCGCCCGCGACAGACCACAGGGGCTTTAGGCGGATAATCCGCAGGGAAATGCGGGCTTCGGGCAAGCCCGCCAAAATATGGCCGCACTCGGAAGAAAGGGATCGTTAACCATCCAGGGGCGATTACTGACCAACGATGCATCGCAGGATTCGACGGATTTTCGGCCCTGCGCCGGATGCTCCGTCGTAGGCCGCAGACAAGGATTCGTCGCGTTGACAATTGCGGGTTCAGCCCTCAAGAACAGGCGGCGGCCCGCGAGCGGCCACGCGTTGCGACAAGAGGCTTTGGGGTCCGGCGAACGCAGCATGCAACGCCTTCCACGACATCTCCTCACCGCTCTGGGCTCGATCTGCGTCCTGGTTGCGGCGTCCGTGAGCCTGGCCGCCCCGGCTGCGGCCGATCTTCGGTTGTGCAACAAGACCGACGATCAGGTCGGGGTCGCCGTGGGCTACAAGAACGCGGAGAACTGGATCAGCGAGGGCTGGTGGAATCTGCCGGCGCAGAGTTGCGAGGTCCTGCTCGAGGGGCCGCTCAGCGCGCGTTTCTACTATCTCTATGCCCTCGATTATGTGCAGGGTGGCGAATGGGCCGGATCGGCCTTCATGTGCACCCGCGAAAAGGAATTCACCATCACCGGCATCGAGGACTGCCTGGCGCGCGGCTATGAGCGAACCGGCTTCGTCGAGATCGATACCGGTGAACAGTCTTCCTGGACGGTGCACCTAACCGAGCGGTCACGTTCCGGAATGGGTGGGCGATGAAGCGGTCACGCTGTACCAAGATCCTCGCAACCCTCGGCCCGTCCTCGTCCGACGAGGCCACCATTCTTGCGCTGTTCAAGGCCGGTGCCGACGTCTTCCGCATCAACATGAGCCACACCGACCACGCCGCGATGCGGGGTCTCGTGGCCGCCATCCGCTCCGTCGAGGAAACGGTCGGCCGCCCGATCGGCATCCTTGCCGACCTGCAGGGACCGAAGCTGCGCCTCGGCATGTTCGCCGACGACAAGGTCGCGCTCGAAGAGGGGGCGACGTTCCGGCTGGATTCCGACGACACCCCCGGCGACGAGACCCGCGTTCAGCTCCCCCACCCGGAAATCCTGGAGGCGCTCGAGCCCGGCCACCGGCTGCTCATCGACGACGGCAAGGTCAAGCTGGTGGTCGAGACGGTCAGTGTCGAAGGCGTCGACGCCCGGGTCGAGGTCGCCGGCACCGTCTCCAATCGCAAGGGCGTCAGCGTTCCCGACACGACGCTCGCCCTCAGCGCCATGACCGAGAAGGACCGGCGCGACCTCGACGCCGTCGTCGAGGCCCAGGTCGACTGGGTCGCGCTGTCCTTCATCCAGCGCCCCGACGATCTGGCCGAGGTGCGCAAGATCACCCGCGGCCGCGTCGGGGTGATGGCGAAGATCGAGAAGCCGCAGGCGATCGAACGCCTCGACGACATCATCGAGTTGTCCGATGCGCTGATGGTCGCCCGCGGCGATCTCGGCGTGGAAATGCCGCTGGAGAAGGTGCCCGGCCTGCAGAAGCGGATCGTCCGCGCCGCGCGCCGCGCCGGCAAGCCTGTGGTCGTCGCGACCCAGATGCTGGAAAGCATGATCTCCTCGCCGACGCCCACCCGCGCCGAGGTGTCCGACGTCGCCACGGCCGTGTTCGAGGGCGCCGATGCGGTGATGCTGTCGGCGGAATCGGCAGCCGGCCAGCACCCGATCGAGGCGGTCAGGACGATGGACCAGATCGCCTGCGAGGTGCAGCGCGACGAGAACTACGCGACGATCATCGCCGCCCAGCGCACCGAGCCGGAGCCGACGGGCGCCGACGCGATCGCCGCCGCCGCGCGCCAGATCGCCGAGACGCTGAACCTCTCCGCCATCGTTTGCTACACCTCGTCGGGCGCCACCGCGCTGCGCGTCGCGCGCGAGCGGCCGTCGGCGCCGCTGGTGGTCGTCAGCCCGGTGCGCGCCACTGCCCGCCGCCTGGCGCTGGCCTGGGGCCTGCACTGCGTCGTCAGCCCCGATGCGAAAGACGTCGACGACATGGTCGACCGCGCGTGCACCGTCGCCTACCAGGAAAAGTTCTCGCGGCCCGGCCAGCGCCTGATCACGCTCGCCGGCATCCCGTTCGGCACCCCCGGCGCGACGAACCTGCTGCGCGTCGCCTACGTGAACGACGACGGCCGCGGCGGCACCTGACACGCGCTGCGCCGAGCGCCGGCCTGCGGCCGACCGGCACGACCGTCTCTCCCCATCGACCTCCTTGTCCCTATCCCCTCCGTCCGACGGGACGTTGCGTGGGGCAAGTTTCGCGCAAGGCTGCGCCCGCTAGGTTTCCGGCGTGGCGCGATCGGCCCTACGCGCGTCACATGCCCCATCCCACCCGCAAAGCGTCCGCTCCTCCCGTCCGTTCCCCCACGTGCGGGATCGCGGCGGTGCGCAAGGAGACATGACGTTGCGTTTCATCCCCGCCTTCGCAGCACTTCTGTCCGTCGGCATCCTCGCCGCGCCCGCCGCACAGGCGAGCGGCGACACGCCCCACTGGGGCTACGCCGGCCACGAGGCCCCCGACCATTGGGCCGGGCTCCACGAGACCTATGCGGCCTGCGCCGGCGAGCAGCAGTCGCCCGTCGACCTCGCCGCCGGCCGTTCCGCCGCGGCTGAAACCATCGATCGCAACTGGCATCCGTTCAGTCCGCTCGTCCTGAACAACGGCCACACCATCCAGGCGAACGCGCCGGCCGGCAACGTCACCATTGTCGACGGCAAGGCGTACGAGCTCCTGCAGGTCCACTTTCATCACCAGAGCGAGCACACGATCGACGGCAAGCACAGCCCGCTCGAGGCCCACTTCGTCCACAAGGCGGCCGACGGCGCGCTTCTGGTGCTCGGCGTGATGATCGAAGAGGGTCCGGCCAGCGCCGAGATCCAGACGATCTGGGAGGTCGTCCCAGCGGCGAACGCCAAGGCCCAGGCGAAGGCGGAAGCCGACTTCGCCAAGATGATCCCGGCCGGCACCCACTTCCGCTATGCGGGCTCCCTCACTACCCCACCGTGCAGCGAGATCGTCAACTGGGTCGTCTTCACGCAGCCGATCACCGCGTCGAAGCAGCAGATCCAGGCCTTTGCCGATCTCTACCCGGTCAACAACCGCCCGGTTCAGGCCCTGAACCGGCGCTTTATCCTCGTCAGCGAGTAGCCCGGGCGCGCACACGGTGGCTTGCTTTCGCCCGCACCCTGTATCAATCTCTGATTGAAGATCAAGGGGCGGGCGATGGAGCAAGAGGCGGAGTTCGAGATCCGGCACGTCCGGCCCCCGGATTCCGCCTTCCCCCGCGGCCGTCCGCCGCCCTTCCCGGAGGCCGTCCGCCGACGGGGAATGGTGGTCGGGGGCAATGATCGGCCACCGGCTTCCGATCTGTTCGCTGTTGCCGCGAGGTTCGGGCTGCGCGCGGCGACCGTCGGCGATCTCGATCTCGACCCGGCCGATGCCGTCGACCTCGTCCCACAGATTGCCCGGGCGCGCGTCGCCCCCGTGCGGATCGGCAGCACCGGTGCCGGCCCCATCGTCGCCCTGACCGTCGAGACCGCTCGGCAGATCCCGGCCGACCGGCTGCGCCGGCTCGTCCGCCAGGCCCGCAGCCGATTGATCCTGACGCGCGAGCGCGACATACGGCAGGCCGTTGCCCTCCGGGTGCGGACGCTCCCGCCCGATCACCTTCTTGCTGCAGCCGAACGCTTTGCCTGCCGTGGCGATCGGCAGGTGACGGCAGCAGGCCGGGCAAGCACCGAGCCACCCTTCGGCGACGGCCTGTCCGCGCAACAGAGCGCGGATCTCGCCGCATGGCTCGGGCTGCCGTTCGCGCGGGTGCTGTCGCCGTGCGAGACCGATCGGTTCGCGCGCGCGGTGCGCGAGATGCCGGATCGCGTCTGCGCCATCGAAGGCGACACCGCGCCGCTGCTTGCGCTCGCCCCCGGCTATTCCCAGGTGCCCGGTCTGTGCGCGGCGGCCTGCGAACGCACGGCTGCCGCGTCGGCCCTCGTGTTCACCGACCCGGCCGCCATCCGCAAGGCGCGCCGCCGCCGCACGCCGGTCAGCGCGCCCACCCACCTCCGCTGGGATCACGGACTGCCGGCGGCGCTGTCGGCCCGGGCGGTCCTCTCCCCGGTCCAGCGCACCATGATGCCGCCCATCGTCATCTCCGCGGCCGCAGGAGCCGTCGCGGCACCGGCAGCGGTGGCGCTCGCGGCGAGCCTCTTCACCGGCCTCGTGCTGCTCGGCTTGGCGGCGGTGCGCGGTGTGGCGAGCACCGCCATGGTGCCCGACCAGCCGCGGCCGCTCCGCCCGCTCGGTGACCAGGCCCTGCCCACCTATTCCATCCTGGTCCCGCTCTACCGCGAGGCCGCCTCGATCGGGCCCCTGATCGCCAGCCTGCGCCGCCTCGACTACCCCCGCGACCGGCTCGACGTCCTCTACCTGCTGGAGAGCGACGACGCCGAAACCCGGGCCGCCTTCGACGCCGTCTTCCTGCCGCCCGGCCACCGGGTGGTGGTGGTGCCGCCGGAAGGGCCACGCACCAAGCCCAAGGCCCTGAATGTCGGCCTCGGGCTGGCGAGCGGCGAGCTGGTGACGATCTTCGACGCGGAGGACCGGCCGGATCGCGGCCAGCTGCGGCTCGCCGCGGAGACCTTCGCCGCCGGCGGCGAGCGCCTCGCCTGCCTGCAGGCGCGCCTCGCCATCGATCATGCCCGCGACACCTGGATCACCCGCATGTGTAACGCGCAACTTCGGTTGGCATAGGCGGGGTTAAGCGGGATTCTCCGGGATTAGGCGGGATCACGCGAAAACCCGCGCATTCTCAGAGGTATAACCGGAATTGAAGTGCAGCGGCAGTTCCCTGTCCAGGCTGTCGGGAATGCCATCCAAACTTGCGCATCCCTTTTCTTGTCGGCCAGTGGCGCAAATCGAGAGCCTTACTAAGTTATTGGAGAACAACAGCCGAAGGTCCCAAAAGTGGGAAGCGTGCAAGCCGGACCTATGATCCTGGCGACCAGCGTCCAAGCATTTGCCAAATCGAGAACTTTTAGGGCGATCTCGGACCGTTTGAGGTCGCGAAAGCGGGAACTCGGCACAGCTAGGAAGCGTAGTCTTGGATGCCGCCCGAACTATAGGCCGAATTTCGGACCTAGGCCCGATGCGGTCGTCTCGCCGGACGGCGCTTCTTCCGACCATAGCTATGGCCCCGGTCTATAAATCTCTTCACTTGGTCGAACGATTCCACCTGAGCCGAAAGCAAGGTGCCAAAATCGTAGTACGAAGCGCCGATGTTCGCCAAATGCCATTGGTCAAAGAGGTACTCCTTGAACAGAGTGGCGCGCCGATGCCTTTCACTAATCTCGAATGAAGCCGCATGTTTAGCAATCTCGTCGCGAACTGACTCGACAAAAATCGGTGTATCGATCGAGGTCGCATCGAGAAACGCAAAGGCACCTGTCCAGAATTTTACATGATACACTCCAACAGATGTCGCTCTAAAGTAAAATTGTTCCGGCAACTCGTCTTCTGAAACCGGAATTTCCCGATAATGTGCATGTGGCGTTTCAATCAGGCGCTTCTCGGCGCCTCTCCGCAACGCATGCCTAACTTGATGCTCCAAAAAGCCTTGTTGTGACATCTCGGCCAAGACTGCTGCACCGCTGAAAAATCCATCACTGTCTCGAACACCTATATTCGAGCTTAAATATGATATGATTAAACTAAGAAGAAAATGCTCCCTCGGATCCGCGGTGCTAATGTCAAAAATATTGCAAGCGACAAGTGATGATTGCGAATTGAAGTAAGCATACTCTCCCAAGAGGGCATGTTTTGTAAATTCATGCAGGGGGACTCGGTAATCACCCTCTTCCTCCTCAATCCGAACGATTTTCTGGGAGTCCACATTAGGACTGCCGACAAACGAGGTGATCAGCTCAATCACAGCGCGGGTGTTTCCACCCGTTATATTGCTCAGGAATTGGCGAATTGCCTCGTTGGTTCGAATGGAACGCAAGGTCGCAGTAAAAAATGATACGACGCTACCTAGTTGGAGGCGAATATTTGAAAGGGCTGCGGGTGCCACCTTGCCTTCAGCCACTCGAACAGCGAAAGCCAGCCGCCTCTGGACTACCTCATCGGCAGGTGGGGGTGAGATTGTAAGAATTTTATTTTGGTATCCCGCGAGCGCACCCGTCGTCTTCGACGAGAAAAATGTGCTAGGCCTCAGTGCAACAAAAACGACTACATTTCGAGTTGCAGCAAGCTCTTGCGATATCAGAAAAGCTTCCTGCTGCACGTTCAAATTGCGCTGGTCCGCATTGTCCATAACTAGGATTATCTGTTTATTTCGCCCTCTACGCAGATGCCCAAGCGCTGCATGAAGATGATTATCCCTTCTGTCGACAAGAGAGGATAAAAACGACACACGTTCCTTCTGGTATTCTTTAGGGTCAACCTCCTTGAGAGAGCCTTTAACACCATCGTCAAAGGTCCGCATTTCGTTATGATAGATGGATTTCACAAAATCCATGCTATCTATGTCGACATTATATTGACGCCTCAAAACGGATGGTATTTCGTATATCACATAAGTCTTAACGTCAGTACTGAGATTGGCTTTTACGCCCAAATTTATATGAATAAAATAGGTATTTGACTTTTCTGATTGGTCCATTTGCTCGTATAGGTTTTCGAAAAACGAGGTTTTTCCTACGCCAACATCGCCGATTACAACAATCGGGCGTGACCCAGCGACGCCTTCAGACGCGGCTCCATCGAATGTTAACTCCCCGACCTGGTTGGTTCCTGCTACGGCGTCAAAGGCCGAAGGAGCAACTCCATCCCCGCTTACCCGGCGATACCGGCTTGAAATGATGCTCTTACTAAGCAGCAGGTGGCGATTGTTGGCTTCAAGAGAGACGTAGCACTCCTCATAGAACTTTGTTTTTACGTCCTCATTATCTTCGATTGCTTCTAGTAATAGAGAGGATAGCTCTCTTAGATTTTCCTGAAATTGGCTTCGATATCTGTGCTTCGTGGGCTCCGGGATAAATTCTGAGGCCTTAGGTGGAATGCGGGGATTGCGGTACTGTGTCAACTCACGGCTTGCTCGATTTTCCGTAATTCCTTCTGGTGACAGAATTGACCATAATATTCCAAAATGTGATATGTAATCGGCAAATCCATCAAAGCAATAGCACTCTCCCTCGAGCGGGTACTGACCAGGCGTCAGAGCTTGAAAGACCACAAGCTGTGGACCATTGCAGACAATAGCTACCGGGGCGCCCTTTATAACGCAGTAACCTAGAACTTGAGTTGCGGCGGCAGATAAAATTTTGGAAACCGCGAGGAGGGATGCGAGATTCTTTACAACTGTGGGCTTTCCTGATGGAAGGGAGCCAAAATGACGTGCTTCTTTTTTTGCCTCTAGAACTGCCTTGGGAGGGTGTCCGAGAACGTAATCGGCTCTGCCGCCAGCTTCGTCAGTTTCCTCGACAGTGAGATTGGGGCGTTCCCAACCTAGGCATTCGGTCAGTAGCCGGTCGATGAATTGGAATCGATTTTGTGCCTCGTTCCAATGAGGGCTATCGGGAGGGAACTCATCGATTATGCGCTGTAGCCGCGCCCGTCCTTCGGCCAATTCGAATGGTGCGTGCATCGCTTCCTTCCTTAGCTTGCGGAAGGTTCGGCGGGAGACATTAAAGAGTCAATGTTCGACGCCATCTACGCGCTTGCCCGTCCCGACAACCTCCAACATCTCATCTGGCAGCGGCCGCTGAAGCTTCAACGCCTCTTTCATCGGCGCCGACATCCAGTCGTCCATCTCTTCGGCGGTGGTGAGGATCACCGGCATCGCCTTGGAGTGGACCGGGCACACCACTCCGTTCGGCTCCGTGGTGAGGAGGCCGAATAGCTCGTGCTCACCTTCCTCGGGAGCCTTCTGTGTGCCGCGGGCGCCCTGCCAGCGGCACCAAATCCCTGCGAAAGCAAAGAGCGGACGGTCTTCCGACAGGGCGAACCGGGTCCACACCTTGCGTCCGTCCGGGCCGGGCGCGTCGCTCGGCTCGCAAAAGGAGGTCGCCATCACCAGGCAGCGCGATTCCGGCCCCGTCCAGCGCCGCCAGTGCGGCGAGGCGACGTTGCGGATGTTGGTGACACCTCGGTCGACCGGACCCTTGAGGTAACGCGGCGGGGTCGGCATTCCCCAGCGCAGCATGGCGAGTTCCCGCTCACCGTCGTCGCCGGCGCGAACGACGGGGGCAGCATGTCCGGGAATACCGCCGGGAGCGGAGGCAGATTTCCCGCCCGATCACGCATCGCACGCGTGAACTGGACGATCGCCTGTTGGCCCTTCGTGATGCTGTAAAGGTTGCACATTCCCCAGTTTGTCCGGCGGACGTGTGCCGCGCAACTGTCGCAGCTGGAGACCTTCACTGCACCTGCGTAGTCGCCTTCGCTTCGGGAGCGCGCTCCGGGTGCTCATTTGCGACCAGGTGCGCCATCCCGAGAAGATAGGAGAGGAACGTCAGGTCGGCATCCCGTGACATGTCTCGGAGCTCGCACGTGATCGAGCCAACATAGTTTGCGACTTCCGCCGCCGACGCTGCACGCTTCTTGCTTCCCATCTCGCCGCCCCCGGCCGGTGGTTGATCGGCGATCATCTCACAATTGTAAGGTGTGTAAAGAAGGATTTCCAACCGTTGGGCGTTAACTACGGCCTCCCCCTGGATATTGCGGATTGAACCGCGAAACGGAGAATTTCAGGTTGCGGGGCTGACCAACATCAAGCCAAGCGTTTACCGGTTCCGGGTTCTTCGCGGGCTGACCTCAACCGCTTTCGGAGGCGAGCCTCCAGCCAGGGAAGCAGCGATTCGAGTTCATCTGAATCCGCCGGATCCTCCGCACGGGCCAGTAGCTCGTTGTAGGCAGCGGCCGTCTCGCTGACCAAACCGCTAGACGGAAGCCTCACTCCTTCAGCGTCGTGCGCATCGGAGACTACAGCGGAGACTTGTCGGAACAGTTCCTCGTCGAGACGAGGAACGGTGGAGCGCAGCCCTTCGGCGGTCTGTGGTGGCCGCATCGGACCTTCGCCAGCCGCGAGCCAGGCAATTCGGACCCCTTCCGTTTTGGCGATAGCGACCAGGGTTTCCAGGCTCGGCCTCCCTCCACCCAGCAGCGTTCGTAACGTGCCCTCCGCGATCCCGATCGACCGCGCAAATGCTCGCGCGCTCTGCTGTCCTTGCAGTCGCTTTAGTCGGTCCGCGAAACCAGACACACCGGACGTCATCGACCCATCGTGAACATTCACGCATCCACCGTTGACGATGCGTGAATGTTCACGCATCATTCGTCACGTTCGTGATTTGCCCACCGAAAAAAGCCGGCCCTGCCAGACCGGCCCCTCGGAGACGACGATGACGAAGGCCGCACAGCGCCTCGACCAGCACGACATACGAGCCGCGATCCACCGGAGTGGGCAGACCCTTACCGGGATCGCTCTCGCCAATGGGCTCGCGGAATCGTCTTGCCGTGTCGCACTTGTCAGGCGCCACCGCGCCGGAGAGCAGGCGATCGCCGACTTTCTCGGCGTGTCACCCGCGAGCCTCTGGCCCGATCGCTATCCGTTCTCGTCGCAAGGGGAGCCTACCCCCACCAAGGCCCGCTCCGCGAGTCCGAAAGCCGCCACGGCCACAGACAAGAGGCGTGCCGCATGAAGACGAAACTGTCCGGGTTTGGAAAGAGCGCTGACAGGTTCACATCGCGGCGCGCGAGTGAGCCGCTTGCGACACTCATCGTCGGCGCCTGCCTCCTGCTGGCGATCGCCTGGACCGTCGCACCGGCGATCCAGGCGGTGATCGAGGTCGCGGCCCAATGAGCGGGGTGCGCGTCACCTACGAGACGATCCCCGTCGCATCGATCGACGTCGGACAGCGGCTGCGGCAAACCGATCCGGCCTGGGTCGAGGCGCTTGCCGCGTTGATGAAGACACAGGGCCTTCTCCAGCCGATCTCGGTCGTTCACGAGAACAGCGAACGCTATTCGCTTATGGCTGGCGCGCATCGGCTCGCTGCTGCCGTCTCGCTCGGCTGGGATGCGATCGACGCACGCGTGACGCCAGCGGCCTGGATCAAGGATCAGGAGCGCCGGCTCACCGAGATCCTTGAGAACGTCGCCCGCAACGAGCTCACCAAGCTCGACCGCGCGGCAAACCTTTCCGAGTTGATTGCTGTCTATGAAGAACTCCACCCGGAGATCCGGCACGGCGGCGATCGGAAGAGCCAAGCCGTTCAGAACGCGGATGAAAATCAAATGGCCATCTTGGCCATTCGATCTGAAGTGGCCGAAAAGGTGGGCCTTTCTGATCGTTCCATTAGGCGCGCCGTGGAGATCTGGACGGGTCTCTCACCGGACAGCCGGAAGCGGCTTCCCGGCACCGATCTCGCCGATCATCAGGCGAACCTCAAGACGCTCTCGGATCTCGAACCGGCGATGCAGAAGAAGGTATGGCCTCCGCAAGGTGACGTGCCGGATGGAAGCCGAGCCCCATTTCCAAGAGCACGCCCTGGCGCTCCGGTGCGCCGTGCTGACCGCTCAGCAGTGCCTGACCACGATGGGCATCTACGGCCGCGTCGAGTGGCTCGATGCCGGCAAGGCCGCGCTGACCGCGCGCACCCACCGCTACATCTCGCCGAGCTTCCCCCACGACGAGCAGGGCAACGCGACCTGGATCCATTCCGTCGCGCTGGTGACCGCGCCCGATCTCGCGAACATGCCGGCGCTCGCCGATGCCCGGCACGACGCTTCCCAGAAACCGGAGACTTCGATGAGCAAGACCATCGCGGCGGCCCTTGGGCTCGCCGACACCGCGGACGAGCAGGCCTGCCTGTCGGCGATCACCACCCTCAAGTCCGGCACCGTGTCGGCCGAGGTCCACGGCCAGACCCTCTCTACGCTCTCGGCCACCAAGGACGAGCTCGCCGAGCTGAAGGCGTCGATCCGCAAGGGCACCGTCGACGGCCTCCTGGAGGCCGCGCTGAAGGCCAAGAAGATCGTCCCGGCCCAGCGCGAGACCTTCGCGGCGCTCTGCGCCACCGATGACGGCCTCAAGCAAGTCACCGCGCTGCTCGCCGCCACGCCGGAAGGTCTCGGCGCCTCCGGCCTCGATGGCAAGACGCCGGAGACCGGCGCGGCCGACGAGGTCACGCCCGCGACCCTCGCCGCCGAGGTCACCGCCTTCCAGAAGGCCCAGAACGACGCCGGCAACCCGATCACCTACCTCGACGCCTTCGCCCAGGTGCGGGCGACCAAGACGAAGAAAGGCTGAGGCCCATGTCGAGCTACTCCCTCAACCGGGACATCCGCTCCTTCGAGGCGGCATCAGCCGTCGGCGGCCGCCTGATCGTGGCGGCCAGCGGCACCGCCGGGAAGGTCGCCGCCGGCGCGGCCGCGACCGACAAGAACCTCGGCGTCTCCGAGCGCGTCGGCGGCCCGGCCGGCGAGATGCTCGACGTCACCGTCGCCGGCCTCACCGAGGTCGTCGCCGGCGGAGACCTCGATTTCAACGATCCGGTCACCGCCGACGCCAACGGCCGCGCCGTCAAGGCCGTGGCCGTCGAAGGCGAGACCGTCTTCGTCGTCGGCTTCATCCGCGCCGAGGGCACCACCGGCGACGTCCTGCCGATCCACGTGGCGCCGTCGCTCATCGTCACGCCGGCGGCGGCCTAGTCGCCGGCGCCGCCCGCACCGCTCTTTCGAACCGAGGTCCCGAAGCCCATGGCTCCCAACCGCCCGTTCCCCGTCGATCCGGTGCTGACCGCGCTGGCGATCGGCTACCGCAATCCGGCCTACGCCTTCATCGCCGACGACGTCCTGCCCCGCGTCCAGGTGTTCGGCGAGCGCTTTTCCTGGACCAAGTACCCGCTGGAGGAAGGCTTCCGGGTCGTCGACAACCGCGTCGGCCGGACCGGCCGTGTGCCGCGGGTCGAGTTCTCGGGCAGCCGCGAGGAAAGTGCGGTCCACGACTACGGCCTGGAAGCGCCCGTGCCGATCTCCGACATCAACGAAGCGGAGCGGATGCGCGCCCAGGGCCTCGGCAACTTCGATCCGGAGCAGCGCGCAATCACCGGCATCGAGGACTACAACCAGACGAACCGCGAGATCCGCGTCGCGCGGATGGTTCAGGATCCGGCGAACTACCCGTCGAGCCAGAAGCTCGCGCTCTCAGGCACCGACCAGTTCTCCGACTACGACAACTCCGATCCGATCGGGGTGATCAAGGAGTGCCTGGAGTCCACGCTGGTCTTCCGCCCGAACCAGGTGACCATGGGCCAGGCGACCTGGTCGAAGCTCTCCTCGCACCCGAAGCTGGTCAACGCCGTGAAGGGCAACCTGACCAGCGAGGGCATGATCACCAAGCAGCAGTTCATCGACCTCTTCGAGCTGCGCAAGCTGAACGTTGGCACCGCCTACATGGATGCCGCCAAGTTCGGCCAGGCCGCCGACGTCCAGCGTGTCTGGGGCGCCGACATCCTGTTCCAGTTCATCAACCCGAACACGCTCCCCGAGCAGGGGTCCGTGACCCACGGCTTCACCGCCGTCTACGGCTCCAAGATCGCCGGCTCGATGGTCGACCAGAACGTCGGCCTGGAGGGCGGCAAGGTTGTGCGCTCCGGCGAGCGGGTGCGCGAGCTGATCTGCGCGCCGGGCGTCTCGTTCCTGCTGCAGGACGCGATCACCGCCTAACCGCTGGAGCCGCCTGATCCCGGTCCGGCAATGCCGCTCCGCGCCTCTTGAAAGGGACTTTGAGACATGGCCAAAGCGCCGACGAACACCACTCCGGCCGCCAGCAAGAAGCCGGACCAGGCCGAGCCCGCGGCGGAGGCTCCGAAGGCCGACGCGCCGGCGGAGACCGCCGAGACCAAGACGGTGTCGAAGCCCGCTCCGGCCGAGGCCGCGCCCGCCGCCGAAGCGCCGAAGGTTGAGGTGCCGGCGGAGAAGGCTACGGCCGCCACCGAAGAGGTGACGGTCGTCGCGGACGTCTCACGCCCCCTTCAGGAGCTTCGCGCCGCGGCCAATCTTCTTCGCGGCGGGACGCGTCGTCCGCGCACCCGCGTCCTGCCAGGCGGCAAGACCGTCGAGGACGCCGTTCCCGGCGACGATCCTCTGGTCCGTACGTTCACGGCAGCGAGCCGCATTCTGCGTGACGGCGTCCTCTACGAGGTCGGCGCTCCCGTGCCGCTCACCTTCCGCGAGTTTGCGGCGAAGCGCCGCGCCGGCGCCGTCGCCGAGCCGCTCTTCATGGACGGCGCCGAGGCCGACTGAGGCCCTTCAAGCGGAGTGGCGCAGCGGCAGCGCGCCGGGCTCATAACCTGAAGGTCGTAGGTTCAAATCCTACCCCCGCAACCAACCAAGCCTCTGAAAACAAAGACTTTCTCTGAAAGCCCCGTTCACCGAGAACGGGGCTTTCAGCGTTTTTGGCACACTTTTGGCACACTCAGGGACAACGCAGGGCCACTGCGCTCAACGGTTTTCAGCCCGCCCCTCGGTGGTGCCGCCCGGCGATTCGCTCGCCAAAGAAAACGAGGCGCTCTCGGAAGCCGGAAAACCACACAGCGCTGTTGGCGACATTTCGATGCAAGCGGCCATGTCTGGCACCTCGCATTTGCGTTCGAGCCGCACAGAAAAGGCATCCTGTTGGTGGCAGGCGACAAGTCTGGCCAATCAGGAATGCGGTTCGATCGCAGGCTGATCGCCAAGGCAGGTGAGCGATTCGACGACAAGCCCACCAGAGCAAGGGAGAAGCCGCGGACGTGCGCCGATAGCTGAAGGTGAGTTCTGCGTCTGGCGGACCATCGCAGGGTGGCTGTCCAGCGCCATACTGGAACAACCTTTACTTTCAGGGCGGTTTCGACTATACGTTTCAGTGGCGACGCGTGCTGTCGTCGCTGGCCTCGCGGCCCTTTCTTTCTTCTTCTCTTTCCCAGACCTTACGAGGGACCGATGAACGAGGGAGATGGTCGCGTCGACCACACGAAGCTGCGGACGGTCAAACAGATTGTCGCTGAGGCACCCTGGATGACAGAAGGCAAGATGCGGTGGTGGCTCTTCCACCGGGACGCCAACGGCCTTGATCAGTCTGGTGCCATTGTTCGTGTTGGAGGACGCATCTACATCCACGTTGACGGTTTTCAGGCTTGGCTTGCTGACAAATCGAGCGCCGCCTGATCCAAAATCCGGGGCCCGCTGCAAAGCGGGCCCTTTTTCTTGTCAAATCTTAAAATCAAACATCTGTCGCATATGTGAGCTTATCTGTTGTCTTATAGGTATAAGATATCTGTTCTAACTATATGCGGCCTGCCAGAGGCCGCGCTCATCAACGAATTCCGCCTCGTCGGCGTACCCTGGTCTGCGTGATGACCGTACCGTTGTCTGCGCGACCGCGTACCTTGGTCTGCGTAGCTCTGGGCAGAATCGTACCGTGGTCTGCGTAAGGGCGTACCGAAGTCTGCGTTGGCGTCCCCGAATCCGCCGGATTTCCGTACCTGCGATTTGGCGTCAGTGTACCGTAGTCTGCGTGGGGGGTTTCTGAGGCGACGGGGCCTCGGCATTGGGGCGACGCTCTGCCAAAACACGCTGCCTGGGTCGCCGGCTAAGGCCGCGCTCGACTACGTATTCATGGCCCCTGTCAGCAAGGTCGACTTGGCGCGCCGACAAGAAGACCCGTCGCCAACCACTTACCGCCACCTGCTCGCATGTCGGCCAGTCACGCTGGGCAACCATCGTGGGGCGCGATGGGGGACCCGCTGCATCTCGGATCTCGAAGCGTGCTGTCGTGCCAGCACGACCTCTTGCTTTCGGGCTTTAACGAAAGCCCGTCTCCTGACCACCGCTCCCCGCCGCCATCGTCCTTCTCAGCAAACGAGCCTTGTCGGCTACTTCCCCTTCGGCGGCACGAACAGCTGGTCGGTGCGGCTGGGCGTCATGAGGAGGCCCCGCTCGTCCAGGCGAATGCGCAGCCTTGGGAAGGCAGCGCGGATCTGGGCGACGTCCTCGGCAAAGTCCCGCTTGAACCGCCGGAACGTCTTCACGTCACGGCCGAACTGATCGGCAAGCGGCCGCCAGGCAAGCCGATAGGGGCGTTTGACGGTGGGGAGCCTGTAGGAGAGCCACAGGATGATGTCGATCTGGCGCGCCGAGTGGGCAAAGGCTCTGAGGGCCCGGATATCGACGGGGAGCGCATGCGCCTTCAACGACTGGAAGAAGCTATCATCAAGGGTGAGCGTCGAGTTCCATAGCATGCGCTGGTCCGGCGACCGTGGAAGCCAAAGGTCGAACGAGCTGATCGGTTGGCTGTTGAGGGTGCGCGCCTCGGTGCCGCTCCACAGGCCAAGCTGGATCCGCGAGGCGGCGATCCGGTTGAGCTGCTCCTTGAACTGAGTGATCGTGCCCCGACGCCCACCGGTCACGGCAAAGCCGAGATCGCGAATGAAGGCGCTCATGGAATCGCCGAGGTCGATCGTCGGCGTGTTCTGGCGCACCGCCATCGTGCAGATGTGGAGCATCAGCAGCCGGGCCTTGGGGCCGTACGGAACACCCTGACGCACCATGGCGCCGGTATAGGGATCCTTCAGGTAGCCCGGCTGGACGATGAGCGAGCTGCGGCCATACTCCCGCACCACGTCCTGGTGGTCGTCCTTCGGGCGCCGATAGGGCAGGCCACAAAGCGCAATCACGCTGTGGATGTGGTGGCGGTCGGCATCGGCCAGGGGACGGGCTGCGATCGCCTCGCGGGTCCGATCGATCCGACGGGCGACCGGGCTCATCGCCGCCTGGCGGGCCGCACTTGCGTTGCGCTCCCGCTGTTCCTCGACAAGCGAGCGCGCGAGAATGTCCCGCATCCGCCCGGGCGCCAAGGCCTCGAGACGCTGCGCAAGATCCGGATCGAGCGCGACACCGTCGATCTGGGTGCGGACAAGCTCCTGCATCAGCCGAGCCCCCTCAACCGCGCCGGGCGCGGAACTCGGCCAGAAGCTCCTGCAGAAGGGCTGATTGGGTGACCCCGTAGTCGAGGGCGGCCTGCTTGAAGTCGCGCTTGAAGCCGGCCGGCACCTTGAAGTTCAGGGCGACGGTCTCGGCCGGGTCCGGGCGCCGGAGCGTCTCGCGGACGGCCTCACGCCCCGGCGGCCGACCCTTGCCGGGGAGACCAGCCCTGGCGGCCCCGTCAGCTGCATTCGCAGGCGTCTTCATCCTTGGCGGAGGGAGATCGAGCGCCATCGTCAGGCCACCTCCATCTCGCTCGTCGTGACGGCCATGAGCCGAGCGGCGATCGCCGCGGCAAGCTCTTCGGCCCGTTCCCGCAAGGTCGGAAACAGAACCTCCGTCAGCGCACCTCCCTGGTCGGCGATGCGACGATAGGCGGTGCGTTCGGGCAGCGAGCCCGACAACACCAGATAGCCGGCATCGGCAACGTACTCTCGGGCCTCCTCGATCTCCCTGGGTCGATCACCGACCCGGCAGAGCGCAATGGCGATCCGCTCAACGGCAATACCGGCGCCAACCAGCTCATGGGCAAGCAGGACCGTCGGCCGAAGGTCGTCGAGAGAGAGCCCCGTCGGCAGCACCACCAGGTCCGACGCCTGGGCAATCGCCTTGGTCCCCTGCATGGAATGGGGTGGGGCATCGAAGATCAGCAGATCCGTCTCGCCCGCCCTCGCCAGCACCTCCCTGGCAGTACGCGCGGGTGCGACGGAGATTGCTGGCAGGCGTCCCGCCTCGGTCCGCCGCGACGCCCATTCGGTGCTTGTGATCTGTGCGGTGTCGAGATCGGCAATCGCGACCCGCCAGCCGCACTCTGCAAACTCTCGGGCCATCAGTCGGGCGAGCGTGCTCTTGCCGACCCCACCCTTCTGCGACACCAGTCCAAGTCTTCGGGTCATTAACTGATCCCCTTCTTGTTTTCGTGCTTTATTGCTTATCGTGAAGTAACGATAGCACAATAGAAATATATATTGAATTAAATTAGATTTTTATTCAGAAGGAATCGCCAAATGTAGTGTTGGTGAGTAAGCTTGTTCTAGCCGCCAATCGCGCAGGCTCCCGAAGGGACGTCAGAATCGCGCCCAAATAGGCTGTGCAAAACAGATTGCCTCATTTTCTGAAGCGGACAATCGCCAGATCGAACTGCCGATGATGGTGTCAAATGGGTATTGCCATGCTCATGATGGATCTCCTGGAATCAAAAAGCCCCGCTCTTGCCGTGGCTTCGGTACGTCAATCGGCAACGGGGGCGATGGCCTCACCGTCCGATATGCAGTTCAGCCGCCTACTCCGCAGCCAAAATCCAACAGAAAACTGTCATCAACAGCCGGTATCCTTGGCTGCAGACACTTGAGGTTCGCACACCAGCTCCAAAGAATCAGCATCGACAACCCTGTCGGATACGCGACCTAAAGTTGATTATTGCCTTTCTTATCGATATGTTTTCACGACTCTCTGTTTCGAATTTCGACTCGTCTTTTGCCTCTTCCAGACAGCTTCGAATCCGTCAAACAAATGCACCTCCCCATCCGGTGAGATGATCGTCGGCGAACGGGAATGCTCCGACTTAAAATTTTTCGATATGCGCAAAGCCTCATCTGCCGTCTTGACTCGTTCTACAAGAGACTCTCCTTTAGAATTCGTCGAAAAAACGATGAAAGCCATAATCCGTCGCCCCTTCTCTAGCCAACCGTATCCACGCAGATGCTTACGATGCAGCATACGGTCGGGTCTACTAAAATCCAAGCCTCTCAGCTAAGGTGCTCAGACCTGCTATCTCTGCGGGAGATTTGGCGATGCCCCATTTCCACCTCTACCTTCCTTATGGGCTTCTGAAGGTGAAGACCCGCCGTTGGCTCCGCGACTATGAACGGGATCGACAGGTTCCTGTGCGTCGCTTCGCGGGCTGGTACTTCATTTGGCTAAGATATTCCGAGCGGGAAAGGCGCGACCGAACGTTGCTCTAGCCAGTCTGATGGCATCCGTCCCGAGCATTATAGACATTGGATCGCGAACTGTAGATTTGACCGGTTGAGATGCGCTGCCGCATAGTTACAACCTCTAGCCACAATCAACCTACAGCAGAAGGGATCTAAGAATCGTGGAACACACTGACCGCCTCAACAGGCTTGAAACGCAAATTAAAACGCTCGCCGCCTCACAGAGAAAGCTTGCGCTCAGTATATCCAACCTCGCCTCTGCAGTTGAGGAGTCTAACAATTTCGCGCGGCAGGAAACACTGCGAACAGATGCCGATATATCGGTACTAATATTTACTGTTATTTGCAATCTGATCCAGGAAGGCGGGCTTGATCGCCACGCACTGATTTCCGCTCTAGATAAGGCCGTGACCGGAGCCGCGGCTGCAGCATCTCATCAGCCTGTTTACTCGCCTACTGAATCGGTGCTCGAAGCCTTACGAAATTGGCAGCGAGATATGAGCCCTCCGTCGCCGTCATCGAATCTTCAGTGATATTCTGGAATTCTGACGTTTGTCGCGTCACGTTCAAACTCTTCCTCGCAACGAGTAGACATCGGCCGCGCTTCTTGATGTCAACAATGCAGCATTGAGCCGCGACGTTCAGCTCCACCACGCATCGTCTGCGAAGTCGGCCGGGATCGGGTCCTCGGCAAGGATCGCATCACAGGCGGTTCGGATCGCAGTGCTCTGGGTGTCAACGACGGAGCAATTGTCGGCCATGGGTGGAGCAAAAGCCGGCCACGGCGGTGCGGTGTGGTGTCGGCGACGTGGCTTGGCGTTCAGGTCGTGGAGATCTCGCCGGTTTCCGGGCCGATAGCGTCGTCGGTGGTCTGGTTTTGCTCCGCCCCATTCCCCGACAAACTAACGGAGACCGACAGCGAGTTCCAGGCCGTTCGGCTTTCTCGCCGCTTGCCGATCACACTTGCGGGGAACGCCGTTGGCCAGCCGCGCCCTCGTTCTTTCGCCCGAGCCCGCGAGCCCGAAAACACGCCGATTGCTCTGCCCGGCGGACTGCCGCAAGTCCGCGCAGACACGCCTCCCTCAAACGGGGTAAGGCGCATGCTCTCTTTCGGGAGATGTCAGTTTCTTGTGGTGCTTACCGAGCCATAAACAGGTGTTGCCAGCCGCTCGGGTTGCAATAAACGCCGGGAACGCGACGCCTGTATTCGGCTGGCAACATCTTCAAGCCTCTCGCAGTTCTCTCATTTCCGCAAGCAAAAGCCGCCTCCATTCGTGCCGCCACCCATAAGCAGGTGGTTGCAATAAACGAAGGAGGCGTCGCCGATGCGCGCTCTGGCCTTCCTCTGGGCTTTGCTTGTGCGAGCCCCCGCGCGGCTTCTCGGCCGCACCCTGCTGGCTCTCGCAGGCCTGGCCCTGGTGTTTGCCTGGGGCCTCGTGCCGGTGGTGGTTCTGATCGGCCTTGTCGTCGCTGTCGGGCTGTGGCTGCGAATTCGCAGACACCGACAATGGGCCACCCTCCATGGCTCGGCCCGCTTTGCCACAACGCGCGACTTGGATGTCCATGGCCTCCGCAGCCGCCGCGGCCTCATTCTCGGCCGGCTGGGGCGGACGTTCCTGCGCTTCGACCGACCGGGGCATTTGCTGACCTTTGCGCCTACCCGTTCCGGCAAGGGCGCGGGATCCATCATTCCCAACCTGCTCGACCATCCGGGATCGGTGTTCGTCATCGATCCGAAGGGCGAGAACCATGCGGCGAGCGCTGCCTTTCGAGAGAGCATTGGCCGCGTGCATGCCGTCGCCCCTTTTGATCGGCAGGTGGAGACGTCCCGGTTCAATCCGGTCGACTTCATCCGGGTCGGCGAGGCGGAAGAGATCGACGACGCCACCCTCATCACAGAGATGCTGGTGACCTCCAGCGGCCCAGAGACCTTCTGGGACAGCGAAGCCAAGGCGCTGATCACCTGCCTGCTCCTCTACGTGGCTCACGCCCGCACCGGGGTGGAGCGGACGCTCAGCCACGTCTGGACGCTTCTCATGCGCGACCAGGATGGGTTCGAGGACCTTCTTGAGGAGATCCTCGCGTTTGATCATGCCCGGATTGTCGCCATGGCACGGGGCTTCTCCCAGAAGGAGATCCGGGAACGCTCCGCCGTGATCTCCACGGCCCAGACCCACATGAAGATCTGGAAGAGCCCGCTGCTTGCCCGGGCGACCGAAGCCTCCGACTTCATGATGGAGGATCTGAAACGGAGACCCACGAGCCTCTATCTGATCCTGCCGCCGGAGCTCCTGGAGACCTATCGCCCCTTCGTGCGTCTGTTCGTGGGATTGGCACTGGTCGCTACCACCCGCGCCCGGACAGCCCGGCGCGAGCCCGTCGTCTTCTTCCTGGACGAGACAGCGGCCCTTGGCCGGATGGAGCCGATCGAGGCCGGCATCGGTTGGCTGGCCGGCTACGGCGCCAGCCTGTGGCTGTTCTTCCAGGATCTCGACCAACTGATGCAGATCTACCCGCGCTGGCGCTCCATGATCGCCAACTGCGCGGTGCGCCAGGCCTTCAACGTCACCGACTACGCGACCGCTGCCGAGCTCTCCAACATGCTCGGCACGCGCACGGTGGTCGCTCCCAGCATCAGTCGGGCGACAGCCGGACCGCTGTCGCTGTTGCCCAACCACTTTTCGACGAGCGAAGGACTGCAGGCGCGCAAGCTGATGACCCCGGACGAGGTCATGGCCATGCCGATCACGCACCAGCTTCTCTTCGTCCAGGCCTGCCCGCCGATCCGGTCGCGCAAGATCCGCTGGTTCGCCGAGGAGCCGTTCCGCGCCCGCGAGGCGCTCGCCGAGCGGCGGACGAAAGCACGGCAACTAGAAAACCAGAAAGCAAGATAGGGAGAGACCGCCATGGACCCGAACACCAACCCAAACACCGCCGCCACCTGGCAGCTGTTCACGATGATCGCGGTTGCGGCCGCCGTCTTCGGCGTAACGATCGGACTGGCCACGGCCAAACCGCCACCGAAGCTGCCGGCCTGCAACGCCGACGCGGGCCGGCGCATCGTCCAGACCGGCTACGCTGCCGAGAACGACGATCTCGAAGTCTTCGGCCTCCATTCCATCAGGGAGGTATCGAGCATCGCCAATGGCACCGAGCTCCGCCACTGCACGGCGATCGCGATCACCAATCAGGGCGAGCGGACCCTGCGCTTCGTTGTCGGCTGGACGGACCGGGCCGAGCAGGTCGCGTTCTGGGGCAGGCCGGCGGATCAAAACGCGAGATAGGGGCACTTCGCCGGGTGCGCAGCAGACGCCGCATGAGTGCAGCCGCCTCAAGCTGATTGGCTCTTTGCGACAAGGCGGAGGGAAGAGCGCAACTTACCCGGCCGATTGCCCTTCCAAAGCCGGAAACTGACCGAAACCGTCCGGCGGATAGAGCATTTGCATCATGCGCACGCGGCAGCATCCCCCAAGAGTAGTGAGGGTTCGCCCATTTTCGGCCACAACACATTCGGCGTCAGACAATGGACAACATCACCCGGGTGATCGTGACGATCCGGATGTGCATCGAGTTCGCCGCCTTCGCCGGCGGCGTGCTGATCGTTCTCGATCTCACCAATGTGGTCGATCTTTTTTAATCCTGCCACTGCTGTTGGCGGCTGGTCGCCGGTCTATCGCGGCACCCGCGCCATAATGCGGGCGAGGAGTCCTGTCAGCTCCGACTGTCGGCTCAGGTTGAGCTTGCGGGTGATGGCCGTCAGCTGATTGCGTGCCGTGGCATAGGCGGTTGACGATTGCTCCGCCGCCTCCCTGACTGTGCTGCCTCCGTGGAGGGATTCCGCCAACCGTGCTTCGGCCGGCGTCAGCCCAAGTGCCGAGGTCAGAATGTCCATCGGAGCAGGATCCACGTCCTCCGGATCGAGGACGTAGAGAAGATAGGCTGGAAACCCTTCCTTGAAGGGCTCAATCATCGGATTGAGGCGGCCAACGCCGCCGGTCGGCACGAAGTAGAGGATCAACGGAACCTGGGCTGGACGCGCTATGCGAACGGGACCGACAGGTAGTGAGTGCGACATGACCCTGCCCGCCGCCGCATAAAGATGGTCTGACGAACTCTTCTCCCGGGCGACCAGGGCTCCGCGCCTTGAAACCGACAGCTCGCCGCCGCTGCGGAACATGGCCTCGGCCTTCGCGTTCTGGGCGATGAGCTTGTGTGCCGAATCGAACACCGCCACCGGCGTACCAACCCGATCGATGATATCATCGGTCTGTGCGACGGCGGTACGCTGCATCAGGTCGCGGACCATGCGAAACGACCGCTGAACAAACGGACGGACGCGATCGATAGAGGCGGCAAGATCGGACCGATCGGCTTCACTGAGAGCTTCAGGGATCGTGGCCGTGAACATGGCGGTCGTACCTCGCCCGGTAAAAACATTGAATCCGATTGCCGAATCCATTCGATTGCGGGGTCGCAGATAGACGTCGAAAAACTCACTTTTCTTGATCTCTGCGCGGGAGATGGTCGGCTCACTCCTGAAGAGCCGGCCAGACCGCATCAGATCGACGGTCGCCGGCGTGACCATCGGATTGAGGTGCGCCACATCGATGTAGTCGGAAAATGCCCGCTCGTCGTTGTTGGCGAAAACGCTGTCGAGGCAGAACCGGCGGGGAGCGGTTTCCTCGATCTGTAGCCCAAGCCGAACGTCTTGAAAGCGACTGCCGAAGCGATCGACAGCGCCCTGGTAGGCCGCTGGATCGAAATGCGCCTCATAGAGCTTCAGGATGGCTTCCATCTCGGACTGGTTCATGCATGCCCCCGCATGTTGATTTCCAGACAGCTCGTCCAGCGCGCGACAGCATGCGGTAGTGCAGGTCCGCAACCACGGGCAGGGAGCTGGCAACCATCGGTTTAGATACCAGTCCGGAGCCTGTTCGTCACATCATCAGACACGCCCTGAAGAATAGAGGTGCGTTTGACGCTCACCGTCCCCTCTCGCGCTCGCGTTTCCTCTCCTGCTCGTGGTGGCGTG
Source organism: Amorphus sp. MBR-141 (assembly GCF_053628695.1). Lineage (NCBI taxonomy): Bacteria > Pseudomonadati > Pseudomonadota > Alphaproteobacteria > Hyphomicrobiales > Amorphaceae > Amorphus > Amorphus sp. MBR-141. Next base: position 59,434 of record NZ_JBRJGW010000021.1, read on the forward strand.
TCCACGCCCGATGGAGCTGTTCGATGCGTTCGTCGGCAAGGCGGCTCTTCTCGAACATGCGATGATTGACCCGGTCGAGGGCGCGGGCGCGCAGACGGATCGAGCGTCGGAGGTAGCGCTTCACCTGCGCGCGCTCGCCGACCTGGGCCTGGAGGTGGCGGAAGTTCGAGCGCACCCGGTCGGCGGCGTGGCGGGCCAGCTGCATCTTGTACCGTGTGTCCTCCAGCTCCGCCTGGGCGTCGCGCCAGCGGGTCCGAGCCTTCTGTAGGGCCTCCCAGCTCTTGGCCGTGGGGCGGGCTGAGCGGCCCACCTTCGTGTCCCGGCTCAGGTTGCCGAGAAGACCAGGCCTCTTGCCGACCAGCTCGGCCGCGTCACCAACGCCGAGCTCCCGCTCCAGCGCCGTCCAGCGCGCGTGGGCCTTGGCCGGGTCGGCGAAGAGCCTCTTCATGTGAACGAGCATCCGGTCGTAGGTCACGACTTCGCGGCCACGATTGCGATCGAGTTCGAAGGATCGCTTGCGCGTCGTGCGGTCCGCCCGTTGGATCTGGCGCTCCGAAGCCGCCAGCGTCTCGTCGAGGAGCGCCCAGCGTCGGTATTCGAAGTCGGCGGCCTCAACACGGTGGAGGCTGTCGAGGTCGCCGCGCACGTTGCCCGTCGACCCGCTCCCGACGTGGTCACGATCCGTGCGGGCTTGGTGCGAGCGATCCTCTGGTCTCCGTTCGGCATTCGATCGGTCCCGTTCGCGCTCGGCAACCAGGCCTCTTGCCTCGCGCGCATAGTAGTCGGCGAAGCGTTCGCCAAAGCGCGCCTCCAGCTCTTTCAGGCGGATGGTCTTGCCGAGCTCAGAGAGCTTGGCATAGGCGCGGCCGTCGGTGACGATCAGCCCCTGGCCCTTGGCGCGCAGATAAAGGCCCTGGGCGGCCAGCCGGCCACTCAGGCTTGCCCAACTCGTCTCGTCGCGGAAGGCAGGGGCGAGGCTGGTCTTGAGGTCCGCGAGCGCGTCCCGGTCGAACGGCGCTTTCGGCTCCCGGCCCTCGCGCTGCGCGGTGCGGTATTCGCCATCGGAGACGGGTCCGGTGCGGTCGGTGTCTCTCCCGCGCTCCTGGTCCCGGCTGCGCTCCTTGAGCGCATTGAGGCCGCGCGCCTCGGCGATCTCGCGGCACAGCGTGGTGAGCCTGCGCCCGATGTCGCGCTGGCTCCAGGCCCGGCCGGTCTCGGGATGGACCCGGTTCACCAGGAAGTGGAGATGGGGATGCTTGCGGTCGCCATGGGCGTAGATCAGCATCTGATGGTCGTTCAGCCCGAGTTTCTCGGTGAGTTCGCCGGCGATCTCCCGCATGGAGTCCTCATCGACGCGACCACGGCGGGCGTCCTTCGGGTCGAACGCCACGATGAAGTGGAGCGCCGGCTGGCGCACCCGCTGGGACCGCTCGGCGGTGATCGCCATGATACGGGCAGCCTCGTCCGGGTCGGTGGTGCCGAGCCCACGCTCCTCGACCCAAAGCACCCGCTCGCCACGCGCTTCCGGGCTCGACGTCTCGCCAAGGCGACCGTCGTCGCCCCGTCCGCCCGAACGTCCCGCACCGCGCTCCGACTGGCGCGCCCGCTCGGCCTCGCGATGCTTGCGGGTCTGGCCCGCCAGATAGAGGGCGGCCGCCCGGAAGCTCGCCGGCTGTTGCTTGCCAACCTTGAACCGCATGACAGCTCTCCGCCTCAGCGCTCAGATGACGGTGTCGCCCACACGCAGTCCTCGAGCGGCTTGAGAGCAGTAGCCACGGCCTCGAGCACGTCGGCCTCTTCGGCCTCGGTCACGGCATGGCCGGCATTGGCGCGGTAGGCGAGCGCATTGAGCAGGTGACCGGCATGGTTGATCGGACCCAGCAGCACACCCATGGCCTCGGCTCGGTCCACCGCCCGAACGCAATCACGAACGAGGATCACCGCCACATGGGTGCGCCATTCCAGATAGTCGGGATCACCCAAGCTCGCCCCGAGCTGGCGGAAGTTCGCCCCCATGGACTGAAGCTCGTAGACGACCTGCTTCAGTGCCTGCGGTGCTGCCGACCGACCCCGCGGCCGGGCACCGGACAGCACCAGGCGCACATAGCGACCGAGGCTCATGCCGCGATCCCGCGCAAGCGCACGAAGCCGGTCCAGCTCAGCCGCCGTCATCCGCACCCGGATCTTCGCGTCGGTCTTCAGCCGCTCGAACCGCCGCCGGTATGGCCGGCGCCGCGCGCCGGCCAGGACCGCGCGGACATAGTCCGCGACCGCCATGCCGCCGCGCTCGGCGCACTCCGCGATGAAGGCGCGCTGAGGACCCGGCAGCCGCACGTCCAGGATGGCGGCCTGGCGTGCCTCCGCGGCGAGCGCCCTACGCCCCATGACGCACTTCCCGGACACCGCAAGGGTCCGCAAGACCTGTCCCGGCTTGAGCCCCCGTCAGGGGGCGAATGCCGAACAGGTTGGCCCGTTTGTGAGCCGTCACCGAAGCCAGTTCCTGGCGAGGTGATGCGAATAAATGTGGGACAACGTACATCTTGCCTCCCGCATACGTCTGATGTTTATCCTGAACCTGTTATGGTAACTCAGGACAAAAACCGCAATACGGGCGCGAATAGTTTATTCAATACTTAACGAATACAGACAACAATGTCCAGTACCGTCCCCACAATGGCCAACGCGGGTCAACAAAACGAATGGCAAGGCAGCGCCCAGATGCTGGTGGAACCCGTCGTTCGCCCAAGCCGAACGGCTCCCGCAGCTCGGATGTCTGGGAGACGGGGTTGCCCCAACGAAGCGGTTTGCGGACCCGTCCGAGAACGGGTGGAAGGGAAGCGCCTAGGCTCGTTCCAACGGCGCGGGGCGGCCGAGATGGTATCCTTGGGCGAAGCCAACACGCAGCCTGCGTAGGCAGTCGAGTTCGGCGCCGGTTTCCACGCCCTCCGCGATGATCGAGCTCCCCGTCTCCTTCGCGAAGCCGACGAGCGCTGCGATCATGGCCTGTCGGACCGGATCGGTGTCGATCCCGCGGGTCAGACTTAGGTCGAACTTGATCAAGTTCGGCTCCAGCTGGAAGATGTGCCGAAGGCTCGAATAGCCGGCGCCTGCGTCGTCGATGGCTATGCGCACCCCCAGCGCGCGCAGCGGTGCCAACGCACCCCGGATAGCATCGTAGTCCGCGATCAGCGTCTGCTCGGTGAGCTCAAGGACGATCCGTTCGTGGCGCAGCCCGCGCAGCGCGGCTTCCAGGTCAGGCGCCAACACCGTCGCCGGCGATACGTTGACAGCGAGGAACGCATCGTCGGGGAGCGTGGAAAGCTCGGATGTGGCCTTGCGGATCGCGGCAAGCTCGAAGGCCTCGCGGAGGTTCACCGCGTCGGCCTCGGCGAACCACAGATCGGGCGTTCGAAGCGGCTCGGCGCGAATCCGGCACAGCGCCTCGAAGCCAACTGTTCGTTCAGTGTGGATGTCCACCACGGGCTGGTAGACCATCTCGAACAGACCCTCTTCGAGCACGGTCTCGATCCGGGCGCGCTTCTCCTGCGCCTGCCGCTTCGCTTCTGCGTCCCGACCGATCTCGAAAGCAGCCAGCTCGGCAAAGGCGCTCACCGTCCGGTGGTCGCGTTCGTTGAGGGACCGGTCTGGCGCGAAGCTTAGGCAACAGAACATGCCGTAGCAGGTGCCGTCAGACAGACGGATCGGGACGCTCAGGTGCGCACCGATGGGAACCGCCTGGGTGATGGGCAATTGGCGCGCGAACGCGTTGGCGGACGTGTCCGGAATGAGCTCGGGCAAAGTGCCTGCCAGAATGTGTCGGCAATAGACATCGTCGAGGGACTGCGAATCGCCGACCTTGATCAAGTCGTCCAGTCCGGGCGCGTCGACCTTTCGGAACACCGATCTGTCGCCTACGAACTCCGAGACGTAGGCGATATCCATCGCGAGGTGTTTGCGGATCACTTCGAGAGCACGCGTGACGATATCCTCCGCCCGGAATTCCTCCGCCCTTGGAATGAGGAGGTCGGTCATGCCTCTTTCGGGCATTTTCGTGCGTGCTGCGGCATTTGCCACTTTCGTCCCTCGGGGTTGCGGCAGGCCGCTGCGACGACCGCGTCTCAAAACTATCTTCGCCACCGCTGTGGCGCCATGACGAAGCACGCAGGCAAACGAGATTAGCGCACGGCATTCCGTTTTCAACAAACGTACCGACCGCCGACGTCGGCGATCGGTACGCCGACCTCATAAAGCGAGCCCATCGTGCGCTGCGGTCTCCCGCTGCTCATTCTTGCCGGCGCTTGACCTTCCGCGTTTTGAGACAGCAGCCGACCCCGCCGTGAGGGCGGGGCCGATTGTCGTCAGCGGGTCCAGATCAGGAGCTGCTTGCCGTTTCGCTCGATGAGGTTGGCGTAGACTGGTGCCGGAAAGCTCGGGTCGTCCAGCTTCACGGCGAGGTAGCTGTTGCCCGCCTCGCTGGTGCGGGTCCAGGCCGCGCCGATCTCGGCGGGGCCCGCCGTCACCCGGAAGTCCGGAGCGGTCTCGCCGCCGCTCTTGGTGGGCGTCAGCGCCACCTTCGCCTTGAAGGTCAGGGTCTGGATGTCGCCGGTGTAGCCGCGCTCGGTCTTGGTGAAGGTTCCAATGGTTGCCATGTCTTTCTCCTTTCGGTGTGTTTGAGGCCGCGCTCCTCGCGACCTTTCCATGGCTTACCGTCGGCCCCGGTTGAGGCCGGGCCCTGCACCGGAAGGGCGGAAGCGAAGCGGACGACGGCACGCGCCGACTTATCTGTTCCGCGCGGAATGACCGGAGGTCAGGGGAGAAAAGTCGAAGCACGCCGTTGCCGGGCACGGCGCCGGGGTCAGGTCCGCCATGCAAAGGAAAGGGCGCAGGGAGCGACAATGCGCCTGGCGAAAGGAGCCATGGCAACCGGGCCCTTGTTCACCTGGCCAGTGGCTGTGGCGACATCCGGCAAGTAACCGTTTGGCCCAGGTGGCAAACATTCAGAAATGCGAACCTGCTCCGCCCACGAGGGTGGCGGACGGAATCTGGGGCCCCCCTAAGCAACCTGACGAGCAGCGGCCAGAGGAACTCAGACAATGCTGCATCCGGCCCCTGCCGCGGGCCTGTTCGCAACCGCACGAGCGCAACGACGCTGGTCTCGCCAGTGGAGCCGCGACAGGGCGGGCTGCCACCACGCAGGATGCAAGCTTGCCATCCGAGCGCCGGCGCCTCTCACGGCGTCACGCATCTGGCATCGGATCCTCTCCGGTCTCTTCCTCGGGACGCGCAGCTGCGACGACGTGATTGCGGCCACTCTGTTTGGCCTCATAGAGCCGCGCGTCGGCGCGGCGGACAAAATCGCTTGGCGTTTCATCGGGCCGGGGGACCGCTGCATGACCACCGGCGCTGATCGTCAAATGCCACGTCTGGTCAGCGCTTTGGAATGATTTTTGCGCCACGAGCCTGCGCAGTTCCTCCAGGCGTTCGAAGAAATCCTCGCTTGAACCGCCGGGGGTGAAGACGATGTATTCCTCTCCGCCGTAGCGCCCCAGGACGTCGCCTTCGCGTCCGAAAACGGTGCGCGCCAGTTCGGCGATGTGGCGCAGGCACTGGTCGCCGAAGACATGCCCCCTCTCGTCATTGACCCGCTTGAAGTGGTCGACGTCGACCATCGCCACTGAAAATAGCCAGCCGTTGCGCTGGCACAGGCCGAACTCCTCTGCGATCCGCGCGTCGAACTGGCGGCGGTTGTAGAGGCCGGTCAACGCGTCAGTGATGCTGACGTCCTGCAGCTTCTGATTGGCCCGCTCCAGGGCGATATTCAAACGCTTCAGCTTGCGGTTCCAGTAGACGACGAGAGCCAGGACCAGCAGGGCCGCTCCGCCAAGTACCAGGAGACGCGTATAGTCGGCTCTCTCGTCGATCCTGACCAGCATCTGCTGGGTCAGCATCGCCTGCACATCCTCCGCGTCGAGCCCGCCAACGAGCTTTGAGAAGATGGCGGCGAGCATGGGCTCGTCAGCCCGCGTCGCAATCGACGCTCGCCAGTCTTCGGCGATCCGGCCGGCGATCTTGACGTCATAAAGACGCTCCGAAGCGAGCAGGTAGCCCAGGCTCGGCAACGTCCCGAGCGCGGCGTCGATCTTTCCCGTCCGCACACCGTCGAGCGCTTCCGCCTCATTGGTTACTTCCACGAGGATCACGTCGGGATAGCGTCGTTCCAGCACCCGGATTGGACTTTCGCCAGGCGCCACGCCCACCCGCTTGCCGGCGAGTTCGCTCATTCGGTCGACGATCGGTGCGTCAAGTGAGCTTGCCACCGCCATCGGCAAAACGAGATAGGGCAGCGTGAAGGTCCACTGGTCATCCTGGCCAATGCTGTCGGTGACAAAGGGAAGCACATCGCACTCATAGTCCTGCGCTTTCTGCAGGCCGGCGCTCCAGATCGGCACCGGCACGACCTGCCAGGAGAAGCCGCCCTGCTTGGCCAGCCTCTCCATCACTTCCGCTGCGACCCCGGTAAAATTGCCGTCCTCGTCGACCGCCGTATAGGGAGGGGTAAGCGGTTCGACACAGACCTTGAGGACCCCTTTGGCGTCTAGATAGTCGCGCTCTACCGTCGTCAGCACCGGGCGGTTTCGCGCGACGCCTGCGAGCGGGGGCCCAAGCCACCGCGTCTCGAGCTCGTTCCAGCTGGCCGTCGACATCGCGTTCATCGCCCGATCGATGATGCTGCGGGCGTACGGGTAGCGGGGCGACACGCCGAATCTCAGGTCCTCCCGCTCGACGCCTTCCATCAGGAATTCCCCGCCGATCTCGATGTTGATCAGCCCCAAGCGTCGGACGATCGCGTTGCCGTTCGACAGCGCCATGATGGCTGCGTCCACCTCACCATCCGCGAGTGCCTCGAGGATCTCTTCCTGGGTGGAATAGCCCCGCACCTCCTTCAGCCGCGCCTCCAGCGCGTCCGCATAGTAGATGCCTCGGCCAATGCCCACACTCCGGCCTTCCAGCGACTCCAGTCCGCGATAGGGTCCAAAACCGGAGCGCACGAACACCGCGTTCGGAATGCGATGGTATTCGCGCGAGAACAGCGTGTAGACCTCGCGCTGGTTGGTGCGGGAGATGTTGCTGATGATATCGATCTCGCCGGCCCGAAAGGCGTCTAACAGGTTCGACCAGTTGTCGTAGATCGGGATCATGGCGAGGCCGGTGGACGCAGAGATCACGTGGGCCAGATCGACCGCCAGTCCCTGTCCCTTGCCGTCCTCCAGGAAGCTGAACGGCTCGTAGTCGCTGATGAACCCGACCTTCAGGGGCGGAGTGTTTGCGACGAACGCCTGCTCCTCCGGCAGGAGACGGAGCGGACCGCCGACCGGCAGGGCTCTGCTGCTCCGATAGCTGAGCCAGCGCTCGGTGATGGCTGCCAATTCCTCGGTCGGCAGTGCGGCCACAGCCTTTGCGAGGATGGCATGGAGCACCGCCCGGTTCTGGTCGCCATCGACCTTGAGCACACCCAGGCGAAAGTCTTCCAGCGACACTCCGGCCACCGGAACCGCGCCCACCGAGGCGACGTTGGAGAAGCCATTCTCACGCGCGAAGAAGTTGCCAGTCATCTCGGCTGCGATCACGGCATCGACCCAGCCGAAAGCGAGGGCGGCCATCAGGTCACGATAAGTGTCGTACTCCACCGGCTCGATGCCCGCCTCACGCAAAGCGCCGGCGTAGTAGATGTCCTTGACGATGCCGATGCGCTTTTCAGTGAGGCCCTTCACGCTTACGGGGAGAGCCAGCGGGTAGTCGACGTTCTGGAACACCACCGTGCGGCGCTGGTGATAGGCATCCGTGAAGGCGATGAGGGGCTGCCGCGCGTCCGTCAACGAAATGTCCGCGATGACGTCGAGCGCGCCGGCGCGGAACGTACCGTAGATCTCGGGCCAGGCACCCATGCGCGGCACGAGGTTGATGCCGGTCTCGACCTCGATGCGATCGAGGACATCGAGCGTCCAGCCCATCATGCTGCCGTTGCGGAAAAAGGAATACGGCTCGTTGTCCGCGACCACGCCCACGGTAGCGGTGGGATGATCGGCAATCCACTGCCGCTCAGCCTCAGTCAACTCAACGGCGAGGCTCGCGTTCGCACTGGCAAAGAGTGTCAGGACCGCAAGAGCCAGGCCCACTCCGGCCTGGCAAACGATCGAAAGATCCTGCCCTGCTCTACACCTCAACCGTTTCAACGCCCTCAATCCTGCTTCCCGTCTCGCCAAAAGAAGTGGACATGCCAGTTACATGCCGGCGCACCGCACAGCTTTCGTCGCCTGAAGACAGGCGCGACGAGCAATTGTCACCTAGAGGGGGTTGGGCAGAAGGCCGACGCGTCCCTCGGTTGCTGCAGCAATGAAAGCCGGGGAAGCGAAGATGAGTTCCCGCTTTGAAAGTGCGCGGCGAAATGACCAATTGATACCAGGACTGCCAACACTCGCTGGCGCGCCGGTGCAGATGCTGGAGAACCTGCCAACATCTGAATGTTTGATCCAGATTGTGAATCGGCACGGAAATTCTGGATGTCGAAATACACTCGGGTTCACGGTTGCGGGGTGGCGGCGCGTGATCAGAAACCTAGGCTACCTGATGGGCCATAGCCAGACGATTGCAACCTGTCGGTGTTGAAGGCGTCTGGATTGAGGCTGGCGTGTCCACGGCCATGCGCCATGCGCATCAGTCGGAGCTCGAACACGCCGGGAAAATTTCCGCTATTCCGATTTTCATGGTTTAGAACCATGAAAATCGATGTAGAGTAAATAGTCTGATGACGGGACTTTGAAAGCATGCCATTTTGATGGCTATGCACCCTCAAAGACAGCCACGCTTAAAGCCCCTTCTGGACAAGGTACCGCCTGGATTCCTGGTGGACACACGCTGGCTCAGGGCCCAGGGGATCGACGCCAAGTCGATCCACGACTACGTCGCGCGCGGCTGGCTGCAGCGCGTCGTCCGGGGCGTCTACCGCCGCCCCTTGCCCGACGGTGTCAGCCCGCAGTCCACGGTTCCCTGGGACACTGTCTTGCTGTCCCTCCAACAGATCATGAAACATGACATTCACCTGGGCGGGGTGAGCGCGCTCGAGCTGGCTGGCCATGCGCATTACCTCTCTCTCGGCGGGACGCCGCGCCTCCATCTCTATGGTGATGTGCCGAGCTGGCTGACGCGGCTGCCGTGCCACGGAAAGATCGTGCTGCATCGGCGTACCCTATTCGGCGATGACCCGACGGGCATGGTCGACGCCGACCGGGATGCTCATGAAGACAGCCCGGCGGTGAACGTCTGGCGCTGGCCCCTGACGACATCGGCGCCGGAGCGGGCCATTCTCGAAGCCCTCGACGAAGTGATCGACGAGGCCAGTTTCGAGGCTCTGGACAGGATCTTCGAGAGCCTGACCGGGCTGCGACCAAGGCAACTGATGGCGTTGCTCATAGCCTGCCGGAGCGTGAAGGTCCGGCGCCTGTTCTTCGTTTTTGCCGACCGCCATCGGCACGCCTGGCGCAAGCACCTGGACATCGAAACAATCGATCTTGGCTCCGGACCGCGGGCGCTGGTCGCGGGCGGCAAGCTCCATCCGACTTATCGGATCGCCGTGCCGAGGGACTTCGTGCCTGCAAAGGATGCAGAGGCCGGCGCGGATGCTTGATCGCTATGTGCATCAGGTCCGGCTCCTTCTGAGCGTATTGCCGGACATCGCCAAAGAGGCCGTGTTCGCCCTGAAGGGTGGCACGGCCATCAACCTGTTCTATCGCGAGATGCCGCGACTGTCGGTGGACATTGACCTCACCTACTGCCGATTGGCGCGCGTAAGGCGTCTCTGACAGACATCAACGACACCCTCGATCGCATCATGGCGACGATCACCAAACGCAACCGGCGGATCCAGGCCAGACGCGTGGCCGGCGGTGGCAACAACGACACCCGCATCCTGGTTGGCGACGGCCGCGCCCAGGTCAAGATCGAGACCTCGCCGGTAATGCGGGGCACGGTCTTTACGCCAACGACGATGCTGGCGTCGAACGCGGTCACAGAGCAGTTCGGTTTTGCTGAAATGAACGTAGGAGCCTTCGAGGATCTATTTGGCGGGAAGCTTCACGCAACTTTTGATCGCCAGCACCCACGTTACCTCTTCGACGTCAAACTCCTGTACGACAACGAATGCATCAGTCACGATCTGTTCCGCGTGTTCCTGGTCTATGCGGAGAGCTCGGGTCGTCCGATGCACGAGTTGCTGGCCCCGACAGCACCATTCGACGAAGCTCTCTATAGTGAGGAGTTCGTCGGCATGACGCGCGAGACAATCACCAAAGAAGAGCGCTCGGCGGTTCAGTTACGCGGCCACCTGTTCGGTGGCCGCCTCCGCCTCTCCCGACGCGTCGTCCTCCTCCCCGAGGCCGTGCAGGAACTGCACGGCCTGCTGGGCCTTGGAGGCTGCGGTGAAGATGGCGCGGGTGTCGTTCTTGAGGACCTTGAGCCAGGTGGCGACGTAGGCTGCGTGATCGGGACGGGGGTCCAGACTGATCTCGAGGTCTGCGCAGAGAAAGGCGGCTCCGAGCTCGGCGACGAGCTCCTCGGCGGCATAGGCTTCGCTGCCGAAGCGGGTCTTGAGGATCCGGTCCAGACGGTGGGGGACACCACTCCAGTGCACCAGCTCGTGACAGAGGGTGGAGTAGTAGGCCTCGGCGGGCGTGCTGGTCGGGCTGCCGCGGAAGGCCTCCTTCGGCGGCATCTGGATGTGATCGCTCGCGGGCCGGTAGAAGGCTGCCTCGCCTCCGTGACGGATGTCGGCACCGGTGGCCGCGACGAAGGCCTCGGCGTCTGCGACCGGCGTGAAGTTTGTCTCAACTGAGGGCACTTCAGCCGGGGCCGGCTCCCATCCGTCCACCTGGTCGGCGTTGAAGACGATGTTGGCGCGGGCCACGCATCGGCGCTCGGGGGATGTGGTGTCAAGCTGGTTGGCGGCATCGTCGGGCTCGACGGTGAGGTCCTTGTAGAACACCGTCGTGGTGCCTTTCTCACCCTTGCGCACCTGGGCGCCCTTGGCGGTCCACTGGCGGTAGGTGCCCCATTCGGGCCGGGAGAAGCCGCGTGTCTGGGCTGCCACCCACAGGGCGAGGATGTTGATGCCGCGGTAGGGTTTCCCGGTGGCGATGTTCACCGGACGGGAGAGGGCTCCGCCTGCGCGATGCCAGGGCATCTGCCAGGCCTCGGTTCCGGCTTCGATCGCGGCCACGATCGTGTTGGTGATGGTGGCGTGCACGTCGGTGCGGGGTTTGGTCGTCTTTGTCATCGGTCTGTCCTCCTTGGGTCTCTCTGGCCGCCCGCCTTTCGAACGGCCTTGCGATGGCCTCGTACAAACCGGGGCCTCAGAGCCGGCCGGCGCATCCGAAGGACCGCAACGTGAGAGGAGGACGGCGCAGCCGTTGCGACCGGGCGGCGGCCCCGGTCAGAGCTGCCATCTGGGGGCAAGGCCGAAAGACATGCGGGCGTCTTGACCGGAGAGACGGAGGACGGACCGGGGAGACAAAGACATCCGCCGCCGGAGTGCCTGACACGCCACCCCGACCATTCGGCCGCACCCGCAGCCGGACCCCCTGTCAGGAGACTGTCAGGAATTGCAGCCGGGACGTTTTCGGCCCCGCCCATAAAGCATCACGGGTCACCGGCGTGGCGGACATCATCCGCCGACCCGAACGGGAATGCGGACCCCGGGATCTCCCTGGGCGCCATGGCTTCGCGCAAACGCCGGATCACAACCGGTTAGACGTGCGGTGGAAAAGAAAGCTGGGGCGCTTTGCAACGAGACCTGCCCGTTTGCCGCGATTCCAAGACACTTCAAAGGAACGGCACTTGGCCGTGCGCACGCGGCCAAAGGGGGGGTCCTTGCCGAACTGCGTGAAGCGGAATGAGAGAAAGGTGCTGTATGACAGCACACATCTTGCGTAATAGTCTTAGCGACGACGAGGATAGCTTACCGGCGGGCACACCGAATGTTGCGGTTAGTCGCCTTACCGTAATAGCTCTGGGTACCGTCACTGAATCTCTGCAGCCATGCGACGCTGCTAGTGCCCTCCGAGGATGACCAGTAATATTGTCCGCTAATATCGAAGCTATTACGCAATAGGCCAGTTGTGCCGCTGTTGTCATCATCTGTTGCACCATTCACAGTCGGCAGCGGATGGTCAGGATCGTCCGTAGCATTCAAGTTGGCATAGATCACATCCAGCTCCGAAATCGCCGGAAGATACCAGCCGCCGCCCGGCAAAGTATTACAGGCTTCCGCCGCTGGATGCGCACCAGAAACATCGGCCACAAGCATTGCCGTATTACCCGGTCCGTCCGTGGCATTCACATTCGTCCAGGCCGTGCCCGTTCCGAAATTCGTCGTGTCAGAGACTGTATTGCTATCCTTCCATTGCATTTTGTCTCTGGTATTCGGATCCCCGCCTCCGCTTTCGCAGCGGTCGTCCACGGGGTCGTAGTCCTGACCCAAATCGCATCTACGGACAAAGAAGTCCGTCGTGGTGCCCGGCACATCCCCAGCATAGATCATGACGTCGTTGATGTCGGTGGGATCATCGCCGAAGAGGCGGGCGCAAGCCGAGTTTGTGGGGACGGACAAATTTCCCTCGGGACATCCCGTCAGGCCGAGCATGCTGACAGCCGGAACGTTGCCGGACAAAGCGCCGCTGACTTGGCGCACCTGCACGCGGATCTCGTTGGTCCGGCGCACCTTGTCGAAGCGCCGGTCGAGGACGGTGGCGAGATTATAGGAGGGCTGCTCCCACCAATCCTCGAAGCCTTGCCCGAATCGGTAGGTCAGTCGCAGGGCGATCGCTCCTTCAACATCCGACATCTCATTGTCTTTGGTGGCCGAGGCGCGCAGCGTTATCCCATTGATCGGCGCGTATTCCGCCGCAACCTGATAGCCCCAGATATCATCGCCGTCGGGGTTCATGACGGCGGTCTTTTCCTGGCTCGAGTGATAGCCTTTTGCGAAGATCTCCCATTGCGGCATTTGCGGCACGCGGCCGGAGACTTCGATGTCCGATCCGCCCAGCGCTTTTTCCTGGTAGCCGTCGCCCCGGCTGCGCCAGCCGGACCGCCCAAAATATGTGTTGAAACTCACCCCGTAGAAGCTGGTCTTGTAGTCCACGCCCAGCGACATGCGGGTGTGATGATAGGGCCATTGGTGGTCGAAGAACACGTTGGCACCGAACATATGCTGCTCGTCCGGCGTAACGTAGCGGTAAGCCACGCCGGCATTCGCCGTGTTGCGTTGGTCGCTTGTACTGGCCCCGAGGTCTTCCACGTCCTTGTTGGCAAAGGAGGCCTGAACAAAGACGTTGTGGTGCAGATCGGGGCTGCTCCATATCGGCTGGATCGTCAGGATGGAATAGCTGTCAACTCCGGCTTCGCTGAGGCTGTATTCCAGCTCCATCCGGTTCAGTGCAACCACGTCACTTGCGGCAACGCCCGCCTTGAGACCTTCCAGGCCGCCGCGCAGGGCGGCCGTCTTCAGACCGGAGTCGAGATTTCCGTCGCCGGACAGCCCGGTCATGGTCTGCGCGAACCCCTTCGCGAGGCCAACGCTGCCGCGGGCGAGTTCACGGGTTGCGGCGTTCATTGCCGCTGATGCCATATCGTTGCCGATCTGCGGCAACGCTTCCTGCAGTTGCTGCCGCACCCATTCCTGCGTCAGCTGCCCTTCGTGGGAAAACAGCGCCCGGCCGCGTTGGGCCAGGAGCGACACCAGATCTTCCAGACGCGGATCCCCCTCCAGCATCTGCCCCGTGGCGATCACTTCGCGGGCAAGGCGCTGCTCCCAGTCGCCGAATTCGCGCGCTTGTTCGCCCTGCGTTGCGGAGCGATGCAGGGTCTCAAGGCTCCCGGAGCCCGCATTGCGGCCGCTCCCGCTCGCCGTCGCCTCAATCGCCGGAACGGCGCCCAGCATTGCCAGAAGCAGGGCGCTGTGAAGTCCGAAAGCGAGACGTTGACGGATGAACAATAGCAGTTAATTCTTTTTAATTATTAGCGATTATAGTAATAATAAATAATTCATACCATTGAATCAAAGATAATAGAGCAGGCTCGCCTCATCTGGGGGGGGGGGGAGCTTTCACCAGGTCCGGTTGCTGATCATCCAGACGGTAGGTGGCAAGAAAGGCCGGCGCAGGCCACAAACCGGCGCTCGGGAAAAGGTGGACAACTGCGATCGAGGGCCGCAAGTAAAGCAGACCAACCCCGCTTGGTCGATCGCCAAGGCAGGACGTCCTGCTAATCGGACGCCCTGCCAGCTAGTCGGTCACGGTGATCTGACCAAATGGACAATGACCGCTACTCGTCCGCCCGCACGCGATGGAAGTAGGTGACGTTCACCCGCTTGGACGCCTTGAAGTACCAGATCAGCAAACCGCCCTGGACGAGCCCGATCAAGCCGCCGACGATCGCACTCATCTTGCCGGCCTGGACCGGCGCCAGCACGCCGGCGACCACCGAGTTGATCACGGCCACCACCATCGTGACGTAGAGCATCTGGCTGACGTAGGCGGGAAACCGGCTATCCTTCAGGAAGCCGGCGAGCGCGATCAATGCGTAGATCAGTCCGAACACGATGCTCAGGATCGTGGAGACCGGCGCATAGGCGCCGTAGAGCGCGCGCATCTCCGAATAGGTGAACAGCGTCACCAGCGAGTTCAGCGCGCCGAGCGCCATCAGGATCAGGATGACCAGCAGCCATCCCTTCACGCCATAAAGCCGGTGTGCCTTAGCGTCGACTTCGCTCAGCTGTTTCCAGTTGGTCATTTGCTCCTCCACGGTGTCGGTGAATGGATCGTCGTCGTCAGAGGCCCGGTTCGGGACGTCCGGTCGGTCGTCATGCGCCGAGCTCGCGCAGTCGGGACTCGATGGTCGACCGCTGTGCCCCATCTGCAGGGTCGGCCAGGCGCTTGCGCAGGCTCGCGACGAGCGCGTCCTTCGCCCGACGGGAGCGCACCAAGGCCGCAATGGCCATGATCCCCACAACGATCGCAATCAGTGTGAGCGCTCCCACGGCAACGCCCCACTCGCCGAGCTGTTGGTGAACCCGGTCGGAGTACTGCAGCGCAAAGGCTGAGGTTTGAGAGATCTTGTGCAGGAGCAAGATCCAACCGAAGACGGCGGCGACCCAGAGTGCCGATGCCACCCCGGTGACGACCCGCGTTCCGGCCTGCTGGGTCTTCCAGGTCAGGTAGGCCGCCTCGTCGGTGTTCGTGGCTTCAGTCATCCGGCTCCCCCAAAGGCTTGCAACGTCTGACGAGGATCGGGACGGAGAGCAGGCCGCAGCCCAAGCCTCCGGAGCGCCCGACGCACCTCTTCCGCATGGCCGTCCTGTGCGCGAACAGCCGTCGGTGTCTGTCTTGGCGGGACGGCAGCATTCTGCCGGCCCCGAAGGCAGCGATCCCGACAGGGTCCCAAGGCCAACGTGGCGCATCAGCCACACCCCCTCCCGCCAAAGCTGCGACAGAATGTTCAATTCGGTCGCGCGCGCCCGGCTTGGGCTGCTACGATTCAGTCAACGGGAACAGCAGCTTGGGAGGGTAGCGCCTTCGTTTATGCGCGAGGCCATATGGAGTGGAGTCTCTATGACGGGACCGGTCACCGAAAATATCTGAGCGACCGCGAGCGGGCGGCATTCATCAAGGCCGCAGCCCGCGACGGCGGTGCGGTCTTCACCTTCTGTCTCGTCCTGAAGGAGACCGGCTGCCGGATTTCCGAAGCCCTGGAGCTGACGCCGGACCACATCGACATGTCCGCCGGCATCATCATCTTCCGTAGCCTCAAGAAGCGACGGGAGGGCATCCACCGGGCCGTCCCCGTGTCAGCCAAGGTTCTGTCAGCCCTTCAGCGGGTGCATGACATCCAGAGCCTGCAAAGCGACGCTGAGCTTCGACAAGCGCGGCTCTGGCCGTGGCACCGGGCGACGGCTCACAGGTACGTCACGACAGTGATGCGGAAGGCAAGGATCGTCGGCCCGCATGCGACCGCCAAAGGCCTGCGCCACGGCTTCGGTGTGGCCGCCCTCAGCCGCGGCGTACCGATCAACCTACTTCAGAAGTGGCTGGGTCACGCGTCGCTCTCGACCACGGCCATCTATGGCGATGCCGTCGGTGCGGAGGAACGCAAGATGGCCCGCAAGATGTGGGACGAATAATGCGCTGAGAGGGGTTGACCGCTGCAACAGAATTGAACATTCGGTCGCACTCTTCTTAACACCGTAAAATCGTTAGAGAAAGCGGCGTTTGCGACACGCCGGGGAAGCGGCGTTCCGCTGGAACAGTCAGGACATTGCCAACGCTGATGTTCGGGCAGGTGATTGCTGCCGGATAGATTACTCACCGCCGCCCCGGAATATCGAAGCCGCCGTTCGGCATGCGACAGCCACAGCTGGCATCGACATCGCGTGGTCACGGCCGTGCCGCCCCCGATTGGCAGGCTCGCCTTGTGGTTGCGGTTCGACTCGGCCATCGTAGCTGGTCGGCAGGGTGTAATTGGGTGGTCGTCGACATGCCGATCAAACGGAAGCTTCGCTATTGGGCGGCGATCGCGCCGCTTTTCGTGTTCTTCATTCTGGGCGCCGTGGTCCGCCCGGACTACTTGGACTCCCTCGGCGCCGTGCTGCTTCTGGCGATCGGCCTCTATCTCGCCTGGGCGGGCGCCTATTGGACCCTGCTGCAGGCCCGCCGCCTGTATCTCCTTCGCGTGCGCATAGCTCGGAAGCAATCGCTCAAAGAGAATGGCGCCGAGGAGCCGACGAGCAGTCCCCAGGCGCGAGATGCCTGGTGGGTCGCTGGACGTGCGTTCGGGCGCATCGTCGAATTTCTCAAGAAAAGACGGCCGAATGCGCCCGCCCCCGAGAAATCCGAAGCGCAACTGGCTGAAGAGGCATGGAAAGAAGCGGCCAGGCGCAATGAGGTCCCCACCACGATCTTCAATCCCTACGTCGTCGTTCGCATCGGGGACAGCAGGTGGCAGCTGACTGCGTCTGCCGCCGAGACACAGCTGGATGCGCCGGGCGTACCCCAGGCGCATCTCGATATCGTCCAGGCGATCGATGATCTCGGCTGCACATTCGTGATGGGCGGATACGATTTCGGCAGCGGCTACGAACGGGCCCTGCTGCAAGGCCGGATCGAGGATGCGGAAGACATGCTCCGCCGCGTCATCATTCCCCACGGTCCGCCCGAGCTCTACGAGCGCATTCAGCACGCGGGCGGCGGAAGTCGGTTCGCTGCGGGAATGGACCTAGAGGCGGCAGGACTTTTTGTCGGAAGCAAGCGTGCGCCCGATGCCATCGAAGTCGGCATCGCAGAACCGCCGGCCGTCACCCCTGCCGTCCCTCTGTTCCATCAAGGCGAAGGACACATTCTCACGATCGCTTCGACCGGTGCCGGCAAGGGGCAGCGCTACATCCTGCCGACCCTGATGACCTATGGCGGCCCGGTCCTGTGTCTGGATCCCAAGGGCGAGAATTTCCGGGCCACGGGCCTGCAGCGCGATCTCATGGGCGGCGTGTTCAAATGGGCGCCCTTCGACCGCAACGGCGAGACCCACGCCTTCAATCCCCTCGACGTCATCGAGGATTGGGACGATGCAAGGGTGGTGGCCGATCTCCTGATCACCCCCTCCGACAGCGGCGAGAAGCGCTTCTGGGACCATTCCGCGCGCGACGTCGTGCGCGGTCTCATCATGTACGTCAGGACACTCGAGCCCGAACGACGCACCATGCGGGAAGTCGTTCGCCTCCTCTATGCCAGCGCTGAGGAGCACGAGGCGTTGCGGACGCAATTGGCCAAGAGCGATGACGAGATGCTCGTCGAGCTCGCCAACCAGTTCGACGTCATGGCCGACCGCATGTTCGACAGCATCCTGCAGTCCGCCCGTGCGGAGCTCGATGCCTGGCGCTCCAAACAGATCGCCAATGCGACCAGCACGACGTCCCCAGGCTGGGACATCCACCAGTTCGTGTCGGACCTCCGCGAACGCGAGGCGCAGATCGCCCGCGGCGAACGCTACGGGCCCCTCGGCTATCATCACGTGTTCTACATGGACGATGAATACAACCGTCTCGAACGCGGACCTTCGAAGAGTATGTTCTTCGTCGTCCCACCTGACCGGATCCGCTCTTACGCGAGCGTCCTCAGGGTCGTCATGGGCGTTCACCTCAACGCTTGGGCCAGAGCGGAAAACTTGGTCGAGGAAGACCATCCCGACTGGCGCGTCGACCACCAGGTCCCGGCCCTCTTCGTTTTCGATGAGTTGGCCCAGCTCGGCCACATGCCCCTTATCGAAGATCAGATTGCGATCGCGCGAAGCGCCAAGATCCGCATGTGGCTGATTGCCCAGGACCTGCCTCAGCTGAAGGTCACCTATCCACGCTGGGAAAGCATGCTCGGCAATTGCCGAACGCAGATCTTTTTTGGGGTCAACGACATGGAGACGGCCACCTACGTCTCGAGCCGCGCCGGCGATAAGACGACCGTCTTCGAAGAAACAAGGCCGTTGGTCCCGCCGGCCGAGCTGATGGGGCCGGCGTTCAAGCACCACGCGATGGTCTACGCGCGGGCGACCCCGCCTATCAAGGTTCGCCTGCCTGAAGCGTTCCATGAGGACGAGCGCATGCGCCAACTCGCGGAGATCGCCGTCAATCTCCATGAGCAGTACCCGGTTGCACCATTGGAGGGCCCGGGGTCAGGAACGATGGTAATCGAGTTTGCCACCTCCGACCAGGAGGCCGAGATCGACAACCCCGTCGAGCCAGCTCAACCAGATACCTCACGTGAGCCCAGCGACAGTACTGATGTCGGCAACGGGGGATTGGCGGCGTCGGACAGGAGCGGATCTGATGATGAGCTACTGAAACCCAACCTCGGTCAGTCCGCCGTATCAGACGAGCCGCCTAAAGCGCCTCAGGCGCCACATGATTCCGCTGAGGCGTCCTCGGCGGCATGCCAGCAAACAGGGCCGAGTCAAGAGGACCAAACAGAGCAGCTGACAGCTCCTGAACGCGACGGCAAAAGCGCGGCGAGGAACTCCACCACTAAGCGACGGAAGCCCCGCCCCCGAAGAAGGCCGGAGGCATCCACGCTCGAAGACGAATGACTGCTACGTGTTTCACAATCCTGGGTGCGATTGTCAACTGAGATTTGGCCAGGCCAAACCTCTTGGTTTCGGACTAAATCGAGAAGCATGAAGACTGGCTCGTGGCGCGCCTACCACCCTTACCTATTGAAGACCGAAGCGGCGATCGCCCGGCTCACGTCGACGGACAAAGGCAACGAACTCCGAATCGGCTATTGGTTACGCTGGCGCAAGTGGGAGGACGTCCACAATACGGGCGACATCGTCATGTTCGCCCTTCGACAATGCCGTTGAGTTCATCGCCAAAGACGCCGTCTTCTGAACCTGACGCTGAATTTGAATAAGGTCGAGCTTGGATAGACCCGCTTCTTTAGAAGAGTGGTACGCGTTGAGGAAGCGCCGGTTTGGGGGAAAGCATGACAAAACATAGCAGACGGATCGGAGTGATCGGCCTCGGCTATGTGGGCCTGCCGGTGGCGGTTGCATTGGCGAAGTCCGGTGCTCCGGTGGTCGGCTTCGACATCAGCGCGCGGCGTGTCGAGGAGCTCCGCTCCGGCCATGACCATACCCGGGAGGTCGACGAGCACGTTCTCATCGATGCCGGCATCCGCTTTTCCAGCGATCCGGAGGAGCTGAAGGGGGCCGACTTCTTCATCGTGACCGTGCCGACACCGATCGATGCCGCCCGCAGGCCCGACATCGGGGCCCTCATGGCGGCCAGTGCGACCGTCGGCGCGGCCCTCTCGCCCGGTGCGATCGTCGTCTACGAATCGACCGTCTATCCCGGCGCCACCGAGGAGGAATGCGTTCCCGTTCTGGAACGCGCATCGGGCCTCGTCTGCGGGACGGATTTCACCGTCGGCTACTCCCCCGAACGGATCAACCCCGGCGACCGCGAGCACCGGCTGGAGACCATCGTGAAGGTGGTGGCGGGCCAGGATGCGCGCACCCTCGATGTCGTCGCGGACGTCTATGGATCGGTGGTCACGGCGGGCATCCACCGCGCGCCGTCGATCCGGGTCGCCGAAGCGGCCAAGGTCATCGAGAATGCCCAGCGCGACCTGAACATCGCCTTCATGAACGAGCTGTCCGACATTTTCGGGCGGATGGACATCGACACCTACGACGTCCTGGCTGCGGCCGGCACGAAGTGGAATTTCCTGCGGTTCACGCCCGGCCTCGTCGGCGGCCACTGCATCAGCGTCGATCCCTACTATCTGACCCACAAGGCGCAGATGGTCGGGCTGCATCCCGAGGTGATCCTCGCCGGCCGCCGCACCAACGACGACGTCGGCGCCCGCATCGCGCGCACCGGTGTGCGGCTGATCAACAGCGGCGGCCGGCCGGGCCGCCGCGTCACGGTCCTCGGCATCACGTTCAAGGAGAACGTCCCGGACATCCGCAATTCCAAGGTCGTCGACGTGATCCGCGAACTGCAGGCCTTCGGGATGGAGGTCACCGTCTCGGACTGCATGGCCGACGCAGCCGAAGTCCGTCACGAATACGGGTTCGAGCTGGTCGAGGAGGCTGCGCTCGGGCGCGCCGACGCGGTCATACTGGCGGTTCCGCACGAGGCCTATCTCGACCGCGGCTGGCCGTTCGTCGAGCGTCTGCTGGCGGAAGACGGCGGCGTGATCATGGATCTCAAGGCGCGTCTCGACCGCGCGGCGAAGCCGGACCGCGTCCGCCTCTGGCGGCCATGAGTGGCGTCCCGCGCCGCTTTGTGTGACAGAACGTTGACACCGCCGCCTGGGTCGTCGATCCCGGTGGGTGCGCCGGCAGCGCAGCTGCGCGCTGCACGCTTCTCCCGCACACGAGCAGACAGGATCCGATGAAGGTACTCGTGACTGGCAGCGCCGGCTTCGTCGGCTTCCACACCGCCAAACGGCTCCTGGAGCGCGGCGACAGCGTGGTCGGGTTCGACGTCGTCAACGACTACTACGATCCGGCGATCAAGGAGGCGCGGCTGGCCGTGCTGGCGGAAACCGCCGCGCGGACCCATGCCGAGTACGCCGTCGTGCGCGAAAACCTCGCCGATCGCGCCGCCGTGGAGGCCTGCTTCGAGACGCATCGTTTCGACCGGGTGATCCATCTCGCCGCCCAGGCCGGCGTGCGCTACAGCCTCGTCAATCCGCACGCCTACGTGGAATCGAACCTGATCGCCTTCACCAACGTCCTGGAGGCCTGCCGCCACGCCGAGGTGGCGCACCTCACCTACGCGTCGACCTCCAGCGTCTATGGCGCCAACACGAAGATGCCGTTCTCCGAGCACGACGGCGTCGACCATCCGCTGCAGTTCTATGCCGCCACCAAGCGCGCCAACGAGCTGATGGCGCATGCCTACAGCCATCTCTACCGGTTGCCGACGACGGGGCTGCGCTTCTTCACCGTCTATGGTCCGTGGGGACGCCCGGACATGGCCCTCTTCATGTTTACGAAGAATATTCTCGCGGGGGAGCCGATCCCGGTCTTCAATCACGGCAACCACACCCGCGACTTCACCTATGTCGACGACATCGTCGAGGGGGTGATCCGGATGAGCGATCAGGTGGCCGAGCCCGATCCGGCCTGGGATGCCGCGGATCCGGATCCGCGCTCCTCCAACGCGCCGTTCCGGATTTTCAACATCGGCAACAATGCGCCGGTGAAGCTCTCCGCCTACATCGAGGCGATCGAGGAAGCGGTCGGCAAGACGGCGATCAAGGACTTGCTGCCGCTGCAGCCGGGCGACGTGCCCGATACCTACGCCGACGTGTCCGAGCTGGAAAAGGCGGTGGACTATCGGCCGGCGACGCCGGTAAAGGACGGGGTCTCGGCCTTTGTCGCCTGGTACCGCGACTACTACGGCTCCTGAGCGGCCTTGGACTGCTCTGGTCCGGGGAACAGCGAGGTCGACCGGCCAAGCAGGTAGTAGGCGATCAGTCCGACCCATTCGTGGGCTGCGTCATCAAGTCTTCCGAGTCCCGCCGACAGGTCCGGCATAATCCCCGGCCATTCGGTTCCGCGGCTGCGATAGTCGACGGGCCAGGCAACCAGTCCGGTCCACCCGCTGGCACGGAATGCCCCCATCGTCCGCGGCATGTGGATTGCCGAGGTGACGATCAGCCAGGTCTGGCCCGGCTGCGGGCGGAGCGCGTCGTGCGCAAAGCGCGCGTTGTACCAGGTCAGAGCGGGAGAACGCCTCGCTGTCTGTTGTGCGGGGAAGCGTCCTCTTCTGCTAGACCGAGCTGGCAGCCCGCGGCGTGAGGGTGTCGCACAACGCGGTGTGGCTGTTCCTGCAGCGCGAGGGACTGCGCTTCAAAAAAAACGGTTCTGGCGCTTGAACAGGCCCGTGCCGACATCGCCGGCAGGCGGCGACGATGGCGCTCTCGTCAACACACGCTCGATCCCACGCGGCTCGTCTTCCTCGACGAGACCTGGATCAAGACCAACATGGCGCCGCGCTATGGCTGGG
Source organism: Amorphus sp. MBR-141 (assembly GCF_053628695.1). Taxonomy (NCBI): domain Bacteria; kingdom Pseudomonadati; phylum Pseudomonadota; class Alphaproteobacteria; order Hyphomicrobiales; family Amorphaceae; genus Amorphus; species Amorphus sp. MBR-141. The sequence goes on from NZ_JBRJGW010000021.1 coordinate 82,046, forward strand.
GCGAAAGGGAAATACGACGAAGGGGATCATACTGGCCAGCGGCAGCGGCACGCAGCTCTATCCGATGACATCGGTGGTCTCCAAGCAGTTGCTCCCCGTCTACAACAAGCCGATGATCTACTACCCGCTTACCACCTGATGCTGGCGGGTTTGCGCGAGATCCTGATTATCTCGACGCCCCAGGACCTGCCACGTTTCGAGCAGCGTCTCGGCACCGGGGAACAATGGGGCATCCAACTTCAGTACGCTGAACAACCAAAACCGAACGGCCTCACTCAGGCGCTGATAATTGGCAAACGATTCCTCGACGGAGGGCCTTGCGCCCTCATCCTCGGCGACAACCTCTTCTACGGTCACGATCTTCCCGAGCTGCTGAGCGGCGCCATCGCCGATTTGCGAGGCGCCACCATATTTGCATACCATGTGAGTGATCCGAGACGCTATGGGGTGGTCGAACTCGATGCTGTAGGCAGGCCGATCTCGATCGAGGAAAAGCCCGGGGATCCCCGTTCGAACTGGGCCGTCACCACCTCTATCTCTTCGACGGGCGCGGACCGTACATTGCCCGAAAGATCCGCCCCTCAGCCCGCGGCGAGTTCGAAATTACGGACGTCAACCGATCTTACATGGAAGACAGCGCCCTGTCAGTCGCCTTGATGAGGCGCGGCTATGCCTGGCTCGACACTGGGACGCCAGAAGCGCTCATGGAGGCAGCGGAATTTGTGCGCGCACTGGAACATCGCCAAGGCATGCGCATCGCCTGTCCGGAGGAGATCGCCTACGGCAACGGCTGGATCTCACGCGACGCCCTTAAGGCGCTCGCCGCGCGCCTCGGCTCCACCGACTATGCCCACTATCTCTCCGGCCTGGCTGGCTCCTGAACGGCAGCCCCAGTCAGCCCTAAAGACTCATGCGATAGGGAAGCCAAGCAAACGCTGTCTTTGCAAACACGAGCCAGACGAGCTGCACCAGACCGCAATAGACGACGATGAGCGCGACCGAGACTCGGCTTTTTACATGGGCGTTCATTATATCTGGCAGGCGGCTTAACACAAACATTTGGATCGGAATAACGTAGAGCCCGATCCGATCTATCGCGGTAGAAGACGGCACGACGAAATATGACGCAAACAAAAGAACACCTGCCAGCGCGAGGTAGGTCCAGAGACGAAGCTCCGCCAGATTTTCGACGAAGCTTTTTCTGAGAAGAAGAAAGATTATGGCGGGAAGGATATTCATCGCCAAGCGGATGAACGCTCCTTGCGACTGGTATTCAGCGTCGATGTATCCCTGTACAAGTGTATCGACATCATCGGAAAGGAAGGTAAAAAACAAACCTACCCCCACGAGGCCGAGCCAGAATGCGCTCCAGATTCTGCCGCGCGAACTGCTCGCCAAGACGCCGATCGGAACGAGAACGATTGCCGTGCGGTGAAACATGGCAGCGAATAGCATCCAGATGACGAAGCTACGCAGTCTGCCCGAGGAAAGGGAAACCAACCCGCCCATCACGAAGCTGATCGCGACCGCCTGCCGCGTGTAGCCCATGGCCACGATGATGACAAGATAGGGCATCGCGACCGTAATCGCGAGCCAAGGTCGCGGCTGTCTCCGGGCGAAAGCGATCAAGCCAACGGCGAAGAGGACGCCGCATACGAAATTGACAGAGGAAATACCGAGTCCAAGCTGAGCGGCAATCCAATTGAGGAGCACATAGCCAGGATCGCTGCTGCCGAGAGCTTCCCATAGCGATTGGTAGGAGGCGCGCTCGAGGTGCGCCAAGTAACTGTTCCAGTCGCCGCCGACTTGAAATCGGAGTCCGATGATCGACGAAAGAAATAGCCCAAAGACCAGCCATCCGAAACCCTGCCTGCGGGTGCGCCAGTCCGTCGGACGCTCTCCAATCGCTAAGGCTGCCGGCACCAAAAAGAAGATCCAATAAGGAAGCATGGTCGTTCTATTTCCGGTGCCATGCCAGAAACATCAGCACCGGCTAGAGGCGGTTAACGAACAAACCCTGCACCGGAGAGGGGCGCGCGCCGACCGGCAGGATCAAAATGCCTTGCTTGGAGTACTGCAGTATCCCATGTAGATTGGAACCGCTTCCAGGGCAAGAGAACGCCACCCTTTTTGCAGTCCAGTGCGCCATTATACGGATTCCGACGAAACCGGCCATGCATTCCAAAATGAAGCCTGCCACCTGTTCCGATTTCATTCCGGCCGCCGTTCCGATTTGAAGCCGGCCATCTCCTGGTATGATCCTGGGTCGATTTCGATGATGGGTCGGTGTCGGAGTTCAGGTCAAGATGCCGCCGTGACCGTCGGCCTTGGAGATCGTTTTCGCAGGCTCTCGCCGGACAATTCGATGCGATAGGCGTTGTGGACGAGCCGGTCGAGAATGGCGTCGGCGATGGTCGGATTGCCGATGATCTCGTACCAGCGATCGACCGGCACCTGGCTGGTGACGATCGTCGACCGGCGCTCGTAGCGGTCCTCAACGATCTTGCCGCTTGCGGATGAAGTCGCACCCGGCCAACTGGAGAAAGAGGCCACGGTTGAGACCGCGCACGGCACGGAAGTCGGTGTCCTCGACCTGTGCGTCGTGACGCAATCTGGCCGCCCAAGCCCGGGCTTCGAAGCGCTTTTGCCGGCGTTGCGTCGCCTCGGACTCAAGTAGGAGCGCCAGCCATTCTGCGTGTTCCAGGGCCCAGGCCTGGGGCTGGACTTTGGCGCGGATGATGGAGCGAACGCCTCGCATGCTGATACGCAGTGGCTTTGGCCAACCGCATGGCGCGCATTGCCTGGGCGTTGATGCGTAACGGCGATAATTATCGGGATCCGGCGATGGCGGCAGCATAGGTCATAATCGTCAGTTTGCCGTCGCAGATGTAAGCAGGACGAAAGGATGCGTAAGGGCAAATGGTCACGAGACCGGATCGGGCGAACCGGCATTCCGGACGAGCGCCTTCAAGCGCGGGCAAGCGAAATGGTTCCGATCTGCATATCTCCATACGGGCCCACAGCGTTTGAAAGCCGCATTATTGAGGCCGGACACACGACCGCACCTGACCGCAGCTCAAACGTGGCCCAAAAAATGCTTGCATTCGAGGGGGCGTCCACACGCGTCCGGCCATAGGGGCTTGATCAGTTTAGACCGCAGCACTTCTTGTACTTCTTGCCGGATCCGCAGGGACACGGCTCGTTTCGCCCAACCTTGTGCGTCTTCATGGAGGGTTCGGTGATCGGCGCACGGAGGCCGCTCTCGAGGCGCCAGATGTTGAGCGTGATGACGCAGGGCGCGATCAGCTCGGTCGCCACCTCCTGGAGCGCGTCGGGGTCTTCGACCGGCACCTCCTCGTCGCCAGGTGCCAGCGCCGAGAGCGCGACGAGTGCCGACAGAGCCGTGTGCGCGTTCACGTCGTCGTCTTCGAGGATCATGCCCCAGCTATCGGGGCGAACCGCCATGGCCTGGGCGAAACCCTCCGACCAGAGCTCCCACAGCACCTCGTCATGGCGGCGGTAGACGTCGAAGATGGGACCATAGCCATTGCCACGGTGGAAGTCGTTCGAGACGGCGTTGTAGTACTTCATGATCAGGCCGACCGTCTCCTCCACGTCTTCCATGGAGTCGAAGACGGGCTCTGCGTCTTCGTCGTCGGCGCACCAGATCAGCGGCAGCCACTCGCCCGGCATCACCAAGTCGGGGCAGACCACGATCCCGGCAAGGAAGCCGTCGAACTCGCTCAGGAGCATGACCTCATGCTCGTCGGCCAGGGCGGCAAGGCGCTGATCGAGCTTCTTCGGGTACGGCGGAGTTGCGGCATCGGCCATGTTCCAGGGCAGAAGCTCGCAGATCCGGTTGATGGGGTGATCGGCGATGCGTGCAAGAACATCGCGCAAGTAGGCCTCGCGATCGAGGCCGTTCAGCCTCGCCGTGTCGATCAGCGACAGGATTGCCGCAGCGCGCTCGCCGCCAGCGTCGGAGCCTGCGAACAGCCAGTTCTTCCTTCCAAGGCATACGGGTCAGGTGGCGCGCTCGGCCGCGTTGTTGTCGATCTCGGTCGTGCCGTCGGGAGGTAGCCGCATAGCGCCGGCCACGTAGCGGATCGCACCTGCATGTGATCCGCTACGTGGTGGGCGCGCTGCCGCTGCATGCCTGCAATTTCCTTTGCCGCAACGTTGCTGTATCAGTTGCCGAAAAGCGATCCAGGTGGCCAATGGCAGTTTCATGCACATCCTGATGACAGTGAACGCGGCCTGGAACATCTGGAATTTTCGGCGACCCGTCGTCGAGGCGCTCCTGACTGACGGGCATCGCGTCACTGTGCTGGCACCGCCCGACGACTCGGTTCCCGACCTCGAGCGGATCGGCTGTCGTTTTCGCCCACTCGAGATGAGCGTGAAGGGCCTGAACCCGGTCCAGGACCTGCAGCTGCAGCGCAGGCTGAAGCGGATTTTCCGGGAGGAAGAGCCCTATGCCGTCCTGAGCTACACGATCAAGAACAACATCTTCGGGGCCCGTGCCGCGCGCGCGGTCGGCGTGCCCATCATTCCGAATGTCACAGGGCTGGGAACGGCCTTTCTCTCGGGCGGGCTGTTGCAGACCATCGCCGAGCTGCTCTATCGACGCGCCTTTGGCAAACTGCCAATCGTATTCTTCCAGAACGAGGACGACCGGGATCTATTCCTCGACCGCAAGTTGGTGCGCGCGGATCAAGCGCGCCTGTTGCCAGGCTCCGGCATCGATCTGGCGCGCTTTGCGGCGAAAGAGATGCCTGCGCCTGAAGCGCCGCCTGTGTTTCTGATGATCGCACGCCTTCTGCGCGACAAGGGCGTGGTCGAATTCGTCGAGGCGGCCCGTCAGATCAAGGCCACCCAGCCGAACGTACGTTTCCAGCTGCTGGGAGCAACCGGTTCAGAAAACCGCACCGCCATCGACAGCGCGACCGTCGAGGCTTGGGTGGCCGAGGGCGTGGTCGAGTATCTCGGAACCACCGATGACGTGCGCCCGGCGATTGCCGCTTCCTCCTGCGTAGTGTTGCCGTCCTACCGGGAGGGGGCGCCGCGCACGCTGATCGAGGCGGCTGCCATGGCGCGACCGCTCATTGCCACCGACGTGCCCGGCTGCCGCGCGGTGGTTGATCGCGATGTCTCCGGCTTTCTCTGCGAGGTGCGCAGTGCCGACAGCCTGGCGCGGGCCATGGAGCGCTTTCTCGCCCTCACACCGAAAGAGCGTGAGGCCACGGGCCGGGCTGCGCGGGCGAAGATGGAGCGTGAGTATGATCAGGCCTTCATCGTCAAAGCGTATGGTGCGGCGCTCGCCTCCGTCGTGGGCGAAGGGCAGAGGTAGTCTCAGTGGATACGGTTTTCTTCATCGCGTCCAAGCTCATCGGTGCACTGCTGCGCCCGGACACGTGGATTGTCATTGCGCTGGCTGGCATCGTGCTGGCGCTTGTCACGGGGCGGCGGCGCACCGCGTTGGCGATCAGCAGCCTAACATTGGCGCTGCTTGTCGCGCTGAGCATCCTGCCCCTCGGCGATCTGCTCTTGCAGCCCATTGAGCGGCGTTATCCAGCCAACCCGAGCCTTGAGGCCGTCGATGGCATAATCGTGCTCGGCGGTGGCGAGGACGCGCGCGCCAGCGCCTATTGGGGCCAGATGCAGCTCAAGGAGGGCGGGGAGCGGTTCACGGAGACGCTGGCGCTTGCGCGGCGGTTTCCGGAAGCGCAGGTGCTGTTCACTGGCGGCAGCGGCGCGCTCCGGGACCTGGCCGGCGCCACAACTTCGGAAGCCTCCATGGCCGAGCAATTCTTTTACGCGCAGGGCGTGGCAACAGATCGCTTGCTGCTCGAGGGGCAGTCCCGCAACACCGCAGAAAACGCCCGTCTCAGCCTGGCCCTCGCCGACCCTGAGCCGGATGAAACCTGGGTTCTGGTCACCAGCGCCTTCCACATACCGCGCGCCATGCGCAGCTTTGAGACGGCAGGATGGGACGGCATCGTGGCCTGGCCGGTCGATTATCGCACATCACGCTTTGCAGACGGCATGGGCTGGAATCTCACGGGAAACCTGTCTGTCCTGAACACCGCGATCCGCGAGCACGTCGGACAGCTTGCCTACCGTCTGACCGGGCGCTGATCACGCCGCTCTACAGTCCGCAATTGGCTGGCATTCACGACCACCCTTTTCTGCCCGCCCAGGATCTCCATCAAGACCCAGACGCGGCGATCGGGCGCGATCTGTTCGACCTCGGCCACGAAGTTGGCGAAGGGCCCCTTGGTCAGCGCGACCTGATCGCCGGGCTTGAGCATCTTCGGGGGCAGCAGCTTGCCGTCGGCGTCACAGCGCAGCATTATCTGCGAGACCAGATCAAGTGGGATCGCTGCTGGCTCTTTGCCGAAGCTGACCAGCCGCGTGATGCCGTAGGTCGAGTTGACCTTCCGCCAGAGGCCGCGAGCCGCGTCGAAGGCGACGAAGATATAGCCCGGAAACAGCGGCCGCTCGGCGGTGACGAACTTGCCGTTACGCTGCCGCGTTTCCTCTTCGAGCGGCAGGAATGTCTGGAAGCCCTGCCGCGTGAGGTGCTTGTCCGCGATCCGGGCGCAGTTCGGTTTCAACTGCGCCAGAAACCAGCTTGTGCCGCGCTCATGTGCCGTCATTGCGCCCCTTCTATCGTCGCCCCCCATATATCGCTCAAATTCGAGCACGTGCAAGCCGGGTTTGCCGGACTGATGTGATGTGATGATTGCCGCGAACAGCATCACTGCCGCCCATGCCGACGCCCTGCTGAAAGCGCCCCCGCCGGAGCAGCCCACCGATTACAAGCCGCCCAAGCCGGAAGAGCCCAAGGGCGATCCGCTGGAGCAGATCGTCAAGCTCGAACGCGAGATGACCCAGTTCCAGAAGAAGTACAAGGATGCCGAAGAAAGCCATGGCTCGGAACTGCTCAACCTCGTTGTCGCCAAGGGCTATCTGACCAAGCTTGTGGCCGATGAGGCAGTCCGGTCTTGGCTCGGCAGCAATACGCCCGAGATCCTCGAACAGTTTGAGCTAGTCATCAACACCACCAGCATGGAAGAGGCAATGGAGGAGCAAGCGCGCGACGGGATCGATGAGCCGGATGCGGCCGCGGACCCGGCGGCGGCGCAGAACGAGGCATCGGGCGGGCTGGCGGCTGAGTAGTGTCAACGGCGGAGCAAAACCGGGCCATTGGGCGGCGCAAAAGTAGGCCACTTGACGCTGCAAGCGGGGAACGTCGGGAGGGCGTAGCCCGACCA
>NZ_JBRJGW010000022.1:0-75150 GCF_053628695.1 Amorphus sp. MBR-141
TGTTCAGGGGAATAGCGCTTCTTCGGCATTCTCAGCTCCAATGTTGGAGCCGAAATCTAACTCACAACAGTGGCCACTTGCCGGGGAGCAGGCCAGACATCTGGGCGACGCTTTTGCTTTTCGCCGTGATCATCGGGGCGATCTATGGCGGACTGGTCACCGTGACGGAAGCGGCGGGCTTCGGCGCGACCGGGGCGTTTCTCATCGGCGTCCTGCGCGGCCGGCTCGGCCTGCAGCAGATCGTGGGCTGCCTGATCGAAGCGCTGCGGACATCCGCCTCGATCTTCGTGATCGCCATCGGTGCCTATCTGTTCGGCTACTTTCTCACGATCACCCAGACGACGCAGGCGCTTTCGGAGTTTCTGGTTTCCCTCCCCGTCGGACCGCACGGCACCCTGGCGTTGATTCTGCTCGTCTACATTCTGTTGGGAGCGGTGATGGACGAGCTTGCGATCATCCTGCTCACCGTGCCGATCATCTTCCCGGTGATCGTGTCGCTCGGCTTCGATCCGATCTGGTTCGGCGTCATCATCGTGATGACGGTGACGCTCGGGCTGGTGACTCCACCCGTCGGCATGAATGTCTTCGTCATCAATTCCATCGCGCGGGACGTGCCCCTGACCAAGATCTTCAAGGGCGTGGCGCCGTTCATCGCCGTCGACCTGGTGCGGCTGATCCTGCTGTGCGCCTTCCCGTGGCTGTCGCTGGTCATTCCCCGCACGATGGGGTGACACCCGTGCTCGCCATACCGAGCTGTGGATCTGCCGATCAGTGCGCCGCTCGTCTCCCGCGGTCCGCCTGCGGCAGAAGCCATGCTGTTCGCACAGAGCAGCCTCGCCGTCCGGCGCCTTGCTCATGCTGCAATGCAGCATAATCTGAAGGGCACCTGCGCCCCGCATGGAGACTGCCAGCCGCAGCGTGCGGGCCGCGCCACCCAATGTACTTCGGTGACCTTCATGACCGTCACGACCGGCGCCATTCCGGCGAAACGATCCAGCCGCCTGCCCCTGCTGGCGCTCGGCCTCGCCTCCTTCGGCATCGGCACCACCGAGTTCGTCATCATGGGCCTGCTGCCGAACGTGGCGCAGGACCTGGCCGTGTCGATCCCGACCGCCGGCCTGCTGGTGACCGGCTACGCGCTGAGCGTCACCTTCGGTTCGCCGTTCCTGGCGATCGCGACGGCGAAAATGGACCGGCGCCACGCCCTGCTGCTGCTGATGGGGGTGTTCATCGCCGGCAACGTGCTGTGCGCGGTCTCGCCCAACTACTGGCTCCTGATGGGCGCGCGCGTCGTCACGGCGCTCTGCCACGGCGCCTTCTTCGGGCTCGGCGCGGTTGTCGCCGCCTCCCTCGTCGAACCGCGACAGAGGGCGCAGGCCATCGCGATGATGTTCGCCGGGCTGACGCTGGCCAACGTGCTCGGCGTGCCATTCGGCACCGCTATCGGCGAGGCGCTCGGCTGGCGCAACACGTTCTGGGCCGTCGTCCTGATCGGCCTTGCCGCGGCGACCGCGCTCTATGCCTGGCTGCCGCGCGACATCCCGGTGCCTCGGGTGAACATCGCCCGCGAGGCGAAGTCGATTGCCAGCACCCAGGTGGTGTTGGCGATGACGATCAGCGTGCTTGCGTCCGCCAGCCTGTTCAGCGTGTTCACCTACATTGCCCCCCTGCTGCGCGAGGTCACCCATGTCTCCGCGCACGCCGTCACGGTCATGCTGCTGATCTTCGGCGTCGGGCTGACGGTCGGCAACTTCATCGGCGGCCGGCTCGGCGACTGGAAGCTGATGCCCTCGGTGATCGGCGTCCTCGTCGCCATCATCCCCGTTCTGGCCATCCTGACCGTGACGAGCCACGCCATGGTGCCGGCCGCGCTGACGCTGTTCGTGTGGGGAGCGCTGGTCTTCGCGCTCGTCTCGCCGCTGCAGATGCGGGTCGTGACGGAGGCCTCCGAGGCCCCGAACCTCGCGTCGACGGTCAATCAGGGCGCGTTCAATTTCGGCAACGCCATCGGCGCCTGGTTCGGCGGTATCGGCATCACCTGGGGACTGGCCTACGACCACCTGCCCTGGATGGGCGTCGCGCTCGCCGCCGGCGCGCTGGTGCTGACGATCGTTTCCCATCGGATCGACCTGCGCCGGCGCGCGTCGCACGCGTCACCGCCGGAAGGTTGCGTCGCCGACGCGGCCTGACCCTGTCAGCCGGAGGTCCGGGCGAAGAACGCGGCGATGCGCTCGCCCGCCTCGTCGGTCTCCCAGCGATCCGCGAGCGCTGCCACCGTCGCCTCGATGTGACCGGCAACGGGCACGCCGCCCAGCGACAGGCACAGCGCCTTGGCGGCGGCCACGGCGCCCGGCGCGCAGGCAAGCGCCGCCGCGCATTCCGCCTCGATCGCCGCGTCGAGATCGTCGGGCGCGCAGACGTCCGACACCAGACCCGTGCGCAGCGCGAACGCGGTGTCGAACGGCTTGGCGGTGAGGAACACGCGGCGGGCGTGCCCCTCGCCCATCCGGCGCACCACGAACGGGCCGATCGTCGCCGGGATGAGCCCGAGGCGCGTCTCCGTGAGCCCGAAGCGCGCGCCGTCGACGGCCACGACGATGTCGGAGACGGCCATCAGACCGATGCCGCCGCCATAGGCGGGCCCCTGCACCCGGGCGATCACAGGCTTCGGCAACGCGTTCCAGGCGGCCAGCATGTCGGCGAGCGTCCGCGCTTCGGCAATCTTGGTGGCCCGGTCCTGGCCCGCCTGGGCCCGCATCCAGCCGAGATCGCCGCCGGCGCAGAACGTCCGTCCGCGCGCGGCCAGCACCACGACATGCACCAGCGGATCGGTCCCCAGCCGAGCCGCAACGTCCGAAAGGTCCGCGATCATCGCGGCGTTCATGGCGTTGTGCTTGTCGGCGCGGTCGAGGGTGACCGTGGCCACGCCGCGGGCGTCGACGCCGACCTTGATGGTCTCGTAGGGCCCGTGGGGCACGTCGCCGGTCACGCCTCCTCCTCCTGGTAGCGCAGCAGGATCGATCCGCCCTCGACGGCGTCGCCGACTGCGCACAGCACCTCGGCGATGAGGCCGTCGCGATGGGCGACCAGCGTCGTCTCCATCTTCATCGCTTCCATGACGATCAGCCTTTCGCCGGCCCGCACCGTGTCGCCGGAGGAAATGCCAACCGTGCGGACGATGCCGGTCATCGGCGCCGTCAGCGTGTCCGTCGCATCCGCCGCATTGGACCGGGCCGACAACGGATCCGGGAAGGCGATCTCGAACGAGGCGGCATCGATCATCACGGACACCACGGTCGCATCGGCCGTCGCGTAGCGGGCGACAACCGCCGCGATCCGCGTCTGATTCGGCCCCGAGCGGGTGAGGATTCGATCGCCTTCGCGACGGACGGCGTCGAGGCGGAGCGGTTCCGTCTCCCCGCCCTCCAGCGTCACCGAACCCCCGCCGTGCAGCACCAGCCGGCGCTCCAGCGTTTCGTCGCGCCAGCGCGCCCGAACGCTGCACGCCGCGTCGCCGAACTGACGCCAGCCGGTGAAGCGTGCGGCCGGATCGATGTCCAGCGCAACCAGCGCCGCGATCGCGATCGCCGCCTCCGGCAGCGGGGCGCGGCCCGTCAGGGTGGTGACGTTGCGGTCGATAAGTCCGGTATCGACGATCGCGGCGGCGAAGTCCGGCTCGGCGGTGAGCGCGAGCAGGAAGTCGCGATTGGTCACCGTGCCGGCGACATGGGTTCCGGCCATGGCGGCGTGCAGGGCCGACAGCGCCGCTTCGCGGGTCTCTGCATGGGTGACGATCTTGGCGATCATCGGATCGTAGAACGGCGTGATCGCGTCGCCGCCACGGACGCCGGTGTCGATCCGCGCGCCCTCCGCGAACGAAAGATGCGCCAGCGTGCCCGTCGCCGGCAGGAAGCCGTTGGCCGGATCTTCGGCATAGAGCCGCGCCTCGAAGGCGTGCCCATCGATCGTCAGGGCGTCCTGGCCGGCCGGCAGCGGCTCGCCGGCGGCGACGCGCAACTGCCATTCGACCAGGTCGAGGCCGGTGATCGCCTCGGTGACCGGATGCTCGACCTGCAGCCGCGTGTTCATCTCCATGAACCAGAAGCCGTCGGGCCGGAGCGGCCCGGTGCCGTCGGCGATGAACTCGATGGTGCCGGCGCCGACGTAGCCGATCGCCTTGGCAGCTGTGACGGCGGCCTCCGTCATCGCCGCACGCACCTCGTCGGTCATACCGGGCGCTGGCGCCTCCTCGATCACCTTCTGATGCCGCCGCTGCAGCGAGCAGTCGCGCTCGAACAGGTGGACGACGTTGCCGTGGCGGTCGCCGAACACCTGCACCTCGATGTGGCGGGGCGTGGCGACGAATTTCTCCACCAGCACCCGGTCATCGCCGAAGGAGGCCCGTGCCTCGCGCTTCGCCGCCCCCAATGCGTCCTTGAAGTCGGCGGAGCGGTCGACCCGGCGCATGCCCTTGCCGCCGCCGCCCGCCCGCGCCTTGATCAGCACCGGATAGCCGATGTCGGTGGCCTTGCCGGCGAGCACCACGATGTCCTGGGCCTCGCCGTGATAGCCGGGCACCACCGGCACGCCGGCCTTCTCCATCAGCCGCTTGGCGGCGTCCTTGAGGCCCATGGCGCGGATCGCGCTGGCGGGCGGCCCCACGAACACGATACCGGCCGCCTCGACCGCCTCCACGAATTCCGGGTTCTCCGACAGAAAGCCGTAGCCCGGATGGATCGCATCGGCGCCCGTCGCGCGGGCAGCCGCCAGGATCGCCTCGACGGAGAGATAGCTCTCGCTTGCCGGGGCCGGGCCGATACGGACGGCCTCGTCGGCCATTGCGACGTGCAGCGCGCTCCGATCGGCGTCGGAATGGACCGCGACGGTGCGGATCCCCATGCGTTGCGCGGTGCGGATGACGCGGCAGGCGATCTCGCCGCGATTGGCGATCAGAAGCGTCTTGATGGGTCGGTTCATCATCACATCCTGAACACGCCGTGGACCGTCGGCTCGATCGGCGCGTTCAGCGCCGCCCTCAGGCTGAGCGCCACCACGTCCCGCGTCTTGCGCGGATCGATGATGCCATCGTCCCACAGCCGCGCCGACGCATAGAACGGATGCCCCTGGCGCTCGAACTGGTCGAGCACCGGCTGCTTGTAGGCGGCCTCGTCCTCCTGGCTCCAGGTGCCGCCTTTGGCTTCGATCGCCGTACGGCGGACGCTGGCGAGAACGCCGGCCGCCTGCGGACCACCCATCACCGAGATGCGCGCGTTCGGCCACATCCACACGAAGCGCGGGTCGTAGGCGCGACCGCACATGCCGTAGTTTCCTGCGCCGTACGAGCCGCCGATGATGACGGTCACCTTGGGCACGGCGGCGTTGGACACGGCGGTGACCAGCTTGGCGCCGTCCTTGGCGATGCCGCCCGCCTCGTACTTCGCGCCGACCATGAAGCCGGTGATGTTCTGCAGGAACAGCAGCGGAATGCCGCGCTGGCAGCACAGCTCGATGAAGTGGGCCCCCTTCAGCGCGCTTTCGGAGAACAGCACGCCGTTGTTGGCGAGGATGCCGACCGGCATGCCCTCGATGTGGGCGAAGCCGGTGACCAGCGTCGTGCCGTACCGCGGCTTGAACTCGGCGAAATCGGACCCGTCGACGATCCGCGCGATCACCTCGCGCACGTCATAGGGCGTGCGCGTGTCGGCCGGCACGATCCCCATGATGTCCTCGGGATCGTACGTCGGCGCGCACGGAGCCTGGATGCTCACGGCGGGCTGCGCCGCCGGGCCGAGATTGCGGACGATCTCGCGGGCGAGCGCCAGCGCGTGATTGTCATCGTCGGCGAGATAGTCCGCGACACCCGACAGCCGGGTATGGGTGTCTCCGCCGCCGAGCGTCTCGGCGTCGACCACCTCGCCGGTCGCCTCCTTCACCAGCGGCGGGCCGGCCAGGAAGATGGTGCCCTGCTCCTTCACGATGATGGTCTGGTCGCTCATGGCGGGCACGTAGGCGCCGCCGGCGGTGCACGAGCCCATGACCACGGCGATCTGGGCAATGCCCTTCGCGCTCATGCGGGCCTGGTTGAAGAAGATCCGCCCGAAATGATCGCGGTCGGGAAACACCTCGTCCTGGTTGGGCAGGTTGGCGCCGCCGGAATCGACGAGATACAGGCAGGGCAGCCGGTTCTCCTCGGCGATCTCCTGGGCCCTGAGGTGCTTCTTGACCGTCAGCGGGTAATAGGTGCCGCCCTTCACGGTCGCATCGTTGCACACGATCATGCAGTCGCGGCCCTCGATCCGGCCGATGCCGGCGATGACGCCTGCCGCCGGGATGTCGTCGCCGTAGACGTCCTTCGCCGCGAACAGGCCGATTTCGAGAAACGGCGAGCCGGGATCGATCAGCCCCTCGACTCGGTCGCGCGGCAAGAGCTTGCCGCGTGCGACGTGGCGCTCCCTGGACGCAGGCGTCCCGCCCTCGAGGATGCGGGCCGCCTCGGCCGCGACGACCGACAGTTGCGCCTCCATGGCGTCGCGGTTCGCAGCAAACTCCGGCGTGCCGGTCGCAACCATCGAAGTGTGGCGGCTCATGCGGGAATCCGGGCGGCGGCGCACACGCTTTGGGTCGTTGGCAAGTCCAGTCCCTCCCGTTCCTCCCGGCAGAGCGTTCAGACCGCCACCGGTTCGCGCAGACCGCGTCCCTCTCCCGGCCGCGACTCGACGTAGGATAGGGACAGCGCGACCGGCTTGTCGATGTGGTTGCGGAGAACCGCCGCGCCACCGGGCACACCCTGTCGGGGCCGGACGGCGGAAATGGGACGGCGGATGCGCTTTCCCCTCGGGCAGGGCATCACTGAACGACGCGGCGCTTCACCGGATCGCCCAGCCGGAGGAACCACAGTCACGCCTTCGGTCGCGGCGCGGCCGAGCCTGCCACTTGCGTAAGCGAATGCCCATAACACCTTGTTTTGTCCAAGTTCTGGGCCTCCGGCCCAAACCCTGGCCAAGATGATATCAGGTCTGATCGACCTGATATCGTGAAGCGTGACGGAATCTCATGACGTGGAGCGGGATTCGGACAGGAAGCCGCTTCCCCCTTCTGCTCAGTGCGCTCTAGATGATCGCGTTGTTGGCGATCAGCCTTTCGCGCACCTGTTGCGCGTTGGGCGCGCGGCCCTCAGCCGTGGAAAGCGCCGCCGCCGTTCCCGCCGCCTCGCCGGTGGCAAACGCCGTGCCCATCACGCGGATCGAGCCGTAGGCGAGGCTGTCGGCGCCGATCACCCGGCCGCCGTACCAGAGATTGTCGAGCCCGCGAGCCCGCACCGCATCGAGCGGCACGTGGAAGTAGCCGCGCGCGCCGATGCTCTCGTAGAGCGGCTTGCCGGCCTCCTTGTGGATCTCGATCGGCCAGGCGCCGCGGGCGACACCGTCTTCACGAAGGCGTCCCTCGACGACGTCCTCGTGGGTGATCTCGTAGCGGGCTGCCGGATGCCGGCTTTCGCGGATGCCGATCTGCGGGCCCGTCTGGGCGAGCCAGGCGTTCTCGAACCCCGGCACCTGCTCGCGGAGGATGTCGACCAGCGCCAGCGCCATTTCGCGGGCCCGCTGTTCCGCCCGCGTGAAGGCCCGCGAGGACAGGTCAGGCATTTCGCGGTCGATGATCAGCCACCAGAAGTCGGTGGTTCCCGGCACGCGGGTGTAGATGCCGCCGTCGGTGCGGTGGATCGGGTCGTTGCCGCGCGCGTTGTAGGTCTCGATCGCCGCCTTGATGGCATTGCGGTCGATCGGGACGGCCGGACTGAGCCCTCCGACCCGCATCGGCATCGTTGCCGCCTGCAGATGCATGTCCTCGTCGCCGACGCGGAAGTCGAGGCCGGAGACCAGCGCCAGGTTGGCGTCGCCGCTGGCGTCAACATAGGATTCCGCGCTCACCTGGCTGCGCCCGTCCATGCCGGCAAGCGTCGCCGCCTCCAGCCGCTTGCCCGTCCGCGAGACGGCGGCAAGCCGGGTGTGCAGCATCACGTCGATCTCGTGCTCGGCGCACAGCCGGTCGAGCCCCACCTTCAGGCGCTCCGGATCGAGCAGCACGATCCAGTTGCCGGTGGTCTCGGAGTGATGGGCGTCGGCGCCGATGCCGAGCTTGCGCAGCGCACCCAGCACCTGTTCGCCGGCCCCGCCGACCGCCTGCACCGGCTCGTTGCCCTGCTGGAAGAAGCCGCAATAGGCCAGCACCTGGGCGTTGGTCGCCGCGCCGCCCAGAAAGCCGTACTTCTCGACCAGGCCGACCTTGGCGCCCGACTTGGCCGCGCCAAGGGCTGCGCCGACGCCGCCGGCGCCACCGCCGACGACGATCACGTCATAGTCGGCTTCCGGTTGTCTGCTCATGGGACGGGATACTCCTCAGGCGCGCCAGCGCAGGAAATGGCGTTCGGCGCGCGAAATCAGCCAGCTGACGATCAGCCCGAGGATCGACAGCACGATCACGCCCGCGATGAGCTGGTCGGTGGCCATCAGGTTGCCGGCGAGCAGCACGTAGGCGCCGATGCCGTACTCGGCACCGATCATCTCGGCCGCGACCAGCAGGATGATCGAGATCGAGGCGGCGATGCGCATGCCGTTGAGGATCGCCGGCAGCGCGCTCGGCAGGATGATCTTCCGGATGATCGATGCGCGGGTCATGTTGAAGCTCTGGCCCATGCGGATCAGCGAGCGGTCGACCGCGTCGATGCCGCCGAACGTGGCGATCACCATCGGGAAGAACGAGCCGAACAGGATCGTGGCGACCTTGGAGCCCTCGCCGATGCCGAACCAGATGATGAAGAGCGGCAGGAGGGCGATCTTCGGAACCGGGAAGATCGCCGCGACCAGCGGCCGGAACGCCGCCCTCGGCAACGAATAGAGACCGGTCAGCACGCCGACGATGGTGCCCAGGATGGTGCCGCACGTGAAGCCGATCAGCAGCCGGGTCAGCGACGCCGACAGGTGCTTGTAGAGCATGCCGCTCTCGACGAGATTGCGCAGCGCGCTGAACACCTCGGTCGGAGCCGGCAGCACCAGCGACGAGATGAGGCCGTACCGCGATCCCAGCTCCCAGACGGTCAGGAGCGCGAGAAAGACCAGCGGCGCCACGTACCAGATGGGCTTCGGGGCGAAGCCGCCGCCGCGAAAGGCGACCGGCTTCCGGGCGCCGTCGACCTGGACCGGGCGCACCGGAGCAGCCGACTTGATGTCGGCCGTCTCGAGGCTTTGGGTGGGGCTGCTATGCATTGGTCAGCTGCCTGTCTGCGGAGAGGGCCTCGTCGCGCATCATTTCCCAGAGGCTTGTCTGGATCCGGGCAAGTTCCGGGTTGTCGACCGAGCGCTCGTTGATCGGAATGGCGATATCGACCGTTTCCCGGATCTCGCCAGGACGGCGCGAGAGCACGATCACCTTGTGACCGAGTCGCACGGCTTCGTTGAGGTTGTGGGTGATGTAGCAGGCCGTGAAGCGTTCCCGCTCCCACAGCCCGACCAGATCGTCCATCAGCAGTTCGCGGGTCTGGCTGTCGAGGGCGGACAACGGCTCGTCCATCAGCAGCACCGCCGGATCGACGGCAAGCGCCCGGGCGATCGCCACGCGCTGCTTCATGCCACCGGAGAGCTGGCGCGGATAAACGTCGGGAAAGTCGGACAGGCGGGTGCGGTCGAGAACGTCGGCGACGCGCCGATCGATCTCCGCCTTGCCGAGATTGTGGTCTTCGAGCACCAGCGAAATGTTGCCGCGCACCGTCCGCCAGGGCAGCAGGGCGAAGTCCTGGAAGATGTAGGTGAGCGGGTTGAGTGATCCCTCGGGCGGGTGGCCGACCTGCAGGATCTCCCCTTCGGTCGGCTGTTCCAGGCCGCCGAGCAGCCGCAGGAGGGTCGACTTGCCGCAGCCCGACGGGCCGACGATGCAGACGATCTGCCCGCTCGGGATTGTGAGGTTGATGTCGCGCAGGACATCCAGCTCATCATACCGATGCGTGAGGTGCCGGATCTCGAGATCCATGGTCGCGTCCTTCCCGCCGATGGGCGTTCACGGTCGGCCGATGGGCCGCATTCCGGCGCGCACGCCGGAATGCGGCCCGATCAGGACGGCTCAGTAGGTGTCGACGAACGAGGTGTCGGCCAGCTTCTCGATGGTGAGGTCCGAGGGGACGAGCCCCTGCGCCTGGAACCACTCCATCTGCTTCTTGATGTCGGTCACGTCCATCGCGCCGTCTTCGTTCAGGTTCATCGAACCGGCCAGGATCGACGGGGCGGCCTTTTCGATCGGCTGATCCTCGTAGACGTAGTTGTGGATCATCTCGATCATCTCTTCCTGTTCGGCCGGATCGGCGTTCTCGGCGAGCATGACGCGGTTGAAGTCGGCGATGCCCTTGGCGTAGGCGCGGACGAAGCGCTCCACCATGTCGCGTCGGGTCTCGATGTTCTTGACCGAGGTGAACAGGCCCGAGATCTGGTACTCGGCGTAGTCGTAGAGCCAGCCGAGCATCTCGGCATCGCCATTCTCGACCAGCGGCTTGGCGATGTGCGGCACCATGATCATCGCGTCGACCTGGCCGCTCTTCACGGCGGCGATCATCGCGCCCACCTTCTGCAGCGGCACCAGCTTCACGTCTTCGATCGACCAGCCGAGCTGATCGGCGATGCGCGAGGTCATGTAGTGGAAGGTCGACCCGACCTGGGTCATCGCGATCGAGTGGCCCTTGAGCTTGTCGACGGAGTCGAGCCCTTCCTCGTAGGCCTTGTTCGACGCGACGATCATCATGCCGTCGACGCCCTTCTTCTCGTGCAGGACGCCGGCGACCAGACGAACCGCGTCCTTGTTGGCTAGGTTCATGAACCCGCCGGTCACGCCGGCGATGCCGAAGTCCACGTCGCCGCCGGCGGTGGCAACCGCGATCGGCTGGGCCGCCTGGAAGAACTTGAACTCGACGTCCAGCCCCTCGTCCTTGAAGTAGCCCTTCTCGTAGGCGATGAAGCCGGCGGCATGCGAGGTGAAGCGCAGCGCGCCGACCACGACCTTGTCATCGGCGCGCGCCTGATCGGCCGAAAGGACCGGAACGGCGGCGATCGCGGCGATCAGCGCGGCGCCAAGCCACGGACGGAGTGTCTTTGAAAATCTCACGGTGTCCTCCCAAGGGTACGGGTTCTTAGAGTCGGTTCGTTCACGATGGCCGCAGGTGTCCGCCATTTCGGTTGCCCGGAAAAGACAAGACTCCCGCTTCGGGGATAGCCTGAGGCTATTGTTCGATTTCTAACGCCGGAGATCCAGTCGAAGGCCGAATCGCTCGGCGATCAGCCCGAACTGTCCTTCCGCCATGGCAGACCCGGACTGAATCGCGCAACCGCGCTCCTGCGCCCGCCGGAGCCAGGGCGTGAGCTCCGCGACGGCAAGCACGTCCGCCACCAGCGCGTCAGCTCTGACGGTGTCGAGCGAATGGACCATGCTGGTGCCATCGAGCCCGATCGCCGTCGCGTTCACCACGAGATCGCTGTCTGCCAGGCTGACGGGAGGGCCGGTTTCAAGTGAAACGCCATGGCGCGATGCAATGAACGCCGCCAGCGCCTCGGCGCGCGACGGGTCGACATCGACGAGATGCAACGCTCCAATTCCCGCATCGGCCAGGGACAGGGCAATCGACGACCCGGCGCCGCCGCAGCCGAACACGATGGCCCGCTTGCCGGGCGCCGTGAAATGCCGCTGCCCCAGACCGTGGACGAAGCCCTCCCCGTCGACGTTGTCGCCGACGAGGCGGCCATCCGCCTCCCGCACGACGACGTTGACCGCCTCCAGCCCGCTTGCCCCCGCGCTCGCCTCGTCAACGAGGTCCACGGCCGCCCGCTTGTGCGGCGCAGTCACGACGCAGCCCCGGCAGTTGGACCAGCCCCTGAGGGCGGCGAAGAAGTCGCCGAGGCGCTCCGGCGCCACGTCGAGCGGCGCCATCACCGCGTTCATCCCTTCCTCGGCGAAGCGGCGGTTGAAGGTGCCGGGAAGATGCGCGTGGGCGACCGGCGAGCCGATCATGGCCACCACCGTGGCGGCGGCCGTCGGCGCGAGGATGCGATCCGTCATATGTGCTCCGGGTTCCGTCGGGCGGTTAAAGCACGCCGTGCGGGCCGCCGCCTTGGTGGATTGCGGGGATGCCTATAGCTTGATGGAATAGACCGAACGCGCGAGTCATCCCACATGCTCTCCTTTCGCCAACTGGAGATCTTCCGCTCCGTCATGGTGTGCGGCTCGATCAGCGCCGCCGCCCAGCAACTGAACATCGCCCAGCCGACCGTTACCAACACCATCAAGCGGCTGGAGGACATTCTGAAGGTCGAGCTGTTCGACCGCAGCGGCGGCCGCCTCGCGCCCACCCGCACAGCGCGCCAGATCTACGAGGTCATCCAGCCGTCGATCGTCAGCATGGAGCAGCTGTCGCTCACCGTGCAGGAGATCGCCAGCGGCCGCCACATGATGGTGCGCCTGGGCGTCTCGCCGAGCGTCTCGCAGGCGCTGGCGCCGCGGGCGCTCAAGCATCTGGCCGAGCTCAATCCGGGCGTCAAGCTGCGCATGGACACGCTGTCCCTGAAGCAGATCAAGGACTACCTCTGGCTTTCCGAAGGCGACTGCGCCGTCACGATTTTTCCCCTCGACGACGGCTTCATCGTCTCCCAGAAGATCACCGAGATCTCGCTCGTCTGCCTGATCCCGCGCGACCACCGTCTGGCCGACAAGTCCGCGGTGACGATCGCCGACATTGCCGACGAGGAGCTTGTCTTCTTTCACCCGAACACCCCGCACGGGCAGATGGTGAAGGACATGTTCGCCTCGCTGAAGATCACCCCGAAGATCGCCATCGAGACCCGCTTCGCCGAGAGCGCAGTCAACCTCCTGCGCGTCGGCTTCGGCATCGCCATCGCCGACGAATTGACCAGCAAGGGCGTGCGCGGCGACGACGTCCGGATCGTGCCCCTGGCCGGTGGTCCGCGACTGCCCGTGCTCCTCCACCACCATCGCAACCACGGCTCGCCGCAGCTCATCGCCATGGTGCGCGGCTGCCTGGAACGCGCCACCCGCGAACTGGGGCTCGCCCAGGCCGAATAGCCTCACGCTATGGGGCAGGTCCGAGTTCTCGGTGGTCCGCCTGGCGGAATGTGGCCATCACTCCCGGCGGAATATGGAGGCGTGACTGAGATGGATTTGCCGAGCGACGTGAGAGCTCTTCTCGGGGCGGCCGGGGACGACGGCCTGCCGTTCGCCGTCTGGCGCCGACCCGACGGCTCCGGTCACGAGGCGATGATCGCGTGCGCACCCGTCACCCGCCGCGCGATCTTCGGTGACCAGACGGGGCCTGCATTCTTCGCGATGAGCGGCTTCGCCGCCGCGAGCGCCAACGTCTGCGATGCGATTGCCGGCGACATCGTCGTCCGGGGTGAGGAGATCACCTACGCCGACGCAGGGTCCTACGTTTCCGCCCCCGCGACCGCAGTGCAGGAACGCCTCGCCGATCGCGCCGCGGTCCGGGACCCGTTTGCGCCGCTGCGCGCCGACGACACCGGTCGCGTGCCGGCCCAGACCGGCGAAGCAGCCTACAAGGCGCTGGTGGAGAAGGCCGTCGCCGAGATCGACCGGGGCACCTTCCGCAAGGTCGTCACGTCGCGCTGCGAAGCCCGGGCCCTGCCGGCGGGGACAGACTGTCTCGCGCTCTACGAAGCCCTGGCCGAAAAGCTGCCCGCCGCCTTCGTCGCGCTGGTGAACCTGCCGGGACAGGGTGCCTGGCTGGTCGGCACCCCCGAGACGCTGCTGTCGGTGCGTGGGGACCGGCTCCACACGATCGCGCTGGCCGGCACCCAGTGGGCCCAGGACGGGGTCCCCCTCCCCGACGTCTGCTGGCCGGACAAGATCATCGAGGAGCAGGCGCTGGTGGCGGCCTACATCCGCCGCTCGCTGGACGCCGCCGGCCTGAAGGCGTTCGACGAAAAGGGACCGCGCACGGTGGCGGCGGCAAACCTCGTCCACCTGCGCTCCGATTTCATCGTCGCGCTCGAAGCCGGCGACAAGCCGCTGCTCGGCGCCCTGCTCGACCGTCTGAACCCGACCTCCGCCGTGCTCGGCATGCCGAAGCAGCCGGCGCTCGACTTCCTGACCGCGCACGAGGG
Organism: Amorphus sp. MBR-141; assembly: GCF_053628695.1. NCBI lineage: Bacteria > Pseudomonadati > Pseudomonadota > Alphaproteobacteria > Hyphomicrobiales > Amorphaceae > Amorphus > Amorphus sp. MBR-141. The sequence goes on from NZ_JBRJGW010000022.1 coordinate 14,169, forward strand.
CTATGACCGGGACTACTACACCGGCTTTCTCGGCCCGGTCGGCTTCGACGGCAACACCGACCTCTACGTCAACCTCCGCACCTCGCGGATCGTCGGCGACACCGCCTATCTCTATGTGGGCGGCGGGATCGTCGCCCAGTCGAAGCCGGAGGTGGAGTGGCGCGAGACGGTGGAGAAAACCAAGACCGTCGGTACCATCCTTAACGCCGGCGCAGGCAGGCACGCCCCGGTTGCCGCCACCTGCTGAGCCCGGCGCGGTCCCGGTGCGGGACCTGCCCGGCCGGGACCGATCCCTGTGTCCTCGGGCGTCGATTGTGCACCGCAGGACGGGTTCGCCATGGCGCGCGGGCCGTGCTAGCATTCGCCCACACGTTCGCCGGGCAGCGTCGCCCGGCAGCTTCGGCCAAGGATGCCCGTGTCGCGCGGTCCGAAGCGGTGGCCCCCCGAAAGATGCGGGCCAGCCGCTCCGGAATGGCGGGATCGATCACACTCCAGCTTCGGCCCGCCTGACGAAGCCAGCGTGATCCGACGTGGCGTCCACGCCCGGCCGCTCTGCGGTGCGAAGGGGTTCATTGCGGCTTCCGCTGGTCCCACAGATCGCAGACTTCCGTCCCGAACGCCTCCCCTCCGCCGCGCATCCTCACCCTCACCCGATCGGCGCCGTGCGCTTGCGCCGGCGCCGCCCTCCGGAGGACCTGATGACGCTCGACGCCTACCGCATCACGGACGAACCCCATTACCGGTCCGCCGGCGAAGAGGTCGCGATCTTCGAGGCCGCCTGGCGCGAGCGCCTGCCGGTCATGCTCAAGGGGCCGACCGGCTGCGGCAAGACGCGGTTCATCGAGCACATGGCGTGGCGGCTCAAGGTGCCGCTGGTCACCATCGCCTGCCACGAGGACATGACGGCGAGCGATCTGGTCGGCCGCTACCTGATCGACGAGACCGGCACCGTCTGGCACGACGGACCGCTGACGCTGGCCGTCCGCCACGGCGCGATCTGCTACCTCGACGAGGTGGTGGAGGCGCGCCAGGACACCACCGTCGTCATCCATCCCCTCACCGATGCGCGCCGGATCCTGCCCCTGGAAAAGCACAACGAGGTCGTGCGGGCGCATCCGGATTTCCAGCTCGTGATTTCCTACAACCCCGGCTACCAGAGCGCGATCAAGGACCTGAAGGAATCCACCAAGCAGCGCTTCTGCGCGATCGGCTTCGACTATCCGGACCCCGACGTCGAGGCGGCGATCATCGCCGAGGAAGCCCATGTCGACGCCGACACCGCGCGACAGCTGGTGGCGATCGGCGCGCGCAGCCGCAATCTGGAGGGGCATGGGCTGGCCGAAGGCGCCTCGACCCGGATGCTGGTGCACACCGGCCGCCTGATCGCCCAGGGGCTGCCGATCCGGCAGGCGGCCGAGACGGCGATCGTGCTGCCGGTCACCGACGAGCCGGATGTCCGCGCCGCGCTCTCCGCCGCCATCGCGGCCTGCCTGCCATGAGTTCAGGGGCGGCTCGGGTCACGCTGGCCGGGGCGGACGACGATCCCGTGGCCCTCGCCCATCGGCTGATCGGTCCGCGCGAGTCGCTGCGCGCGCCTTTTGGCGCGGCGTTCGACGTCGTATCGCGGCATGCCGGGCCCGCCGAGCGCGCCGCCTGGTGCGCGGCGGTGACCGGCCTCGTGCACGCCAATGCCGGACCGACCGTGCTGCTCGCGGCCTGGCAGCTGAGCCGCGAGGAGATGGCCTCCTTCGGTGCCGGGCGCCTGGCAGATCTCATCGCGGCATCGGCCGACACCTGCAGACGTGCCGGAGCCAGGGCCGCCACCGCCCTCCTGCGCCAGGCCCCGCTGGCGCTGCGCGCGCTTGACGACGCGGACGCCACCCTCGGATGGGCGACCCTTGTTGCCGGCGTCGCGGCCGACATGCCGGCCGCCGTCGAGCCGCTGCTGGTCGAAACCGGACGCATCTTGTCTTCCGTCGACCTCGACGGGTTTGCCGCCTGGGTCGAGGCCGGACGGCGGGCGGGCGACAACGATCGGCGCAAGCAGGTCGCCTTCTTCGCGCTCGAGGACCCTGCCGCCGTGCGTCTGCTCGCGCGCGCCGGCAAGGACCAGCCGTTCGACCGTCTCGAGAAGCAGCTCGCCACCTACGCCACCGCCCTGTTCGGCCGGCCGGTGGCCCTGCGGGCGCTGGACCGGTCCGCCGACGCGGATTTGCCGCCGCGCGCCAACATCGCCGGCGGCCTCCTTCGGTTTCCGCTTCGCTTCGGGAGCGCCGAGGCCGATCAGGACCGGACCTTCTACGCGTCCGTCGCCCACATGGCCGCCCACCTCGCCTTCAGCACGACGCGCTTCGAGGTCGGGCGCCTGCGGCCGCTGCAGATCGCCCTCGTCAACCTCGCCGAGGACCACCGCGTTGAAACGCTTGCCGCGCGACACCTGCCGGGCCTCGCCGGCCTCTGGCGGAGCTTCCACACGATTTCCGCGGACACACCCGCCACCACCGACAACCTGCTCGCCCGCATTTCCCGCGCCCTCGCCGATCCCGGCTACGAGGACGCCGACTGGGCCGTCGCCAAGGCCCGCGCGCTCCTCGCCGAACGGGCCGGTCGCTTCGAGGATCCAGCCATATCCCGCGAGTTCGGGTCGCTTCTCGGCAACGACTTCGGGCAGCGCCGTCTCCAGTTCAACTGGAAGACCTACGTCGTCGAGCCGATCTATCGCGACAACGGCCTCGGGCTCTGGGAATTCCCCGATTCCGAGGCCCCGCCGGACACCATCGAGATGTTCTCCGACGCGGCCAGGCGTGTGCAGGACGACGACCCGGCCGAGGCCGATGACGGGGAGCCTGACGAGACCCATGAGCCGGCTAAGCTTCGTCCTGCCGCCCTGACCGATGGCCTCCCCCTTGCCCGCTATCCCGAATGGGACGACCGCACCCGCGAACTACGCCTCGACTGGACCTGCGTCCGCGACGTTCCGGCGGCGGTCGCGTCGCCGACTGCAATCGAGCGGGTGATCGATGCCCATGCGGGTGTCCACGAGCGCCTGATGAAACAGATCCGCGCGGCGCGGATCGGACGCGCGCAACGCCTGCGCCGGCAACCGGACGGCGATGGCCTGGACCTCGACGCCGCCATCGACGACAGGATCCGCCGGCGCCTCGGCGACATCGGCGACGACCGCCTGTTCGTGCGCAGCCACCGCCAGGCCCGCGACCTCTCCACCCTGCTGCTGCTCGACGTGTCGCAGTCCACAAGGGATCGCGTGCCGCGAACGGCGAGCACCGTGCTGGAACTGGAAGTCGCCGCGACGGCGCTGCTCGGCCGAGCCCTCGACGGCGTGGGCGACCGCCTGGCAATCCGCAGCTTCGCCTCCGACGGGCGCGACGACGTGCAGATGACACGCCTGAAGGCGTTCGACGAGCGCTTCGACGGCGAGGTAATGGCGCGGCTGGCCGGCGCGCGCTCGGGCTTCTCGACGCGGCTCGGGGCCGCCGTCCGCCATGCCACGTGCGAGATCGCCGAGGAGCGCGCCTACCGCAAGCTCATCGCCGTGGTGACCGACGGCGAGACCTCCGACATCGACGTGCGCGATCCCGACTATCTTGCCTTGGACGCCCAGCACGCGGTGCGGGCCGCCCGGCGCGCCGGCACCGACGTCGTGTGCATCGCGCTGTCGACCGATCATCTGGACGAAGCCAAGCGCGTGTTCGGCGCCGGGCACGTGTTTCCCGTGGTCCGGATCGAAACGCTCCCGACCGCCCTGTCGGCCATCATCTTCCGGCTGGCGGCACGCTGACGCCGTCGCACCGGCATCCGTGCGCCTACTTCCGCCGGCGGACCGGTTCTGCGCCGTAGATCAGCTGGAAGGCCGCGCCGAACACCGCATCGAGGGCGCGGGTGAGCGCGACGCCGCCATCCGCGGCGATGCGCACCGACAGGCCCGTCTCGAACGGCAGCCGGCTGACGCCGATGCGCGCCCCCTCGACGGCGCCGATCCGACCCCTGAAGGCCACCGGGTCGGCCTCCGCAGCCCGCGGACCCGCGATCAGGAACCCGCCCGCGGCAACGCTCTCGCCAAGACGGGAAGCCGTCGCGAGATCGGCTCCGGTCAGCACCTGGCGGTCGATCGCCTCGGCCTCGCCGTGCGGGGTCTCGAAGCGCAGCTCGTTGGCAAATGCCGCGAACGTCCGCCCGTCTGCCGCCGGATCGTGACAGAGAAACGCTTCGGAGGCGATGACCGTGGCACCGGCGTGCCGGCGCACTCGGACCGATGACCGCAGGTCGGCGCCCGGCAGCAGAATGAGCGGATCGGGCACGTGGAAAACCACGGCCCCGTCTGCCGCCTCGATCGTCGTGGCGGAAACCGTTGGGACGCCGCGCGCGTCGTGGACGACGGTGGAGGACTGGGTGGTCAGGCAGACGTGCGCGCCGTCCGTTGCGACGATCCGCACCGGGAGCCGTTCGCCGCGGTAGAGGCCGCCGGAAGCCGACTGGAGATAGAGCGTCGCCAGGCCCGGCGCGGACACCGTGTCGAAGTAAAATGGCCGGGTGATGTGAAACGGATAGCGCACCGTCTGCTCGCAGAGGCGCGTGCGTCCCCCACTCCGCCGGAACGTCAGGTCCAGCGCCGGCTCAGCGGCGGGCGCGCCGACCAGATCCCGTCGCCGCGGCTCGACCGTCATCGGTCGAACAGGACCGAATGGCCGAGTTCGTTGGCGAGCGTTGACATCCCCTCGCCCGAGCGGGCGTTCGCCAGGATCACCGGCCGGCCTTCCCGCACCAACAGCGCCTCCTCGTACATGGCCTTCAGGTTGACGCCGACGTGGGGCGCGAGATCGATCTTGTTGATGATCAGGAGGTCGGCCTGGATGACGCCCGGTCCGCGCTTGCGGGGAATGTCGTCGCCGCCGGCGACGTCGATGACGAAGGCCCACCAGTCGACGAGATCCAGCGAGAACGTCGAGGCGAGATTGTCGCCGCCCGATTCGATCAGGATCAGTTCGGTGCCCGGAAACCGCATCTCCAGGTCGTCGGCGGCGGCGATGTTGAGGGTCGGATCCTCACGGATCACCGTGTGCGGACAGGCCCCCGCCTCCACCGCCGACACCCGCGCCGGATCGATGAATGCGCCGCGTCGGATGCGCTCGGCGTCCTCGTCGGTCACCAGGTCGTTGGTGATGACGCAGAGGTCGGTGCCGCGGGCCGTCAGGATCGGGATCAGCGCCTCCAGGATCGCCGTCTTGCCCGACCCGACCGGACCGCCGATGCCCACGCGGGCCGCGCCGCCCTTGCCGCTCGCGGGGTCCGGGCGGATGAGGTCGGGAGTGTGGGTGCCGTGCATGAGGGTCTTCCAGTTTGCGCCAGCGGTCGGTCGACCGGGTGTTTCAGCGGAGCATGTAGAGCTGGGCGAGCGGCAGCCGCTCGGCGGGTTCGCAGGTGGCGAGCACGCCGTCGACGAACACGTCGAACGTCTGCGGATCCACCCGGATGTCCGGTACGGCGGCGTTGTGGAGCATGTCCGCCTTGCTGAGGGTGCGGGTGCCGCGCGCCGGCAGCAGCCGCTTCTTCAGGTCGAGGCGGTCGGCGATCCCCGCCTCGATGGCGCTCGGATGCACGAAGCACGCCGACAGCGCCTGCTTGGCGCGGCCGAAAGCGCCCCACTGCGGCCGCATCTGGATCGGCTCGCAGGTCATCAGCGAGGCGGCGCTGTCGCCCATCGCCCCCCAGGCGATGAAGCCGCTCTTGATGACGAGTTCGGGCTTGATGCCGAAGAAGCCGGGCCGCCAGACCACGATGTCGGCCATCTTGCCGTCTTCGAGGGACCCCACGTGGTCGGCGATGCCGAACGTGCGCGCGGCGTTGATGGTGTACTTGGCGATGAACCGCTTGATGCGCTCGTTGTCGCCGCGGGCCGTCGTTTCCTCGGCGAGCCGGCCGCGCTGGTCCTTCATCTTCGAGGCAAGCTGCCAGGTCCGGCAGATCACCTCGTGGATGCGCCCCATGCCCTGGCTGTCGGAGCCCAGCATCGAGATGGCGCCGAGATCGTGCAGCACGTCTTCCGCGGCGATCGACTGGGGCCGGATGCGGCTTTCGGCGAAGGCGACGTCTTCCGGGATCGACGGGCTCAGGTGGTGGCACACCATCGTCATGTCGAGGTGTTCGTCGAAGGTGTTCACCGTGTAGGGATTGGTGGGATTGGTCGACGACGGCAGGCAGTTGGCGATGCCGGCGACCCGGATGATGTCAGGGGCGTGGCCGCCGCCCGCCCCCTCGGTGTGGTACATGTGGATGGTGCGGCCGCCGATCGCGGCGAGCGTGTCCTCCACGAAGCCCGACTCGTTCAGCGTGTCGGTATGCAGCTGGACCTGGAAGTCGAGCTGGTCGGCCACGTCCAGGCAGGTGTCGATCACCGCCGGCATCGCCCCCCAGTCCTCGTGGATCTTCAGGCCCAGGCAGCCGGCGGCGAGCTGTTCGGGCAGCGAGCCCGGCTTGTGGGTGTTGCCGCGGCCGAGGAAGCCGAAGTTGATGGGCCAGGCCTCCGCCGCCTGCAGCATCTTGCCGACGTTGAACGGCCCGCCGGAATCGATCCCCACCGTGATCGGCCCCAGTGAGCCGCCGATCATCGTGGTGATGCCCGAGGCGATCGCATGCTCGCAGAGCTGGGCGGAATCGAAATGCACGTGCACGTCGATCGCGCCGGGCGTGACGATCATCCCCTCGCAGTCGCGCACCGTCGTCGACGTCGACACGATCAGCCGCGGGTCGACCCCGTCCATGATCCCCGGATTGCCCGACTTGCCGATGCCGACGATGGCGCCGTCCCGGATGCCGATGTCGCCCTTGACGATGCCGATCACCGGATCGATCACCAGCGCGTTGACGAGAAGCATGTCGAGAGCGCCGTCGGTGCTGGCGGCGCCCGCCACCAGCCCGATGCCGTCGCGCAGCGTCTTGCCGCCGCCGTGCAGGCATTCGTCGCCATAGGCCGCGTAGTCGCGCTCGACCTCGGCCAGCAGGCTGGTGTCACCGAGTCGCACGACGTCGCCGGTCGTCGGTCCGTACATCGCCGCGTAGTCGGCGCGTGAGATGGTCGCCATGCTGGTACTCCTACGCCCCCTTGAAGCCGCGCTCGCGTGCCCGCAGAAGCGCGGCCGCCTTGTCGTCGGGTCCCGTCGGCCCCTCGTTCAGTCCGTTGAGGCCCGAAACCTCGCGGGCGCCGCCGAAGGGCACCAGCGTCACCTCCTTCGACTGTCCCGGCTCGAAGCGCACCGCCGTTCCCGACGGAATGTCGAGCCGGCAGCCGTAGGCCGCCGACCGGTCGAACTGCAGCGCCCGGTTGGTGTCGAAGAAATGGTAGTGGCTGCCCACCTGGATCGGCCGGTCGCCGGTGTTGACCGCAACCAGCTTCGTGCGCTCGCGGCCGGCGTTGAGCTCGATCGCGCCGTCGAGGGCCATCGTCTCACCGGGCGGGTCGAGGCCCTCCGGCGGCGTCCCGAGCCGGATCGGGTCGTGCACCGTGACGAGCTTGGTGCCGTCGGGAAACATGCCCTCGACCTGCAGCATCGGCAGCAGATCGGCCACGCCGGGCATCACGTCGTCGTAGGTCAGGATCTGGCTGCCCCAGGAGATCAGGTCGGCCACCGACCGGCCCTCCCGCGCGCCCTCCAGGATCTCGTCTGTCAGGATCGCGACGGTTTCCGGATAGTTCAGCCTGAGCCCCTTCGCCCGCCGCTTCCGCGACAGCTCCGCGGCGGTGAAAATGGTCAGCCGTTCGAGTTCGGTCGGCGTCAGCAGCACCTCGGCAAGCTCCTCAGTTGGTCAGCACGGGCGGGCGGCGGTCGATCCACGGGCGAGCCTGTTCGAAGGCGGCGGAGGCCTTGAGCACCAGCGGATCGTCGAGATGACGTCCGATGATCTGGAGCCCGACAGGCAGGCCGTCGTCGGTCCACCCGGCCGGGATCGAGGCCGCAGGCTGGCCGGTGAAGTTGATCGGGAAGGTGAAGGCAAGCCACTGGAACGGCGGCACGATGCGGCCGTCGATCTTCTCCGGCCCCTGGACGTGAACCGGGAACGGCGGCACCGCCAGCGTCGGCGTCAGCAGCAGGTCGTAGGTCTGCATGAACCGCCACATCTTGTTGTTCACCGCCTTGCGGGTCATCACCGCATCGGTGAACTCCTCGGCGGTCCAGGGCCGGGTGATGAATTCGACGAGGTGCGGCGTCATCCGGTCGCCGTACTCCTCGACCAGCGCGCGCAGGCCCTTGAGGTCCGACTCCATCGCGACCACGCCCCAGAACGCGCCGTAGGGATCGTCCCAGCCCGGGTGTGCCTCCTCAACGGTGCAGCCGAGATCCGTCTCGAAGACCCGCGCCGCCTCTGTGACGATGCGGCGGACCTCCGGATCGACGGCCGCGTAACCCCAGTCGATGCTGAGCGCCACCTTCTTGCCCTTGAGGTCGCCCTTGAGGGTCTCCATCCAGTCGAAGGACGCGTCGGGCAGCGAGAAGCGGTCGCGCGGATCTGCGCCTGCGATCACCGACATCATCAGGGCCGCGTCGGCGACGGTCCGGCTCATCGGGCCAATGTGCTCGAGGCTCTCCCAGCTGGAGACGCCCGGGTAGCGCTCGTCCTTCGTGCCCGGATAGAGCGGCACGCGCCCCATCGAGGCCTTCAGGCCGTAGATGCCCGAATGGGCCGAGGGAATGCGGATCGAGCCGCCGCCGTCGCTGCCGAGCGCGAACGGACACATGCCGGAGGCGACCGCGGCGCCCGATCCGGCGCTGGAGCCGCCCGGCGTCATGGCGAGGTTCCAGGGGTTGCGGGTCGTCTCGAAGACGGGATTGTGGCCCACGCCGCTGTAGCCGAACTCCGGGACGTTGGTCTTGCCGAGGATTACCGCTCCGGCGGCCTTCAACCGCTCCACGACGACGTCGTCCTCGTCCGGCACGAAGTCCTCGTAGATGAACGAGCCGGAGGCCGTGCGGATGCCGGCCGTGCAGATCAGGTCCTTGACGCCGACCGGGACGCCTGCGAGCGGTCCCACCGGCCGGCCGGCGACGATGTCGTCCTCCAGCTTCTTCGCGGTCTCGCGGGCAAGATCGGGCGTCGGCGTGCAGAACGCGTGGAGCTTAGGCTCCAGCATGTCCATGCGCGCGAGATGGGCCTCGGTCACCTCGACCGGCGACAGCTCCTTCTCGGCCACCAGCCGCGCGATGGTCACGGCATCCATGGAACAGATATCGTCGCGGGCGGTCATCGACCGGGTCTCCTTGCGGCAGGGTGACGGAGGCCGGACCGCCAGCGCGGCCCGGACCGGTTGCTCAGGAGGCGAGGAGTTCCTTCAGCTTCACGTCGAGGGCCGCCACATCGACCGGATTGGTGCCCGGTCCGCCGGCGAAATGGCCCCACACGGACTCGATCGGGAACAGCTCGGCGTTCGGCATGTGCGCGACCTCGAACTCGCTGTCCTCGGGCGGGAAATAGAGGTCGGTCCGGCCGGGCATGACGAAGGTCTTCGCCTTGATCGCGCCCAGCGCCTTCTCGAAATCGCCGCCGTAGAGGTCGTTGTCGCTGATGTCGCCGTGCTGCCAGGTCCACAGCATGGTGAGCAGGTTGTTGGCGTCCTTGGGGAGGAAGAAGCCCTCCCAGAACGCCACCAGGAAGTCCTCCAGCGACGAGTAGCCGAGCGCCTCGATGTCGAGCTTCTGGCGGTAGAAGGCCTGCGAGAAGCCCCAGCCGGCGTAGACGCGGGCGGCAGCGCGCAGCCCCCTCGCCGGCTTGTCGACGTACCAGCCCTCGTTCCAGGCGGCATCCGCGGTGAGCGCCGCCTTCACGCCTTCCAGGAAGACGAAATTGTGCCGCGAGCATTTGGCCGAGCCGCAGAACGGCGCCAGCGTGTCCATCATGTCCGGGAACAGCGCGCCCCAGTGGAACGTCTGCAGCGCCCCCATCGACCAGCCGACCACCATGCGCAGATGCTCGATGCCGAACTTCTCGGTGACGAGGCGATGCTGCGCCATGACGTTGTCGTAGGCGGTGACGTTCGGGAACCGGGGCCCGTTGTAGGGCTCGGGATAGTTGCTCGGCGAGGACGACAGCCCGTTGCCCAGCATGTTCGGGATGATGATGAAATACTTGCCGGGATCGAGCGCCATGCCGTCCCCGACCAGCCACTCGTTGTCGTAGTGCTGGCCCGAATACCAGGTCGGGTAGACGATCACGTTGTCCTTGGCGGGGCTCAGCGTCCCGAAGGTCTTGTAGGCGAGCTTGCAGTCGCGGAGTGTCGCGCCGCTCTGCAGGACGAGATCGCCCAGATCGAATGTTTCGTAGTCCAGCGACATCGGATTCCTCGTTGATGGTGGTCCGCCGCGCCGTTGCGGCGGACCGATCCTCGGGTTTGGGCGTCGGTCAGGCGATCTGGGTCTTGGGCTCCGTTGCCAGCGACAGCGCCCAGTAGGCGACCCCGGCGACGACCATCGCGGAGATGGCCGTCGACAGGCTGGGCACGAAGGTCTCGACGAGGAAGGCGACCACGGAGCCGATGGCCCAGGCCCCGAATGCCGTGATCCGCCAGTCCGTCGTGGCGACGGCCCCTTTGCGGACGACGAACTGGTCGACCAGGATGATCGCCCCGATCGGCGGCACCAGAATGCCGAGCAGCGACAGCCACTGGATGAAGAACGCCCAGACGTTGCCGGCCGCCACGATGATGCCGATGACGCCCAGAATGACGGCGAGGAGCCGCATGTGACTGCCGACGATCCGCGACCAGCCGGTGGCGGAATTGTACAGGCAGTGCGAGCAGACCGAGCCGAGGTTCACGTACAGGAAAAGGAACGCGAGCACGCTGAGCCACGTGATCTGCATGCTGTTCATGTAGCCGAACATGTTGTCGGTCCCGAACGGGTTGGCGTCCGGCACGGCGAGCGCGGCCGTGGTCACGCCACCCACGAGCATGGCGATCAGGTTGGCGAACGGGAACGCGCTGAAGGTGGCGATCAGCGAATTGGTGCTGTCCTTCGCCCATCGATTGAAGTCGGCGGTCACGGTCCCGGCGTCGATGAACAGCGCGATCACCACGGTAAGACCCACACCCATCGACATCGTCGCGATGCCGTTGTTGCCGGGATAGGTCAGGATCGCATCCATCGAGGTGGTGGAGGCGGCGTGCCAGGCCACCCAAAGCCCGAGCACGACGAACAGCGGCACCGACACGGTGCCGATCCAGTGGAGTCCCTTCACGCCGACGAAGGTGATGGCGATGTAGAGAACGCCCGCGATCACCGTCATCACCACGTAGTTCAGGCCATAGGTGCCCGAGACCAGCGCACCGGTGATGCCGGTCTGGACCGCATACCAGCCGAGCAGCAGCGTCGAGAGAAGTCCGGAGGCGAGGATGTAGCCCTTGTTGCCGAACACGATGCTGGCGATCAGCGCGAAGTTCATGCCCGACCGGGTCCCCAGCACTCCGAGCGCGCCGACATAGGCGAACATGATGATGTTGCCGATGATCATGGCGATCAGCGCGTTGCGGAAGCCCATCCCGAGCACCAGGATCGAGCCGGTCATGGCTCCCGTGATGATCATCGGAAAGCCGAGCCAGACCATCGTCACCGAAAACAGGCTCCGACGGGCCGACAGGGGCACCGGTTCATGCTCGTATTCATGGCCGAGAATGGCGTCTACCTGCTCTTCGGCCTCATCGATTTCATGCGCCAGGCTGTCGTTCTTCACAGTAGACATCGCAAGGTCCTCCTCCAGACCGTTGAATTGATGATCGAACTATCCCCGTGAATTCACTCCCTCTTCCCCTTTCGAGTTCTTCTTCCAGAAGGCTTTGAAGTGTTCTTCGGTCAGTTGCGCGGCCATCTCTTCATGAGCTGAAGAGGCGGCCGCGGGCGTGGGTGTGGTCGATGGCGGCGATGTCGACGAGGGGCGTGAAGGTGGCCGGTGCGCCGTCGTCGATGTCGGCGTCGGCGATCGCCTCCAGGTCGGAGAGCGCGCGGGCGACCACCGACTGGGTGTCCATGGCGCCGATCCGCCCGAGCCGCAGGGCCGCCTGGGCGATGCCCATGACCATGGCGTAGCCGGCGACGCGCACGGCCTCGCCCTCGCCGAGGCCCAGCCGCCGGTAGACCAGCCCCTGCACCACCGGCAGATGGCCGAAGGCCCGTCCCGCCCGTACCCGTGCCTGGTAGGCGGCCGCGCCCTCCGTGCGCAGGCGGACGTGGGCGGCCAGGAAAGCCGCGCCGTTCTTCGCCGAGGCGAGGCGCTGCGGCGCCACCGGCGAGGCGGCGTGAAACTCCCGGTCGACGGCGGCGACGGCGTCTTCGTCGTCGGCAAGCCGATAGGCGCGGACGAGGCCCACCCGGTCGGCGGTGGCAAAGCGCAGCCGCACCTGCTCACGGATGAAGGACAGCACGACGTCCGGTCCCGCGGTCCGGTCGGCGGCAAGCACCGGCTCCAGCCCCTGCGAGAAGGCGAAACCGCCGCTCGGGAAGGCGCTGTCGCCCAGGCGGAGCGCGGTCAGGAGCGCGCTCATGCCTGCTCCTTCGCGTGGGTATGGTGATGGGCGTGGTCGTGGCCGGCAGTAGGAGCATGACCGTGACCGGAGGCGCCGTCGGTCTCCTCGGTCCCGACGATGGCATCGCCGACGCGCACCCGGCCATCGGCGATGAAACCCTTCAGGCGGGCGAGATAGTCGGCCTCGGGACCTTCCAGTCCGACGAGCAGCGTTGCCCCGGAGAACCGCACCCGCCAGTGAAGGTTGCCGGCGTGATAGCCAAGCTCGACGGCGGCCGCCCCGTCCCGCGGTTCTACCGGGAGCCAGCGCGTCTCGTCGACGCGGATGACGACGGCGCGCTGGTCGTCGACGTGAAGCAGCGCCCCGTCATAAAGGCGCTCGGAGCGGGCCAGCGCGATCGCGACGTCGCTGCCCTTGTCGGTGGTGGCGCGCAGGCGCCGCCGTGCAACGTCGCTGGCCGGCAGCCGGATGGTCTCCACCCGGCCGGCATGCGCCAGGTCATGCAGACGGCCCGCGAACTCCGCGCTGGTGGCGCTGCCGAGGATCGTCTCGATGCGCAGCATGGGGGACCTCCGCCAAACCGTGTTCCTGGAAAAGGGTCCCGGCCGGGCCTGAAGGCGCCGGCCGGGACGGTCGCGATCAGCGGTGGGCGTCGGCCTGGTTCGGAATGCCCTCGATCGGGCATTCGTCGGTGCCGACGGTGGGGCGCGTCAGGCCCTCGACCATCTCCCGGGTGCCGTCGGGATCGGTGACCCAGTTCTTGTAGAATTCGAACGGGCAGATCGCGTGGCCGCGGATGTCGTCGCCGGAGTTGATGGTGCCGGTGTAGCCGCGGTGCAGCAGCTTGAAGAGGTGGTTCTGCGACTGCATGTTCTTGCGCGCGTCGCGGATCAGTGACTTCGACAGCTGGGCGTACTGGATGCCCATGTCCTCCTCGCCGCATTCGCCGAGCGTCCGGCCGTCGAAGCCGACGATCGCCGAGTGGCCGAAGTAGGAGTAGACACCGTCGAAGCCGGCGGCGTTGGCCACCGCCACGTAGGTGTTGTTCGCCCACGCCATCGCCTTCGCCATGACGACCTGCTGCTCCTTGGCCGGATACATGTAGCCCTGGCAGCGGACGATCAGCTCGGCGCCGCGCATGGCGCAGTCGCGCCAGATCTCCGGATAGTTGCCGTCGTCGCAGATGATCAGGCTGACCTTCATGCCCTTCGGGCCGTCGGACACGTAGGTGCACTCGCCCGGATACCAGCCCTCGATCGGCACCCAGGGCATGATCTTGCGGTACTTCTGCACGATCTCGCCCTGGTCGTTCATCAGGATCAGGGTGTTGTAGGGCGCCTTGTTCGGATGCTCCTCGTGGCGCTCGCCGGTCAGCGAGAACACGCCCCAGACCTTCGCCTTGCGGCACGCCTCGGCGAAGATCTCGGTCTCGTCGCCCGGGATCGTCGAGGCCGTCTCGTACATTTCCTTCTGGTCGTACATGATGCCGTGGGTCGAATATTCCGGGAAGATCACCAGATCCATTCCCGGCAGACCCCTCTTCATGCCGATCAGCATGTCGGCGATGTTCTTGGCGTTGGCGAGGACTTCCGCCTTGGTGTGGAGCCGCGGCATCTTGTAGTTGACCACGGCCACGCCGACGGTGTCGTTGCTGCTGGAGATGTCACCGTGCAACATTGGTAGCCTCCTTGTTGAGTTCGCACTCGTGGGTCCTCCCCGCGGCGGCCCTGGCGCGGGACGTCTCTTGCCGAGCGGTCCGCCCGTTCGGGGCGCCGATCCGCTTCGGCGGTTTCGACCAGGCGCTGCGGCCGGGCCTCCATGCCCTGCCTGCCCACGCCCTGCCCGTCCGGTCTCGGACGGGTCTGTCTCAGACGGCCATGTGCTTCTGCACCAGCGCGTCGGTGAGGTCTGCCGTCGGACCGGCCTCCGCCACCCTGCCCTTCTCGATCAGGACGAAGGCGTGCGCGGCTTCCCGGGCAAACCCGACGTTCTGTTCCACCAGCACCACGGTCAGCCCGATCTCGCGGTTGAGCCGGACGATGATCGCCTCGATCTCTTCCACGATGTTCGGCTGGATGCCCTCGGTCGGCTCGTCCAGCAGCAGCACCCGCGGTTCGGCGGCGAGCGCCCGCGCGATCGCCAGCTGCTGCTGCTGACCGCCCGACAGCACGCCGCCCGGCCGGTTCAGGTTCGCCGCCAGGTACGGGAACAGCTCCAGCGCCAGTTCCGGCACGGCGCGCTTGCCGTCCTTGCGGGCGAACGATCCCATCAGGATGTTCTGGCGCACCGTGAAATCCGGGATGATCTCGCGTCCCTGGGGCACGTAGGCGATGCCCGAGCGCGCCCGCAGGTGCGTCGGCATCGGCGAGATCGACGTGCCGTCGAGTTCGAGGGTTCCCGTGTGGCGATCCGTCAGACCCATGACCGTCTTCAGGAGCGTGGTCTTGCCCACGCCGTTGCGGCCGAGGACGGCGAGGATCTCGCCGCTCTTCGCCTCAAGGCCCACGCCGTGCAGGACGTGGCTCGATCCGTAGAAGCTGTCGACGTCGCGCAGCGCCAGCATCAGTGAATGCCTCCCGATCCGAGGTAGGCTTCGCGCACCGCCGGGTTGGTCTCGATCTCCTCGATGCGCCCCTCGGCGAGCACCTTGCCCAGGTGCATGACCGTGATGCGCTCGGCGATCTGCCGCACGAACGCCATGTCGTGCTCGACGACGATCAGCGTGTGCCGGCCCTTGAGCCCGTTGATGATCCGCGACGTCTTCAGGGTCTCAGCCTGGGTCATCCCGGCGGTGGGCTCGTCGAGCAGCAGGATCTGCGGGTTCTGAATCAGCAGCATGCCCAGCTCGAGCCACTGGGTCTGGCCGTGGGAGAGCGATCCGGCCGGCTCGTCGGCGACGTCCTCCAGGCCCATCTCGTCGAGGATCGCCCGTACCCGCTGGCGCTGGTCCGACGAGAAGGACAGCCCGAGGTTTGCGAACACCCCCGGGTTCCGGATGGAGGAGACTTCGAGGTTCTGCCGGACGCTCAGCTCGCGGAAGACGCTGGGGATCTGGAACTTCCGCCCGATCCCGGCGCGCGCGATCCGGTGCTCCTCGGCGTTGGTGATCTCGGTATCGCCGACGAAGACGCGGCCGGCGGTGCTCTTGGTCCTGCCGCTGATCAGGTCCATCAGCGTGGTCTTGCCGGCGCCGTTGGCGCCGAGCAGCACGTGGAGTTCGCCCTCCTCGACGATCATGGTGACGCCGTCGACAGCCTTGAAGCCGGAGAAGTCGACTTCCAGCGCGTCGATCGTGAGGGCTGCCTTGTTCGCCATGTCGCCCTCCTATTCCGCCGCCTGGTTGCTGGTGTCGGCGGCCCGGGCCGTCGGCGCGCTGCGCGAGCCAGACACCTTCGCGACAACGAAGGCGCAGGCGTCCTGCGCGAAGCCGGCAAGGCCGCGCGGCATGAACAGGACGACAAGCACGAAGATCAGGCCGATGATCGCCTTCCAGGCTTCGACGAACATCTCCGTCTCGCTGATCGAGGCCTCGATGGTGTTGATGAGGATCGCGCCGATGCAGGCGCCCAGCAGCGAGCTGCGCCCGCCGACCGCCGCCCAGACCACCATGGTGATCGAGAAGGTCAGGTCCATGAAGGTCGGCGAGGCGAACTCGGCGACGACGACGTAGAGCATGCCGGCAATGCCCGCGATGCCGGCCGAGACCGCGAAGAAGAAGGTCTGGTAGCGCGGCACGTCGAAGCCGAGATAGCGCGCCCGGTTGGAATCGTCGCGGATCGCCTGGAGGACCAGCCCGGCCCGGGTCGCGACCAGCAGCCGCGCGGCGATCAGCACGACGATGAGGATCGCCGCCACCAGGTAGTAGGTGGCCAGCAGGTAGGGATCGAACTCGAAGCCGCCGATGGTCAGCCAGGCGAGATCGGTGAGCCCGTTGAAACCGTTGGTGATCGGCTGCAGGTCGATCACCAGCAGGCGGACCAGCAGCACCATGGCCAGCGTGATGATGGCAACGAACACGCCGGAAATGCGCTGCCGGAAGATGACCGTGCCGATCGCGAACGCCAGCAGCACCGGCAGCGCGATCCCCATGATCACGCCGAAGCCCACCCACTGGAACGGGATCCACAGCCAGGAGCCGCCGGTGATGCAGCACAGGTTGGTCAGCGCTCCCGGCTCGGCGTTCCAGAGCATGAAGTCCGGGACCGGCGTGGCCGACCCCTGGGCGAGGCTGGTGGGGCTCGCCAGCTTCAGCGACATCGCGATCATGTAGGCGCCGGCGCCGAAGAACAGGCCCTGGCCGAGGTTGAGGATCCCCGAATAGCCCCAGGACATGGCGATGGCGATGCCGAGCATCCCGTAGACGAGATACTTGGCGAAGCGGTTCAGCCAGAACACGTCGGCGAACGCCGGGAGCACGAGAATGGCGACGATGAAGAGCGCGTAGGCGAGGATCTCGAGGCGGCGCTGGAGGGTCTCCGACATGGTCTCAGCGCCCCTTGAACGAGAACAGGCCGGCGGGCTTCAGGACCAGGATGAGGATCACCGTTCCGAAGACGATCGCGCGCGCCAGGATGTCGTTGGTCAGGGAGGCGAAGACGCCGTTGATCTCGCCCAGCAGGCCCGCGGCGGCAACCGTACCCAGCAGGCTGCCCACCCCGCCGACGACGACCACCAGGAAGCCGTCGACGACCATCGGCGTCCCCATGTCGGGAAACACGGTCTTGAAGCCCGACATCATCACCCCCGCCACCCCGGCGAGGCCGGAGCCGTAGGCAAACGTCAGGGCGTTGACGCGTTTGACGTCGATGCCGCAGGCAGCGGCCATGCTCGGGTTGCGGATGATGGCGCGCACCTGGGTGCCGATCGACGTGCGGTAGAGGATCAGCCAGGTGACCACGGCCAGCGCGATGGTCACGAAGATGATGAAGGTGCGGTAGGCGTTGACCTGCTCGCCGAGGATGGAGACCGTGCCGCCGAGGATCTCCGGCACGCTGACGTTCTGCAGGCCGGGCCCGAGCCCCGGGATGTGCACGTCGAAGAACGACAGGCCGAGCTCCAGCCGCACCGCCTGCTGGATCAGGATGGCGACGCCCCAGGTGGCGAGCAGCGTGTCCAGCAGCCGTCCGTACAGCCGCCTGACGACGGCCGCCTCGATCAGCCAGCCCAGCAGCGCGGTGGCGACGAACGCCAGCGGCATCGCCACGAACAGGTTCGCGCCCAGGTAAATGCCCGAGAGGACGGCGGTGTAGGCGCCAACCATCACCAGCTCGCCGTGGGCCATGTTGATGACGCCCATGGCGCCGTAGGTGATCGTCAGGCCGAGCGCGATCAGCAGCAGGATCGAGCCGAGACTGAGGCCGATGAAGAGGATGTCGATCATGATCGTCCTTCGCGGGCGCATTCAGGCAGTGGCGGCGCCGGGGTGCGAGACGCGCCGCATCCCCGACCGGCGGCGACTGGCCGGCCGCCAGGATCCCGGGAGCGCGCGAGGGTCTCCCTCCGCGCGCTCCGCGTTCCGTCGGATCAGAGCTTCGAGGTATCCAGGCCGGCGGCCGTGCAGAACAGGCTGTCCTCGGTCTCCCCGTAGGCGACGTAGGGGAGCGGGAAGACCGGGTGATCGTAGGCGTTGACGATCTTGCCCTGGCCGTCCGACTGCCATTCGGCGATGCGCGGCGTCAGCGCCGTGTGCAGGTTCTGCGGCTCCACCGTGACGGTGCCGCCCGGCGCGTCGAACGACTGGCCGCCGACGTTGGCGACGATCGCCGCCGGCGTGGCCTCGCCGGCCTTCTCCACCGCCTGCTTCCACAGGAACACCTGGAAGTAGGAGCTCTCCAGGGCGTGGTGGGTCACCGCCTTGGGATCGTTGACGAACTTGCGGTAGCGCTCGACGAATTCGTGGTTCGTGGGCGTGTCGATCGCCTGGAAGTACGGGAACGACGTGTAGCTGCCGGCCGCGTATTCCGCGCCCATCGCCGCGATCTCGATTTCCGAGGTGACGGTGGCGCAGATCGGCAGCTTGTCCTGCGACAGGCCCTGGTTCTTGAACTCGCGGTAGAAGGCAACGACGGAGTCGCCGACGACGTTCGACAGCACCACGTCGCAGCCGGACGACTTGATCTTGTTGACCATCGCCCCCCACTCGGAGTGGCCGAGCTCGAGATATTCGTCGGCGACCCACTCGCCGCCGTTCTGCTCGATAAGGATCTTCGACACCTTCGCCATTTCGCGCGGATAGATGTAGTTCGAGCCGACGATGAAGAACTTCTTCTTGCCGAGCGTCTTGATGATCCAGGGAATGAAGTTCGACAGCTGCTGGTTCGGCACCGCGCCGGTGTAGACGACGCTCTTGGAGCACTCGAAGCCTTCGTAGTAGGTCGGGTAGAAGAGCAGGTTCTTGCGCTTCTCGAACACCGGCAGCACCGCCTTGCGGCTGGCCGAGGTGTAGCAGCCGAACACCGTCGGCACCCGGTCGCGGATGATCAGCTTGGAGGCCTTCTCGTTGAAGGTCTTCGGATCGGAGGCCCCGTCCTCCTGCACGGCCTTGATCTGCTTGCCGGCGACGCCGCCGCTCGCGTTGATTTCCGAAATGGCCATCATGGTGGCGTCGGCCAGCGACTTCTCGATGATCGAGAGGCCGCCGGTCAGCGAAAACAGCACGCCGACCTCGATCTCGTCGGCGGCCATGGCGGAGCGATGGAAGAATGTCGGCGTGGCAAGCGCCCCGGCTGCCAGAGCGCTGGTCTTCAGAAAATCTCGGCGGTTGAACGACATCGCAAGTCCCCTCTGCTTATCGTGTGTTTTGGATTTTGGCGGCGGTCGCCCCCGCGTGACCGCCCGTGCCCCCTCACCCGTCGTCCACCGACGGAAGACACATGGCGAGCGGTCCCAGCCCCGGGCGGCGCGAGCCGGACGTGTGAATTTCCGATGGACCGACGGCCTTGTCGGCAGATCCCACGCGGCCAGAAACAAAAAAGCCCCGCGAAGGCCTGAGGCCTTCCGGGGCTGCGTTGCCGCGCGCATCGACATCCTTGTCGGTGCATTATGGGACGGGGCCGGCACCGAAGTGCCCGCTTGCCCCGCATGACTAGAAGTTAAGCACCATCGTCTTTTGCGCGCAAGTGCGAATTCGAGCGCTCGGGCTTGCGCGGGCTCGGCGTTCCGGCCAGCACGTCGTTGGCGTTGATGATGGCGGCCGCCAGATCCTCCATCGACATGCGCTTCGCCATCGCCTGGCGCCGCAGCATGCCGTAGGCCTCGTCTTCGCTGATGCACTGCGAGTTCATCAGGATCGACTTGGCCTTCTGCACCTGCTGCATGCCGTTCAGCCGGCGCTCGAGCTTGCCCAGCCGTCGCTCCGCCTCCATGCGCTGCAACCACAGGCTGCGGGCAACCGTGAGGTTGGACAGCAGGCCGAACGGCCGGATGGGACGTTCCACGATCGCCAGGGCGCCGCTCTCCAGCACGATCTGCAGCGTGCTCGGGTCCTCGTAGCCGACGATGGCGATCAGTGTCGGGCGGACCGATCCGCTGCGCGGCCGGGTGAGCTTGCGGATCTGCTCGCGCGCCTCGTATTCGATCGCCAGCACCGCCACGTCGGCGGCCGGCGAAAACTCGTCGGGCACCGGCCACTGGGTCTCCGTCGGGCAGCCGATGCGGCTGAACTGCTCGACGAGGCTCTGCCCCTCGCCGTCCGGCGGGTGGATGATCTGCACGCGCAACCCTCTGAGGTCGCGAAGAACCTGGACCGCCATCATCGCACCCCGCCGCTCACGCCCGCCGGCTTTCCAGTGCCACGTTCGCCCAATCGTCGACGCTGGGCGCAAGAAAATAGGGATCCGGTTTGACGGCCACCTTCGAGGACCACACGACCTCGAAGCCGCCGCCTGAGGCGACGCGTCCAATCCGCGGCCAGACGTAGGAGTGGTTCGTTTCCGGGTCGATCTTCACCCGGCCCTGGGGGGCGTCGAACTCCATGCCCTTCAGGGCTTCAAGCAGCGCCTCCGGCGCATCCGTATCGACCGCGCCCAACGCATTTGCAAACAGGTGCACCTGGAAATAGGCCGCCTCCGCGCCGGCGGGAATCGGCGACTCCTGCCCGTACTTGAGCTTGTAGGCCGACACGAAGGCCTTGGCCGAGGCCGTGGTCAGGCACTCGAAGAACGGCGCGGCGGTGATGTGGCCGGCGGCATCTCCCGGCTCCATCTGCGCGATTTCCGCCTCGCTGGTGGTCAGGCTCGCGATCGGCATCCGGGCCGGATCGAAGCCGGCGGCCCGGTAGGCCCGATACAGCTCTGCCGTGCCCGCACCGACGACCGTGGAGAAGATGACGTCGGGCGCGCGCCTGCGCACCTCGCGCATCAGTTTGGCAAAATCTGCCTCCCGCGGCTCCAACGGAATGTAGATCTCGTCGAGCAATTTCCCGTTCGCGCTGGCCACGAGATCCGACATCACCCGGTTGGAGGCATAGGGAAACACATAGTTCGACCCCACGAACAGGAACTTGCTGCCGTAGTTCTCCAGCAGGTATTTGAGGAGCGGCAGTGAGTTCTGGTTGGGAGCCGACCCGGTGTAGATGCATCGCGGCGAGTACTCGAAGCCCTCGTAAAGCGTCGGGTAGAACAGCAGGCCGTTGCGGGCCTCGACCACCGGCAGCAGCGCCTTGCGGGTGCTGGACATGTAGCAGCCGAAAATGACCCGCACGTTGGCTTCGCCGGTCAGCCACTCGCCGAGCTCGCGAAACCGTTTCGGATTGGACGCCGGATCGCGGACCACCGGCTCGATCGACCGCCCGTTGACACCGCCCGCCGCGTTGATCTCGTCGATCGCCAGTAGGGTCGCATTGAGCTGGGTGTGTTCGATCGCCGACGTGACGCCGCTCTGCGAGAACAGAACCCCGACCTTCCACGGTGCGCCCGAAGTCGCATCTCCTGCCAATGTAGCCTCCAAAAAAAAGCTCCCGTGTCTCCGGGTTGAGACGCGAGAGCTTCATTGCTCGTGGAAAACGGATCGGCGGCGATCCTTCGCCATCTTAGTTCACGCCCTTCGCCGAACGCAATGCGCGGAATCCGACGCGGCGCAAACGCCTCCAGGAGGCACGCGCCACCCTGCCGTGGAGACGGCGTCCGGCCTGCCGATCCCGCATGGACCCGGGCCCGTCGGCCTGCCAAGATCGCGCCGCCCCGCGTTCATCGGATCGAGCCCGCAATGACCAATCCCGTCCTCGTCGAAGTCACCCGCGGCCCCCGCGTCGAAAGCCGTCACCGGGGAGCGATCGCGATCGTCGATGCCGACGGCACGCCACGGCTGGCGCTCGGCGATGTCGGCGCACCGGTGTTCCCGCGCTCGGCCGTGAAGATCTTCCAGGCCCTGCCGCTGGTGGAAAGCGGTGCGGCCGACGCCGCGGGCCTGACCGACGCCGAACTCGCCCTCGCCTGTTCCTCCCACAACGGCGAGGAGGTGCACGTGAACGGCGCGCGCGCCATTCTGGCCAAGGCCGGCGCCAGCGAGGCGGCGCTCGAATGCGGCCCCCAGTGGCCGGCGCTGGGACCCGACCAGGACGTTCTGCGCCGCACCGGCACGCCGCCCGGCGCCGTCCACAACAACTGCTCGGGCAAGCACGCCGGCTTCGTCTGCGCCGTGACCCACATGGGCTATCCGCTGGAAGGCTACGTCGCCGAGGACCATCCGCTGCAGGTGCAGATCCACGACATCCTGGCGGAGATCACCGGCGCCAGCCTCGACGCCGACGTCTGCGGCATCGACGGCTGCTCGATCCCGACCTGGGCCGTGCCGGTCGAGAACCTCGCGGCAGCCTTCGCCAGGGTGGCGAGCGGAACCGGGGTTGCGCCGGAGCGCGCCGCGGCGCTCACGCGCCTGCGCAAGGCCTGCTGCGCACACCCCATGGAGGTGGCCGGCACCGACCGCTTCTGCACCGACGTGATGACCCGGTTCGGCGATGCCGCCTACGTGAAGACCGGCGCGGAGGGCGTCTATTGCGCCGCCATCCCCGGGGCCGGACTCGGGATCGCCATCAAGATCGACGACGGCGGCACCCGCGGCTCCGAGGCCGTCATGGCGGCGGCCCTCCAGGTGCTGATCGCCAAGACCGCCGACGACCGCGGCTTCCTCGACCGCTGGGCGCAGCAGCCCATCGAGACCCGGCGTGGGGTGGTCGCCGGCACGATCCGTCCCTCCAAGGACCTGGCGGACGCGCTCGCCGGTCTCTGACGCGGGTCAGGACGCCAGCAGCACCGGCGCGGCGGCGGCGATCACGTCGCCGCCCTCCTCCACTTCCCGGCGCAGGCTGGCGGTCGCCGTCAACGGATTGGCTGCGAAATAGCGCGCGACGAGCGCCCTTCGGTCGCTCGCGGACGACGATGCGATCGCCGGATCCTGGCTGGACAGGAGCGCTCCCTTCGCCAGCGCAACGGCGCCGGCGGTGAGCCCGCACAGCCGCAGGAAGGGCGTCGCCCCCGCCAACGCCTCGGCCACCCGGCCCTGGCTCCGCGCCTCGGCCAGCCAGACTGCCGCTGCCTCCATGTCCGCGATCGCCTCGTCGAGCCTTCCGCCGACCGCACTGAGCGCCGGCTCGTTGGTGGCGCGGACGCGCTCGGCATCCGTCTTCAGGTCGGAGATCCAAGCGGCAAAGGCCGCCCCGTCGCCGATCGGCAGCTTGCGCATGACCAGATCGATCGCCTGGATCCCGTTGGTACCCTCGTAGATCGGAAAGATGCGGGCATCCCGCAGGAACTGCGCCGCCCCCGTTTCCTCGACATAGCCCATACCGCCATGCACCTGGACGCCCAGCGAGGCCACCTCGACGCCAATGTCGGTCGAGAACGCCTTGGCGATGGGCGTGAGGATGTCGGCCCGCGCCTGCCAGAAGCGGGCCTCGTCGCCCGTCATCGTTTCGGCCCGGTCGATGGCGACGGCACAGGAATAGGCGATGGCGCGCGCGGCCTCGGTGAGGCCGCGCATGGTGAGCAGCATCCGCTTCACGTCGGGGTGCTCGATGATCGGCGACATGCCGTCGCCCTGGGCGCCGGGGGCGCGGCCCTGGGTGCGCTCGGCGGCATAGGCCGCGGCCTGCTGCAAGGCCCGCTCGGCGACGCCCACCCCCTGCAGACCGACCGCCAGACGGGCGTTGTTCATCATCGTGAACATGCAGGCGAGGCCGCGGTTCTCCTCGCCGATCAGGTAGCCGACCGCGCCCTCGCCCCGGTCGCCGTAGCCCATGGTACAGGTCGGCGAACCGTGGATGCCGAGCTTGTGCTCGATGGCGCGGCAGACCACGTCGTTCGCCGCACCCAGCGTCCCGTCCTCGGCCACCATGATCTTCGGCACCAGGAACAGCGAGATGCCGCGCGTGCCTTCGGGCGCATCGGGCAGCCGCGCCAGCACCAGATGGATGATGTTCTCCGTCAGGTCGTGGTCGCCGTAGGTGATGTAGATCTTCTGGCCGAAGATCCGGTAGGTGCCGTCATTGGCGGGCTCTGCGCGCGTGCGCAGTGCGCCCACATCGGAACCCGCCTGCGGCTCGGTCAGGTTCATCGTGCCGGCCCAGCGACCGGTCACCAGCGGCTCCAGGAAGCGGGCCTTGAGATCCTCCGAGGCATGGGACTCGACCGCCTCGATGGCGCCGGCCGTCAGGATCGGGCCGATGGCGAAGGCCGGCGACGCCTGGTTCCACATTTCCACGATGGCAGCATAGAGCGCCTTCGGCAGCGCCTGCCCGCCGAACGCTTCCGGTCCCGTGAGCGACGGCCAGCCACCCGCGACCCACTGGTCGTAGACCTGGCTCCAGCCGGGCGGCATCGTCACCTGCCCGTCGCGCATCGGCGTCCCGTGGCGGTCGCCGACGACGTTCAGCGGCGCGATCTGGTCGGTGGCGAACTTTCCGGCCTCCGTCAGGATCGCGTCGACCAGATCCCCGCTCAGGTCGGGAAACAGGCCGTCGGCCAGCAGCCGGTCGACGCCTGCCACCGATTTGAGCGTAAATGCGATCTCGTCTACGGGTGCCCGGTAGGCCATAAGGTTCTCCCTGTCCCCGAGTGCCGTTGTCCGGATTGCCGGAGGCGGCGCGGGCAATTTGCGTGGGCAACGTTCGGCGCATGCCGGCGTGGCCGTCTTCACCTCACAGTAGAAAGCCGCCGCGTGCCGTCAATGGCTGGAGATGCGACCACCAAACCGGACAAGCCGCCCCGCGTCGCCCGGATGGCACGGCCCGAGGACGACCCGGCCGCCTTCGCCGCGGCCCTCGACGCGCTGGCGCGCGGGGAACTGGTCGCGGTCCCCACCGAAACCGTCTACGGGCTGGCCTGCGACGCGACCAATCCGGACGCCATCGCGCGGCTCTACGCGGCAAAGGGCCGCCCCGCCATCAATCCCTTGATCGCTCATGTGGCCGATCTGACCGCAGCCGCGCGCGAGGGCGATTTCGACGATCGCGGCCTGCGGCTGGCCGATGCGTTCTGGCCGGGACCGATGACGCTCGTCGTGCCGCGCAGCGCAGGCTGCAGCGTGGCTGCATCCGCCAGCGCCGGCCTGCCGAGCCTGGCGCTTCGCGTCCCCGCCGCGCCGCTGATGCAGGCGCTTGCCGCCGCCCTCGGCCGTCCGATCGTCGCGCCCAGCGCCAACCGGTCCGGCCGGATCAGCACGACGACGGCCGAGGCCGTGGTGGAAGACCTGGGCGCGGCGGTCTCCGTGGTGCTGGATGCCGGGCCGTGCGCCATCGGCGTCGAATCGACCATCGTCGACCTCACCGGCCCGGCCGCGCGGCTGCTGCGGCCCGGCGGCCTCGACCGCGCCGAGATCGAGCGCGTGCTCGGCGCCGGGCTGGCGGCCCCGCCCGCCAACGCAGGCGAGGCGCCGGTCGCGCCGGGCCTGCTGGCCTCCCACTACGCGCCGCGCGCGGCGGTCCGCCTCGATGCGGCCGACGTGCGGCCCGGCGAGGCCTGTCTCGCCTTCGGACCGTCCCTGCCGGCGGGTGCGGACCATGCCGTCGCGCTCGAAAACCTCAGCGCGGCCGGTGACTTGAACGAGGCAGCTGCCGCCCTGTTCGCGGCGCTGCGACGCCTCGACGGCTCGGGGGCCACCACCATCGCGGTGGCACCGATACCCCGCACCGGCATCGGCGAGGCCATTCGCGACCGCCTGGCGCGCGCGGCAGCCCCCCGACCATGACCCCTCGCCGGATCCGTTCGACAATTCGTCCACGACCGTTGATTGACAAAGTCCGGCGCGGCGGCGTCTGATCGGCGTCAAACAAAAAACGGACAGCGTTCTGTGCCAACCCTCCTTCTGCACCATCCGAAATTCCTCGAGCATCTGACCCCCGAAGGTCATCCGGAACGCCCCGACCGTCTCAGGGCCATCGACCGGATTCTCGAGCACGAGCGCTTCCAGCAGCTCGAGCGCGACCTCGCGACGCCGGCCAACGACGAGCAGATCGCCCGCTGCCACCCCACCTCCTACATCCAGCATATCCGCGCCACGGCGCCGGAAACCGGCTTCGCCCGCCTCGACGCCGACACGACCATGTCGGCCGGAACGCTGGACGCGGCCCTGCTGGGCGCAGGCGCGGCCTGCACCGCCGTGGACGAGGTGATGACCGGGCGGGTGTCCAACGCCTTCTGCGCCAGCCGCCCGCCGGGACACCATGCCGAGCGGGCGACCGCGATGGGCTTCTGCTTCTTCAACAACGCCGCCATCGCGGCCCGGCATGCCCAGGCGGCGCACGGCGCGGAGCGGGTGGCGATCGTCGACTTTGACGTCCACCACGGCAACGGCACCCAGGACATCTTCTGGGACGACCCGTCGGTCTTCTACGGGTCCACCCACCAGATGCCGCTCTATCCGGGCACCGGCGCGCAGAAGGAGACCGGCGCCGGCAACATCTTCAACGCCCCCCTGTCGGCGGGGGCCGACGGTGAGGTGTTCAAGGATGCGATGCGCAGCCGTATCCTCAATTCGCTCAAGGACTTCCGCCCGGATCTTGTGATCATGTCCGCTGGCTTCGACGCCCATGTGCGCGACCCCCTGGCCGAGCTGATGCTGGTCGAGGCGGATTTCTCGTGGATCACCTACCACCTGATGGAGATCGCCGATCAATACTGCCACGGCCGGGTGGTTTCGGTGCTCGAAGGCGGTTACGATCTGGAGGGGCTGGCGCGATCCACCGCGGCCCATGTGATGGCGTTGATGGACGCCTGAGGCGGGCGGATATTGCCCGCCACCCTCATAATTTCAGCCAGACGAGGCCCTGCGTGACCGCAAACGCGTCCCCCATTCCCGACGACATCGCCGCCCTCAGCTTCGAGCAGGCGCTGGCGGAGCTGGAGAAGATCGTCGGCGAGCTGGAACAGGGCGAGGTGCCGCTGGAGAAGTCGATCGCCATCTACGAGCGCGGCGAGGCGCTGAAGAACCACTGCGAGGCGCTGCTGAAGCGCGCCGAGCTGCGCGTGGAGAAGATCCAGGCGCGCGCCGACGGCGTCGCCGGCGGAACCGAGTCCTTCGACCCGACCTGACGCTGCGCACTCCAGAAACGCTTTGTAACAGAAAGACTTACGCCGCACTTCAGGGCAGTGCGCAGCAAACCTGCGCACTGTGGCTCAAACTGCGCGATTCAGGGGTTTTCGTGCGCGATTACGCGCGTTGGGCCTGCGCAATCCGGTCGCGCCCGAGCGCGTCGAACACCGTGCGCACGATTCCGGCCGCATCGAGGCCGGCCAACGCATACATCCGCTCCGGCTTGTCCTGATCGACGAACGTGTCCGGCATCACCAGCGGGCGCACCCGCAGGCCGTGGTCGAGCAGGCCCTCGCCGGCGAGGAAGGTCAGCACGTGGCTGCCAAAGCCGCCGATCGACCCTTCCTCGAGCGTCACCAGGATCTGGTGCTCGCGGGCGAGGCGGCGAATCAGGTCGGCGTCGAGGGGCTTGGCGAAGCGGGCGTCGGCGACAGTGGCGGACACGCCGTGGGATTCGAGCTCCTCGGCGGCCTGCAGGGCGGCGGCGAGGCGGGTGCCGAACGACAGCAGGGCGACCGTCGTGCCCTCGCGCAGAACCCGTCCCTTGCCGATCTCGAGCGGCACGCCGACCTCGGGCATCTCCACGCCGACGCCCTCGCCGCGCGGATAGCGGAAGGCGATCGGTCCGTCGTCGTGGGCGGCGGCGGTCGCCACCATGTGGCGCAGCTCCGCCTCGTCGGCCGCCGCCATCACCGTCATGCCGGGCAGGCAGGCGAGATAGGCGATGTCGAAGGAGCCGGCATGGGTCGGGCCGTCGGCGCCGACGAAGCCGGCGCGGTCGATGGCGAAGCGGACCGGCAGCTTCTGGATCGCCACGTCGTGGACGATCTGGTCGTAGGCGCGCTGCAGGAAGGTCGAGTAGATCGCGGTGAACGGCTTCATGCCGCCGGCCGCCAGACCGGCGGCGAAGGTGACGCCGTGCTGCTCGGCGATGCCGACGTCGAACGTGCGGCTCGGGAACACCTCCTGGAACAGGTCGATGCCGGTGCCGGACGGCATGGCGGCGGTCACCGCGACGATGCGCTCGTCCTTGCGGGCCTCGTCGATCAGGCTCTGGCCGAACACCTTG
The DNA here is from genome assembly GCF_053628695.1 of Amorphus sp. MBR-141. Taxonomy (NCBI): domain Bacteria; kingdom Pseudomonadati; phylum Pseudomonadota; class Alphaproteobacteria; order Hyphomicrobiales; family Amorphaceae; genus Amorphus; species Amorphus sp. MBR-141. Next base: position 42,290 of record NZ_JBRJGW010000022.1, read on the forward strand.
GTGTAGCTGGGGGCGTTGGAGACCGCCTTCGCCTGCTGGCCGGTGACGACGTCGAACTTGGAGACGCCGTGATACTTGTCCGACGACCCCTCGGCGGGGCCGTAGCCCTTGCCCTTCTGGGTGACGACGTGAACGAGAATGGGCCCGCGCCGGGCGTCCCGGACGTTCTTCAGGACGGGCAGCAGATGGTTCAGGTTGTGGCCGTCGATCGGGCCGACATAGTAGAAGCCGAGCTCCTCGAACAGCGTGCCGCCCATGGCGAAGCCGCGGGCGAACTCCTCGGCCCGAGCCGCGCCGCGCTCGACGAAGCGCGGCAGGTGGCTGACCAGCCCCTTCACCGCCTCGCGCATGGAGACGTAGGCCTCGCCCGACGTCAGCCGCGCCAGATAGGCGCTCATGGCGCCGACCGGCGGGGCGATCGACATATCGTTGTCGTTGAGGATGACGATCAGCCGCTCGTCCATCGCGCCGGCGTTGTTCATCGCCTCGTAGGCCATGCCGGCCGACATGGCGCCGTCGCCGATCACCGACACGACGTTGTGCTTCTCGCCGAGCAGGTCGCGCGCCACCGCGAAGCCGAGCCCGGCCGAAATCGAGGTCGACGAGTGGGCGGCGCCGAACGGATCGAACTCGGACTCGGCCCGCTTGGTGAAGCCCGACAGGCCGTCCAACTGGCGCAGGGTGCGGATGCGATCGCGCCGGCCGGTGAGGATCTTGTGCGGATAGCACTGGTGACCGACGTCCCAGATGACCTTGTCGCGGGGCGTGTCGAAGACGTGATGCAGCGCGACCGTCAGTTCGACCACGCCCAGCCCGGCGCCGAGATGGCCACCGGTCACCGAGACGGCATCGATGGTCTCCGTGCGGAGTTCATCGGCGATCTGCTTCAGGTCCGTCTCGGACAGCCGCCGCAGATCGGCCGGCGTGCGGATCTGGTCCAGCAGCGGCGTCCGGGATGTCGGCTCGCGTTCCTCGGTCAAGCTGTGCCGTCCTCTCGTCAAACATCTCGTTGCGTGCGGCGCGTCGCCCGGCCGACACCGCGTATATCCAGGCAATCTTCCATCGGACCGGAGGGATCCGACCGACAGTCAGGTGCCCGGCCGTTCATCCCGAGCCATGTGGCGCCAACGGGCGGTAGCATGCGAACCGGACCGCTCCAAGGCGTCGACATGATCGGGCTTTGCGACGGCCCCTTCCCTACACCAAACGCAAAGCGCGCGTCAGCGTTCAGTCGGAGCCCTTCACCGCTCCGGTAGCGGTATCAGTTCGTGCTCCCCGGGCACCGCGGCAAACCGTCCGGCCTTCCAGTCGGCCTTCGCATCCTCGATCCGTTCCTTCGAAGACGAGACGAAGTTCCACCAGATATGGCGTGGTCCGTCCATCGTCGCACCCCCGACGATGACGAGCCGCGTCGGCTCGAGCGCAACCAGCGTCGCCGCATGCCGGGGATGGAAGACGATCAGCCGTCCGGACTCGTAGCGCTCGCCGGCGATCTCGACGGCACCGGACATCAGATAGATGGCCCGCTCCTCATGGCCGACGTCGAGGGGCAGCCGCGCCCCGGTTTCCAGCACCGCATCGGCATAGAGCGTGTCGGAATAGGTCTTCACCGCCGACGACTGGCCGTACGCCGAGCCGATCATCACCCGGACGCGCTTGCCGGCCTCCTCCAGCGTCGGCAGCGCGGCGCCGTCGTAGTGGAAGAATTCCGGGTCGATTTCCTCGGCGTCCTTCGGGAGCGCCACCCACAGCTGGAGGCCCAGCATGTTCGGGCCCCGGGCGCGCTCCTCGGCCGGCGACCGTTCCGAATGGGCGATGCCCCGGCCCGCCGTCATCCAGTTCACTTCGCCCGGGCGGATCGCCTGGACCGTGCCCAGGCTGTCGCGGTGCATGATCTCCCCCTCGAACAGGTAGGTCACCGTCGCCAGCCCGATGTGGGGATGGGGGCGGACGTCGAGCCCCTCGCCCACCGGCATCTCGGCCGGGCCCATCTGGTCGAAGAAGATGAACGGACCGACCATCCGGCGCCGGGCCGTGGGCAGTGCGCGGCGCACTTCCAGGCCGCCGATGTCGTGGGCCCGGGGAACGACCACCAGATCGACCGGCAGGCCGTCCTCGTCCACCGCCGCCGGGGGTTCGCTTGGCTGCCAACTCATGCTGTCCTCCGGATGCCGGGCGGGGATCTGTCATCGCTTCGAGGAATTCTAGAACTCCGCATCCGCTTTTGACAGGCGTCTGGCAGATCCCGTCCAGGCCTGCCGTTCCGATCCTCGCCCAGCGCCCGGCCGGACACGGAATCATGCATTGCACAGCCGTGACGGCTGGGGTTAAGGCAAGAGCGCAAGAAGGTCGGCGTCGCACGTCTCGTCACGCCGCCTCCACGGTTTCGTCCGCTTCGCCCTTTACGGCACGTGCCGACCTGCGAGGATCGGCGCACCAACGCCCGTCCGTGTCCGTTTCACCGCCGCCGGTCTCGATCGGCATATCCCGGCGAACACCAAGGTGGCCGCATGCTGAAAGCGCTGGCGCCCATAGCCGCGGTCCTGATCGGCACCGCCTTCATGCTGGCGGGCTACGGGCTGCAGTCGACCGTGCTGCCGCTGCGCGGCGAGGCCGAAGGGTTCGGGGCAATCTCGCTCGGCCTGCTCGGATCCGCCTTCTACATGGGCTTCGTGGGCGGCTGCATCTTCGGCCCCTTCGTCATCCTGCGGTCGGGACACATCCGCGCGTTCGCGGCGATGGTCGCCATCGGATCGGCGGCCGCGCTCGCCTTCCCGCTGGCCGTCTCGCCCGCCAGCTGGAGCCTGTTCCGCCTGCTGTTCGGGTTCTGCACGGCCTGCCAGTTCATCATCATCGAGAGCTGGCTGAACGACAAGGCGACCAACACGACGCGCGGCCAGGTGATGTCGGCCTACGTGCTGGTCAGCTTCGGCACGATCATGCTGGGCCAGCTCGCGGTGACGCTGTTCCCGATCACCGACTTCGGCCAGTTCGCCCTCGCCTCGATCCTGCTGTCGCTGGCGGCCGTGCCGATCGCGCTCACCAATGCCGGCCAGCCGGCGCCGATCGCCGTCGTGCGCTTCCGGCCGCGGCAGCTGTTCAACGCGACGCCGGCGGCCGTCGTGGGCGCCACCGGCAGCGGCTTCATCCTGGGCGCGATCTGGGGCTTCGGACCCATCTTCGCGACCTCCCGCGGCTTCAGCGCCGGCGAGGCGGCCGTGTTCATGAGCATGTGCTTCATCGGCGGCGCCATCGGCCAGTATCCGCTGGGCCGACTGTCCGACTTCTACGACCGGCGCCTCGTCATGGTGGGCGCGATGCTGTCCTCGGTCGTCGCCGCGCTGGCGCTGTGGCAGACCACGTCGCCCGACTGGAGCACCATCGCGATCATCGGCTTCGTGTTCGGCGCGTTCGCGTTTCCCGGCTATTCGCTGGCGGCCGCCCATGCCTTCGATGCGACCAAGCAGGAGGACATGGTGGAAACGTCGGCCACCGTCCTGCTGCTCTATGGCGTCGGTTCCGTCCTCGGGCCGCTGGTCGCCTCGCTGGCGATGAAGGCGTCGGGGTCCGGCGGCCTGTTCCTGTATTGCGCGCTCGTCCAGATCGCGCTGGCGTCCTTCATCATCGTCCGCATCCGCGTGCGCAAGGCGCTCACCACCGAAGAGAAGACCGACTTCGACATCTACTCGACCGCACCGGTTGGCGGCGCCATCACGCCTGAACCCGTGGACGAGAGCCATCCGATGATGGAGACCCCGGACACGCCGCCGACGAGCGAGCACGAGTTCGACAACCTGGTGGAGGCGGCGGGCTTCCCCGTCACCGACACCGAGACCGACTACGACGACATGATCCTGGCGCCCACCGGCGAGCGGGAGGATGCGCTCGACGCACTGGACGACGAGGTGAACCGCGGCAGCGGCGGCGCGCTGTCGGAGAACAACCGGTGACCAGCCGGCCCCGGCCTGCCGGCCGGCGGACCTGCCTGCGACCCTTGGCCACCGGCGTTTCCCCTTTCGCGCACGCATGGTCGGTCTATGTGTGTGGCAAACGACTTGCGGGATGGAAGCAATGAGACTGTTTCGGTACGTCGCCTGGGGACTGGTCGCCGTCGTGGCGATCGCCGCCGCGGTCGCCTCGCTCGCGTGGTACACCGGCGAACTCGGCGGAGAAAACAAGGCGTTGTCGTCGATCGGCGGCCCGTTCGAGCTCGTCGACACCGACGGCGACCGGGTGACGGAAGCCACCTTCTCCGACAAGCCGACGGCGATGTTCTTCGGCTTCACCTTCTGCCCGGACGTGTGCCCGACGACGCTGTACGAGGCGGGTGGCTGGCTCGACGCGCTCGGCGACAAGGCCGACGACCTCACCATCGTCTTCGTGACGGTCGATCCGGAACGCGACACGCCGGAGCAGATGAAGAGCTACCTGTCGTCGTTCGATCCCCGCATCGTCGGCCTCACCGGCAGCCGCGCGCAGGTGGACGACATCATCTCCAAGTACCGGGTCTACGCCAAGAAGGTGCCCCTGGAGGATGGCGACTACACGATGGACCACTCGGCCGCGGTGATGCTGTTCGGCAAGGACGGCGACTTCAAGGGCACCATCAACTACCAGGAATCCCAGGAGAACGCGGTCGCCAAGCTGGAACGGCTCGTCGCCGGGAGCTGAGACTGATAGTCTGGGCCGACGGCTGTGCCGACCGGGTGGAATCACCCGGCTGGCTGGAAGCGGCCCCAGACGGATACCTTTAGCGGCGCCGCGCAGGTCGGCGCCCCATTCGAAGCGGTCTCACATGACCTGGCCCGCCGTGATCGGCACAACACTGGTCTGCGTTTCGCTCCTCGTCATCGGCTCGGTCCTCTGGCTGCGCTACGGCGAAGGGATGTTCGTGAACCAGATGCTCGCTTCGCTGGCCGGCTGTTTCTGAGGCGCGACGGTTGACCGACATCGACGACCAGACGGAGGCCCCGGCGACAGGGGGCGCGATCCGCCTCGACCAGGCGCTGGCCGAGCGGGGCCTGGTGCGCTCGCGCGCGGCGGCCCGCGATGCCGTGCTGCGCGGGACCGTGCGCATCGACGGCGCGCCGGCGGCGCGACCGAGCGTCCGGGTGCGGCCCGGCCAGGCGATCGAGATCGCCGATCCCGCCGCCCGCTACGTGTCGCGCAGCGCGCTGAAGCTGGCGGCAGCCCTCGACGCCTTCGAGGTCGATCCTTCGGAACGGGACGCCGCCGATCTCGGCGCGTCCACCGGCGGCTTCACCCAGGTGCTGCTGGAGCGCGGCGCACGCTCGGTCACCGCGATCGACGTCGGCCACGGGCAGCTTGCCGAGGAGGTCGCGGCCGATCCGCGGGTCCGCTCCATCGAGGGGCTGAACGTGCGCGAGCTTGCGGCGGCGCACCTGGCGGTCGCGCCGTCGCTGATCGTCGCCGACCTGAGCTTCATTTCCCTGCTTCTGGCGCTGCCGCCGGCACTGGCTCTCGCCGCACCGGGGGCGGACCTCGTCGCCCTCGTCAAACCCCAGTTCGAAGTCGGTCGCGAGGGCATCGGCAAGGGCGGCATCGTCCGGGAGACACCATTGGTCGAAGAAGCACTCGAGCGCGTGCGCCGATTCGTGGACGCGACGCCGGGCTGGACGGTGCGGGGGCTGATCGCCTCGCCGATCGCCGGCGGCGACGGCAACCAGGAATACCTGCTCGCAGCCCGGGCGGACGGCCGATGAAGCCGCAGCGCCGCCGCACCGGCGGACGCCCGCAGCGCCCCGCCCCCGCCGCCCGCGACCTGACGGTGCGCATCCGCGAGCTCGGCCACAAGGGCGACGGCATCGCCGACACCCAGCCCGCGATCTACGTGCCGCGGACGCTTGCCGGCGAGACCGTGCAGGTGCGCGCCACCGGCGCCCAGGCCGAGCTGGTCGCGGTGGACGTGGCCTCGCCCGACCGGGTGGAGGCGCCCTGCCCCTATTTCGGCACCTGCGGCGGCTGCGCCGTGCAGCATCTGGCCACCGACCCGTATCTCGCCTGGAAGCGCGAGCTGGTCGTCGCAGCGCTGTCAGCGCGCGGCATCGACGCGCCGGTGGCGCCGATCGTGCCGGCCGCGCCGGGCACCCGCCGGCGGGCGGTGCTGACGGCGCTGCCGCTCGGCCGCACCGTCCATCTCGGCTACCACGCGCGGGCCTCCCACGCGATCATCGACATCGACAGCTGCCTGGTGCTGACGCCGGGGCTGGTGGAGCGGTTCCCGGCGTTCCGCGACATCGCGCGGATGATGGCGCCGAAGAAGGGCCCGCTGCGGATGACGGTGACGGAGACCGACACCGGCGTCGACGTGGCGATCGAGGACGGCCCGGAGCCAGACGCGGCGCGATTCGCGGCGCTGGCGGAGATCATGCAGCGCGGCCGGATCGCCCGCGTCAGCCTCGACGGCAGGGCCGTGCTGGGGCTGGCCGACCCCGTGGTGCGGATCGGCCGGGCCCGGGTGGCGCTGCCGCCGGGCGGCTTCCTGCAGGCGACCGCAGAGGCCGAGGCGGCGCTGGCCGGGCTGGTGGTCGAGGCGCTTTCCGGCGCCAAGCGCGTGATCGACCTGTTCTCCGGCGCCGGCACCTTCGCGCTGCGCCTGGCCGAGACGGCGTCCGTGCTGGCGGTGGAATCCGACCGGGCGCTGCTCGCCGCCTGCGTCGAGGCGTCCAACCACACCGACGGGCTGAAGGCGCTGAAGGGCGAAGCGCGCGACCTGTTCACCTTCCCGGTCTCCGCCAAGGAGCTCGACCGCTTCGACGGGCTGGTGTTCGATCCGCCGCGGGCCGGCGCCGGCGACCAGGCGGCCGAGATCGCCAAATCGAAGATCCCCACCGTGGTGGCCGTCTCCTGCAACCCGGCGACGCTGGCCCGCGACCTTCGGATCCTCATCGACGGCGGCTACGCGATCGAGCGCGTCGTGCCGGTGGACCAGTTCCTCTACGCGCCCCATATCGAGGTGGTGGCTGTCCTCACCAGGAGATGATCGATGGCGCCGACGTCGTTTGAACGCCTGTCGACCCGGGCGCGCTTCGCCCTCGCCCAGGGGGCGCGCGTCGGCTGGTACGGAACCCAGGGCATGCTGTCGTCGCGCCTGGTCTCGCGGATGGAGCGGAAGATCCTCGACGCGCAGCGCAAGCGGGCCCGCACCGAGCGGCCGGTGCCGAGCCGCGCCGCCCTGTTCGAGGACGTGCAGCGGCTGATGGTGCGCGACATGCGCAACGTCGAGGCGGGGCTCTACCCGATGCCCCGGGACGAGCGCGGCGGCATCGCGGCGGCGGTCAAGCGGGCGCGGCTCTATTTCGACGACCTGCCGGAGGTGGTGCGGCGGCGCCACAGCCTGAGCCACCGCGAGCTCGACGGCGACGCCGCGCCGCGGCCCGACTACTACCTGCAGAACTTCCATTTCCAGACCGACGGCTGGATGAGCGACCGCTCGGCCAGGATCTACGACACCCAGGTGGAGACGCTGTTCCTGGGGGCGGCGGCGGCGATGCGCCGGCAGGCGCTGGTGCCGATCGCCGAGGAGCTGGCGAAGCGCGACCAGCGCGGGCTGTCGTTCATCGACGTGGCGTGCGGCACCGGCGCGTTCCTCGCCACCGTCAACCGCGCCTTCCCGCGGCTCGCCACCCTCGGCGTCGAGCTGTCGGAGGCCTATGCGGCGCACGCCCGCGCGACCATCGGTCGGCGGCCGCGCACCGGCGTGGCGGTCGCCGATGCGGCGGCGCTGCCGCTGGCGGCGGCGTCCACCGACTTCGCCACGGTGATCTACCTGTTCCACGAGCTGCCGCCTGAGGTGCGCGGCGCGGTGGCGCGCGAGTTCGCCCGGGTGATCGCGCCGGGCGGGCTGGTGGTGATGGTGGATTCGCTGCAGTTCGGCGACCGCCCGGACTTCGACGGGCTGCTCGACCTGTTCCCGCAGATGTTCCACGAGCCCTACTACCGGAACTACCTGGTGGCTGACCTCGAGGCGCCGTTCGTGGCGGCCGGATTCGCCGTGGAGCGGAGCGAAACCGCGTTCCTGTCGAAGGTCACGACGTTCCGCCGACAGGCCGATCGCGTGTGACACGGCGGTCACAAATCCGGCGTAGTGTGGGCACCTGATAGGGTATGTGAGGCGCTCGAATCGGGAAACGCGGGGATGCGCAAGATCGCGATCACCTGTCTGGCTGTGGTCTGCCTGATTGCCGGTCTGCTGACCGTCTGGACGCCGCTTCCGACCGGGGTGCCGCTGATCGCGCTGGGGCTGTTCCTGCTGCTGACGGTGAGCCCGCGGGCCAAGCGCGTGCTGCGCCGCATCCGCGCCCGCCAGCCGCGCGTCGACCGCGGGCTGGAATGGATCGAGGCGCGCGCCCATCGCTCGATGGCCGTCACCCTGCGGCGCACCCGGCCCTACCGCCACAAGGCCAAGATGGTGCTGCTGTCGACCCCCGAACGCGCCGGCCAGCACCCGCCGGTCTGACCCGGATTTCGCTTCGACCGCAGGAGGTTGGCGCGACCTGTTCGGGCGCGTGAGCCGGCCCGGATGGCCACTGCCCTTCCTGTCAGGCCTGGACCGAGGCGGCCATCTTCTGCAGCGCCTTGACGCGCCGGAGCACCACCTCCGGATCGGCGCGCAGCGTGTCGAGCTTGATCTCCAGCCGGTCGCCCTTGAGCGACCAGTTCCTGCTGGTGTAGCGCCGCCACGGCGTGACGATCTCCGGCTGCACGACGGCCTTGTCGAGCGGCATCGACAGCGTCACCACCAGCTTCGTGAAGCGCATGGTGCGGATGTAGGTCTCGACCATGTCGATGTCGGCGATCGCCCGCCAGCCGATGACGCCGATGCGCTCGACGTAGAGCCCCTGCATGCTGGCGCCGAGCTGGGCGCGCCGCGCCTCCATCAGCGGGCGGTAGTAGAACGTGCTGCCGAGCCCGACCAGCGACAGAAGCAGCGCCGCCGGATGGCCCTGCACTGCGGTGATGATGCAGCCGATGACCACCAGCGAGGCGCCGCCATAGACGTAGATCTCGCCGCCCGACGGGTTGTAGCCGACGGCGAACGAGCGCGGCACCGGCTCCGGCCCCGCTTCCGGTCCGGGGCTATCCGGCGCGGTCATCGATGATCTCGGTGCCGTCGATGGTGATGCCGAAGCCGTCGAGCCCCACATAGTGACGCTCGCGGCTGGCCAAAAGGCGGATCGAGCTGACGCCGAGATCGCGCAGGATCTGGGCGCCGAGGCCGATCTCCCGCCACTCCTCGTCGCGCTTCTTCGCCGTGTCGTGGCCCTCGTCCGGCTGCGCCAGCTGGCGCGGCCGCTCCGAGGTCGACGACACGCCCACCGATCCGTCGCGGAGATAGACGACGACACCGCGGCCGGCTTCCTTGATGCGGCCCAGCACGCCCTCGATCTGGCGGTGGCGGCCGAACACGTCGTCGAGGATGGTCTCGCGCTGCAGGCGGGCGGGAATCGACTCGCCGTCGCGGATGTCGCCGAAGATCAGGGCCAGGTGCTGCACCGGCTCGAAGCGGGTGCGGTAGCTGACCGCCTGGGCCGGGCCGACGGGGGTGTCGACCATCACCTCGCCGACCCGCTCGACGAGGCGCTCGGTGCGCTGGCGCCAGGCGATCAGGTCGGCGACCGAGACGGTCTTCAGCCCGTGCTCGTCGGCGAAGCGGGCCACCTGCTCGCCGCGCTTGACGGTGCCGTCGTCGTTGACGAGTTCGCAGATGACGCCGACCGGCGGCAGGCCGGCCAGCCGGCAGAGATCGACGGCCGCCTCGGTGTGGCCGGAGCGCATGAGCACGCCGCCGTCGCGGGCGATCAGCGGGAACACGTGGCCCGGCCGGACGAAGTCGGAGGCGCCGAGGTTCGGGTTGGTGAGCGCGCGGACGGTGTTGCAGCGCTCCTCGGCGGAAATGCCGGTGGTCAGCCCGTGGCGCACGTCGATGGAGACGGTGAAGGCGGTGGAGAGCGGCGCGTTGTTGTCCGACACCATCGGCGCCAGGTTGAGCCGCTCGGCCTCGGCGCGGGTCATCGGCGCGCAGACGATGCCGCTGGTGTGACGCACGATGAAGGCGAGCTTCTCCGGCGTCGCGTGGTTTGCCGCGACGATCAGATCGCCCTCGTTCTCGCGGTCGTTGTCGTCGGTCACGACGACGATCTCGCCCCGCTCGAACGCCCGGATCGCGTCCGCGACCCGGCTTGAATGTTCCGTCATCAACCGACTGCCTCGCTCGAACCCAGACTATCACCCGCACCGGGACCCACCTGTCCGCGGTGCCTCAGAACATGATCGGCCAGCACGCAGGCGAGCATCGCCTCGCCCACCGGAACCGCACGGATGCCGACGCACGGATCGTGCCGGCCCTTGGTCGACACCTCGACGTTCTCGCCGGTGCTGGTCACCGAGCGCCGCGGCGTCAGGATCGACGAGGTCGGCTTGACCGCGAACCGCACCACGACCGGCTGGCCCGACGAAATGCCGCCGAGGATGCCGCCGGCGTTGTTCGACATGAAGCGCGGCCGGCCGTCGTTGCCCATCACCATCTCGTCGGCGTTTTCCTCGCCCGACAGCTCCGCCGCGCCGAAGCCGGCGCCGATCTCGACGCCCTTCACGGCGTTGATGGACATCATCGCCCCGGCGATCTCCTGGTCGAGCTTGGCGTAGATCGGCGCGCCGAGACCGGCCGGCACCCCTTCCGCCACCACCTCGACGACGGCGCCGATGGAGGAGCCGCTCTTGCGGATGGTGTCGAGATAGTCGGTCCAGACCGGCACCATGCCGGGGTCCGGGCAGAAGAACGGGTTGTCGCCGACGCTGTCCCAGTCCCAGCGCGCGCGGTCGACCGCGTGCCTGCCGATGCGGATCAGCGCGCCGCGGATGGTGACGCCCGCCAGCACCTTGCGGGCGATCGCCCCGGCGGCCACCCGGGCCGCGGTCTCGCGGGCAGACGAGCGGCCGCCGCCGCGCGGGTCGCGCAGGCCATATTTCGCATCGTAGGTGTAGTCGGCGTGGCCCGGGCGATAGCGGTCTGAAATGGCGCTGTAGTCCTTGGAGCGCTGGTCGACGTTCTCGATGACGAGCGCGATCGGCGTGCCGAGCGTCCGCATCCGCCCGTCCTCGTCCTCCAGCACGCCCGACAGCACGCGGACCTCGTCGGGCTCGCGGCGCTGGGTGGTGAAGCGCGACTGGCCGGGACGACGACGATCGAGCGCCGCCTGGATGTCGGCGCGCGTCAGCTCCAAGCCGGGCGGGCACCCGTCGACGACGCAGCCGAGGGCCGGACCATGGCTCTCGCCGAAGGTCGTGACGCGGAACAGATGACCGAAGGTGTTGTGGGACATGAACCCGATCGCCGTGTGTCTGGAGCCCTCATCTAGATAGGTGCGGGCCGCCGGTCAAACCGGGCGCGACGCTTTCTGTGCGCTCACGCCAGCGAGCTGATGCTCGCACTCGCGCAGGCACGGCCTCCGGCCGGCGCGCGGCCGTGCGCTGGGGGCGGTCCTTTCCTGGCGCTCATGCCGGCGAGCCAGGACTCGCGCTCGCGCGGGCGCAGCGTCCGTGGGAGACTTGTCCGGATGAGGCAGACCGCTTGGCGCCTTGCCACGTCCCGCTTGTCCCCGTCCGCTTCAGAGAAGCTCGACGGTGTCGCCGCGGAACACCGCGATGCGGTCCTGGGGCACCGGCAGTCCGGGGGCTTCGTGGGCGGGTGTGCCGGCGATCAGGTGGTTGAGGACCCGGAACACCCCGCCGTGGGAGACCACGATGGTGTCGCGGTCGATCTCGGCGAGCCAGCCTTCGATGCGGACCTTCAGGTCGGCGTAGCTTTCGCCGCCGGGCGGCAGGAAGCCCCACTTGTCGCGGCGCCGGGCGGCCACCGCATCGGGATCGACCAGCTTCAGCTCGGCGATGGTGTGGCCGCGCCACTTGCCGAAGGCGATCTCGCGGAGCCGCTCCTCGAGGCGATAGTCCGCCGGGTCGAGGCCCATCTCGGTGCGCACGATCTCCATGGTCTCGCGGGCCCGCGCCATCGGCGAGGCCACCCAGTCGAAGCTGTCGTGAGACCGCTTCATGCCGGTCAGGCAATAGAGCAGCCGCGAGCCGTTGCGGCGCGCCTGCTCGCGGCCGAGCGCGTTGATGGGGATGTCGGTCTCGCCCTGGAGCCGCGCCTCGGCGTTCCAGTCGGTCTGCCCGTGGCGGATGTGAATCAGGCGAACTGAATGCGGAATCATATATTTCCCAATACCACACTTGCGGTTCGCCAACACAGCCGCCCATCCGCGGCATGCAGTCATGGTTTGAGAAAGGCCCTGCGAAGAAAGTCCCTAGACTTCAAGCATTCGGGACCGACGACCAGGGTGGTCCGAGAACACCTGGAGTTCAACGCCAAAGGCTGCCTCGGTCTCATCCAAAGGCCGCCTCGATCTCATTCGGAAACGCCACTATTTCCGTATCCTCGGCCCGTCGGAGCCGCAGACGGTCCTGACGCGTTGATCGCGGCCCCGATGCTCACGCCAATGGCAAGCCCCGTCGCCAGGTCGTTCAAGACACTCCCGACGCCGTAGCCTCCGCCCTGATGATTGCCCCCTTGCGCGAACTGCGGCGCAGGTCCCTCGGCGAGCCGCGCACTGTGCAGCCCGGCGCCGCACAGGCTACAGCAATTGCTGCAGGCTTGCTTGTTCTCCCTTCCCTTGCCCCAGTAAGTGAGATCCCCGTTTTCGCGCCAGACGCCATAGCAGATCTTCTCACCTTCCACGCATTTGAGCGGGAATTCCCTCGTTTCCAATGCCGGCAAGACATAAATCTGCGTGCCGCCGGGCCACGCCGCATTCCGAGATTGAGAATAGAATGAAACCTGCAGATCATGCGGGTCGCCATTCTCGATTTCAAACACCAGCCTGGTCCGCCCCGCCTCGGCCAGTCGCTCCATTTCCCTTCTCTCGGCCTCGGCCTCCGCCTGCGCAAACTCTTCTTCCATCTCCCGAATTTCGGAGTTCAGGCGCTCGATCTCTTCTTGCCAAGAATCAGTCTCGACGTCTTCCTCGATCGTTTCTCTCACCGGAAGACCGCAATAATTGATCTCGTCCGGATCGGCGAATTCGTGATTTGCTCGCCTTTCCGGGCAGGATCTGTACTCGCAGTTCGGGTCGCCACTCACGCATTGGTCTGTATTCTGCGCATAGGTGCTGGCCTGGTAAGGCGCTAGTTCGTTACCCGATACATCGGCCACTATGTCTTCATATATTCGGGAAAACTCGCCCACATCATCAATATGATAGTGGAAATGCAATGCAGCGTAGCAACTGCAGTTCGGCTTGAACACGTAAAATGAAGTCGATCGATCGCCTGTTATCGCGTTCTTCAGTGTCACCACGCATTGATCGAAACTCTCAGCGGTGGCGATCTGATAGAAACCCCTCTCACTCCAGTTTGCGGTTCTTTCTTCGACCAGAGTTGCGCAATGCCTATAGTAGTCCTGCGCCAATCTCAGGCTTCCCCGCACCTCTCCCACCTGAAATTTCCGATCAAAGCCGTCGCTCTCGAAGTGCGCTCCGCCAGGGAGCGAGACCTCAAGTTCAAACCGCTCCCCGTCCCTTTCGAGCTCCACCGAGCCAGCGGCACCCGGGAGCGAAAACAGGAACGTCAGCATCGACAGGAGAAATAGCGACTTCATCCCTACCTCCTCATTCCCAAGCACATTTGTTGATTCATTCTTTCGAAGCGTCAATATTTCTCGCCTCGTGCCCCGTAAAATCAGCACGTAGAGCCGCCTCGTCAAAATCTCGCTCATCCGTTTCTAAAAGAAACAGCGAAAACTGTTTTGGCTGCGCGACCCGTGCCGCCTTTCCATTCGTGACAACGGGGGAATTACGACGCACGGGCCCTGGTCGCCGGCGCCTGCGAAGACCTTCTCGATGAAAGGAAGGGCGGCGCCAGCCGCGGGCCCGCCTCGTCGCGATCCTGAACGCTGGCGGGAGGGTCGAAGAGGACGAGGCCGCGCCCGTGGGTAGCGGCGAGGGCGTGGCGCTTGCGACCCATAATCTTCTTGCCGGCGTCGTAGACCAGCCTACACTTCGCCGTCAGGGCCGTTTCGCAGCGACTTCCCGCACGACGATGCCGCCGGCGAGCGGCCCGGGTCCACATCGCCCGCTCCAAGACGGCCTCATCCCTTGGACTGGCGATCTCGCCCGCTACTCAACCCTTTCGGGACGGACTCCAAGATATTCCTCGCACCGAACTCGGCCAAATGACGTCTTGTGATTTTCTTGGAGGAGGTTTCCTGATGCGCCGATTATCGCTCATAGTGATCGCGCTGGCCGTCCAGACAAGCGTTGCCATGGCCAAGCAAGTCGACATCTGCGTCGCCGAGACCGAGGTAGATGACGGCGTGAGAATTACAACGACGGGCCAGGTCCTGGAAATCAGTAAGTGCGCCGACAGCCCAAAAACATGCCTCGACATCGAATCCTTCGAGAGCGACGCGGAATACTGCTTGATCACGGTTTATCCGAAAGGCAAGATCCCTTCAACGTGCAAGGTGGGTGGCACCGCTACGGTGACTGGAGTGGCCAGATACTTCATGGGCTTCAACGATTTGCACGATGCGAAGATCAGCTGCCGGTAGCCCTCGAAAGTCTGGCGAAGAAGCCGTCGATGGCGTTGAACCAGGAGCCGGCGCCGGGCACGAAGAAGGTGAAGCGGGGATGGCGCGATCGGGCGGCTCGGCGTAGAGGCCGACCACATCGCGCAGCCTGGTGACGAAGCCGGCATCGTTGGACCGTTTGAACCGTCGCATCCGATGGGGTTGCAGGCCATGGCGCCGCCAGATGCCGCGCGTGCAGCATACTCGCGTCAACGGCTTTGCGAAGGAATCCCCCGCGGGACTCAAGCGCTCGAGACCGACCCCAAGTTTCTTATCGATCGGGTGAGTCCACCTGACCGGAAGAGGCTCTAGACGGTGGAGATGTCCGGTGCGTCGACGGCCTTCATGCCGACGACGTGATAGCCCGAATCCACGTGGTGCACTTCGCCGGTGACGCCGCGCGACAGCGGCGACAGGAGGTAGAGGGCCGCGTCGCCGACTTCCTCGATGGACACGGTCTTGCGCAGCGGCGCGTTGAGCTCGTTCCACTTCAGGATATAGCGGAAATCGCCGATCCCCGACGCCGCCAGCGTGCGGATCGGTCCGGCCGACAGGGCGTTGACGCGGATCTTCTTGGGGCCGAGGTCGACGGCCAGATAGCGCACGCTCGCCTCCAGCGCGGCCTTGGCGACACCCATCACGTTGTAATGGGGCATCACCTTCTCGGCGCCGTAGTAGGTCATCGTCAGGATCGATCCGCCGTCGGCCATCAACGGCTCGGCCCGCTGGGCGATGGCCGTCAGCGAATAGCAGGAGATCGACATCGTCCGGTTGAAGTTGTCGGAGGTGGTGTCGACGTAGCGGCCGGTCAGCTGGTCCTTGTCGGAATACGCCACCGCGTGGACGACGAAATCGAGGCCGCCCCACTTCTCCCTGACGGTGTCGAACACCGCGTCGATCGACGCCGGATCGGTCACGTCGCAGTGGCCGACCACGGTGGCGCCGACTTCGGCGGCCAGCGGCTCGACCCGCTTGCGCAGCGCATCGCCCTGATAGGTGAAGGCGAGCTCGCCGCCATGTTCCCTGACGGCCTTCGCGATACCCCAGGCTACGGACCGGTTGTTTGCGACACCCAATATCAGGCCCCGTTTGCCTGCCATGATGCCGTGTGCGTCAACCATGATGTCCGTACTGACCTGATTGTTGGAGATGCCGCCCGATCGGGCCCGCTCGATATGACATAGGCTTTTCGGGGCTTCAAGCCGCCCGGCCCCGAAGGCATCTTCCGCCGCCATCTCGACGGGCGCCCAAAGCCGTGGCAATTGAGGATCCATGTCTTCGCAAGCACTCCCCACGGACGAGCTCCTGAGCCGGTTCACCGACATCGTCGGCGACCGCCACGCGCTGTCCCGGCCCGCCGACCAGGAGCCGTATCTGCGGGAATGGCGACGCCTCTTCCACGGGCGGACGCCGCTGGTGCTGCGTCCGGGCTCGGTGGAGGAAGTGAGCCGGATCCTGTCGCTCGCCAGCGAATCGGGCACCGCGATCGTGCCCCAGAGCGGCAACACCGGCCTGGTCGGCGGCCAGGTGCCGGATGACAGCGGTACCGAGATCGTCGTGTCGGTGTCGCGCCTCGACCGGATCCGCGACGTCGATCCGGATGGCTTCACCATGACGGTGGAGGCCGGCGTCGTCCTGCAGCGCATCCAGGAGGCGGCGGACGCGGTCGATCGGCTGTTCCCGCTGACGCTGGCGTCGGAAGGGTCGTGCCAGATCGGCGGCAACATATCGTCGAACGCCGGCGGCACCGGGGTGCTCGCCTACGGCAACACGCGCGACCTGGTGCTGGGGCTGGAGGTGGTGCTGCCCACCGGCGAGATCTGGAACGGCCTGCGCCGCCTGCGCAAGGACAACACCGGCTACGACCTGAAGCACCTGTTCATCGGGGCGGAGGGCACGCTCGGCATCGTCACCGCGGCGGTGCTGAAGCTGGTGCCGCGGCCGGTCGCCAGCGAGGTCGCCATCGTCGCGATCGCGTCGCCCGCGGCGGCCATCGCCCTGTTCGAGCGCGTCCGCAAGGCGGCCGGATCGTCGGTGGTGGCCTTCGAGCTGATGGGGCGGATGGGACTGGAGTTCGTGCTCGCCCATGCCGACGGCGTGCGCGAGCCGTTCGCCGCGCCGCACCCCTGGTACGTGCTGGTGGAGATCGCCTCCGGCCACCACCGCAACGAGGCGCGCACGCTTCTGGAGGAGACGCTCGCCGAGGCGCTCGAGGCGGAAATCGTGGTCGACGCGGTGGTGGCGGAGAGCCTCGACCAGGCGGCCGGCTTCTGGCGCATCCGCCACATGATGTCGGAGGTGCAGCTCCACGAGGGCGGCTCCATCAAGCACGACATCGCCGTGCCGATCGCCGCCATTCCCGCCTTCATCGAGGAGGCGACGCGGGCGGTGAGCGAGCTGATCCCGGGCATCCGGCCGGTGCCGTTCGGCCATCTCGGCGACGGCAACCTGCACTTCAATCTCAGCCAGCCGGCCGGCGCCGACAAGGAAGCGTACCTCGCCCGCTGGCACGAGGTGAACGCGACGGTCCACGCGGTGGTGGTGGCGCATGGCGGATCGATTTCCGCCGAACACGGCATCGGCCGGCTGAAGCGCGACCTGGTCGCCAGCGTCCGCGCGCCGCTGGAGATCGACATGATGAAGCGCATCAAGGCGATCTTCGATCCGAAGGGCATCATGAACCCCGGCCGGATCCTGTAGGGACAGCATGGCGCCGGGACGGGCCGGTCGGGTGTCCTCGCCTGATCGGACCGGCACCGGCGGACGTTTTCCGGCCCTTGGGGGGCCGCTGGAGAGAGTAGAAGCATGTCGAAGATCTGGGGCCGGAACACCTCCGCCAACGTGCAGAAGGTGATGTGGGCACTGTTCGAGCTGGGGCTCCACTTCGAGCGCGTCGACGTCGGCGGCGCCTTCGGGCTGAACCGCGAGCCCGCCTATCTGGCGCTGAACCCGAACGGGCTGGTGCCGACGCTGCAGGAAGAGGACGGCTACGTCCTGTGGGAATCGAACGCCATCGTGCGCTACCTGGCCGAGCGCCACCCCGGCCCGCTGGATCCCGGCGATGCCCGGGCCCGCGGCGTCGCCGGGCAGTGGATGGACTGGGAGCTGTCGATCCTGTCGCCGACGATCCGGCCGCTGTTCTGGGGCCTGGTGCGCACCGCGCCGGAAGACCGGGACATGGGCGCGATCGACACGGCGCGGCGCAAGACCACCGACGCGTTCGCGATGGTGGACGGCTGGCTCGCCACGTCGCGCTTCATCGCCGGCGACGCCTTCAGCTACGGCGACATCCCGGTCGGCGTGATGGCGCGGCGGTTCCTGGAGCTGGTGCCCGAGCGGCCGGCGATGCCGCACCTGGAGCGCTGGTTCGCCGAGATCGAGGCGCGCGACGGCTTCCAGAGCCGGGTGGCGGCGGTGCCGCTGCAGTAGCGGGGGTTTGTGTAGCGCTCACGCCGCGCGCAGGGCGCGCGGCTGCGCGGGCGCGCCCTCCGGCCGGCGCGCCGTCGCGCGCTGGGGGAGTGCTTCTGAGAAGGCGTCCGGGTGAGGTAAGCCGGTCCCGGTTTTCGGCGTTCCCCTTCAGCCGAACAGATCGAACTGGGTCTTTTCCGCAGGAGCGGCCGGTTCCTCGGCCGGCGCCGGCGCGGCGGTGGCGTCGGCCTCGCGTACGCCCGGATCGTCGTTCTTCACCGCGTTGACGCGCTCGCCGACCGGGACAGCCTCGAAGGTGGCGTCGGGGGCCGGCCGCAGCAGCCGGGCCGCCTCGGCGGCGGTGACGGTGCGGGTGTCGAGCCAGGCGGCGAAGTCCTCCGGCGCGATGACGGCGGGCATGCGGTCGTGGATCGGCGCCAGCGCGGCGTTGGCGGCGGTGGTCAGGATCGTCGCCGTCTCCATCACGCCGCCGTCGGGGGCCGACCAGTCCTCCCACAGCCCGGCGAAGGCGACGAGGCCGCCGCCCGGCGGCTGCAGCAGGAAGGGCTGCGACTTGCCGCCCTTGCGCTTCTGCCACTCGTAGAAGCCGCTGGCCGGGATCAGGCAGCGCTTGTGGCGCATGGAGCCACGGAAGGACGGCTTGTCGGCCGCCGTCTCCGCGCGCGCGTTGAACATCAGCGACACGGTGGCCGGGTCCTTCACCCAGCCGGGGATCAGCCCCCAGCGGGCCAGCACCAGGCGGCGGACGCCCGGCTGGTCCTCGCGGGCGATCAGGATCGGCTGGGTCGGCGCGATGTTGTAGCGCGGCGGTGCCGCGTGGGCCTCCTCGGCCCCGAAGAAGGTTTTGACCGCCTCGGGCGGCGCGGTCAGAGTGAAGCGTCCGCACATGGGCCGTCGTGTCCATCGGTGATTCGGGAGCGCCGCCCGGGGCCGGCGCCATTCCTCCAATATCGGCATCGCCCCGCCGCGTGTCCATGCGCGCCCCCGCCCTCGCCGCCGCGAGACCGTCATGACCGACCCGACCGCCCCCTCCGTCGCCCTGCCCCGCCTCGGCGCCAGCATCGCCTGCTGGAAGGATGGCCGGGTGCTGCTGGTGGAACGGGGCCGGCAGCCGCTCGCCGGCCTGTGGAGCCTGCCGGGCGGCGGCGTCGAGCACGGCGAGCCGGTGCGCGCGACGGCGCTCAGGGAGCTTGCCGAGGAAACCGGGGTGACGGCCGAGATCGCCGGCCTCGTCGACGTCCTCGACGTCATCCGCCGCGGCCCGGACGGGCGCGTCGACGTCCATTTCCTACTGACGGTGTTCGCCGGGCGGCACGTCTCCGGCACCGCGGTCGCCGCCGACGATGCGGCCGCCGTGGGCTGGTTCGCGGTGGAGGAGATCGCCGGGCTCGCCACCACCGACGGGCTCGCGGACATCGTCGCCCGCAGCCGCGCGCTGGTGGGCTGACGGCGGACCGGCGGGGTGGCGCTGGAGCCTGTCCCGTTCAGATCGAAGCAATCTGAACGAAGAGGAATTCCTCAAGACAATGATTCTGTTGCCATTTCTGATCGGTCAGGCGGGCCCACCTGACCGGAAGAGGCGCTAGAGAAGCCCGCTGACGATCAGCCCGAGCCGGGCCAGGATGAGCAGCCCGAAGGTGATGAGCAGGCCGCCGGCGAACCAGTTCACCCGTTCCAGCCAGTGATCGTCGAGATGATCGCGGAGCTTGGCGACGAGGGCCGCGATCATCAGCCACCACAGGAAGCTGCCGCCGATCACGCCCAGCACGAGCTCGCCGGCGCCGAGCCAGTCGCCCGGCTCGGGCGCCCAGTCGCCGAGCGCGCTGAACAGGGCGAGGAAGCCGAACAGCGCACCGGGGTTGGTGATGGTCAGCGCGAAGGCGCCGGCCATGCCGGACAGGATCCCGTCCTTCCGCTCGACATAATCGGGATTGAAATGGGGGTGGCTCAGAACGATGCGCAGCCCGAACAGGATCAGGAACACGCCGCCGACGACCTGGATCGTCCGCGCGTGCCCCTCGAAGAAATCGCCGACGGCCGACAAGCCGAACGCCGCCGCTGCGGCGAACATCGCGTCGGCGACGACCGAGCCGAGCGCGGCGATCACCCCGGCCAGGAAGCCGTGCCGGAGCACCCGCTGCATGGTCATGATGTTGACCGGCCCGACGGGGGCTGCCGCGATGAAACCGATCGCGACGCCCAACAGCACCATGCCGAGCTCGTTCACGAGGTCCGATGCCCCTCAGGACGGGAAGGAAGGTGCAGCTTCATCACAGTGGCATAACGACCGGATGGGACTCGGGGTTGCAATCGTCGTTGGAAGTAGCGGCTCACAACCTGCTACGCTAGCAGAAACCGGAGCAGCGGAACGGGAGGCAGGCAGTGACCGGCAGGCGTGCGGCGGGGCTAGCGATCATCGTCCTCATAGTCTCCTGTGCGGCCGCGGCGGAGGCGGCACCGGTCGCATCGGGTCCAGCATCCCCCAGCGGCCTCCCGGGCGCAGTGCGTCCCGTCGCCGCGCCCATGGTCGAGCCCATCGAGCCGGCCGCGCCGGATCCCGCGCTCGGGCCCTTCGTTCCCTTTAAGCAAGCTCCGGACCAGAACGGCGACGCCGAACCGCGGCCCGAGGCCCCCGACGCCGCCGGCCCGCCCCCCGAGCCGGGTCCGGACGTCCACTACGGGTCGGCCGACCTGCCCGCCGCCGTCGTCCGGATGCGCGACGCGCTGATGGACGCGGCCCGGTCCGGAGACATCGAGACGCTGCGCCCGGTGCTGGAACAGAACGAGATGCCGCCGAGCCTCGGCGGGGACGCGGGAGACGATCCGATCGCCTTCCTGCGCGGCCAGTCGGGCGACCCGGAGGGCCGCGAAATCCTGGCGCTGCTCCTGGAGATCCTCGAGGCCGGCTGGGTCCACGTCGACGCAGGCGGCGCCCAGGAGATGTACATCTGGCCGTATTTCGACCAGTGGCCGCTGGACGGTCTTTCGCCGGCTCAGGAGGTGGAGCTCTACCGCATCCTGACTGCCGTCGACGTCGAGGAGATGCGCCGCTACGGCAAGTACATCTTCTACCGCGTCGGCATCGGCCCGGACGGCACCCTGCACTACTTCATGCCGAGCCCGTAGGGGGGCGGAAGCGGACGGTTGGTCCGAAGGCTGATCACTGGCGGATGGCTCGACCGGGTGGAGTGCGGACGTGGGAGGATACGCCGGGAATGGCAGCATTGCGCCCAAGTCGGTCGTAAACATTTTCTTGCGGCGGCCCGTAAGCGGACATTCGTGTGAAGCCGGGACTGGGCACTTGCAGTTTCGCGATACCAGAAAATCAGCGCGAGATTGCAGAGACGGCGCCTTTCTGCGCTTCCTGCAGCAACGCCTGCCGGAGCGCGCCGGGTTCCGGCTCGACCCCGGTGAACAGGCGGAAGGCATCGATGCCCTGGTGGAAGAAGAGCTCGTAGCCGCTCAGGACCGCCAGACCCGACGCGCCGGCCGACTGCAGGAACGCGGTTTCCAACGGCGTGTAGACGGCATCGAAGGCCCAGCCCCGGCCTCGCATGAGCGCCTTCGGCATGGAACTGCCGGGATGGCCCGTCATGCCGAGCGGCGTGCAGTTGACCAGCCCGTCCGCCCCGTCCATCGCCTCGGCGATCGACCCGACGCTCTCGATCGCGGTTCCGGGAGCGGCAGCCGCGAACAGGCCGACGAGCCGATCGGCCTTGGCCCGGTCCCGATCGAAGACCCGGATCGCCGGCGCGCCGAGCTCGGCAAGCGCGAAGGCGATCGCCTTGCCGACTCCGCCGGCGCCGGCCATCGCGACCCGGCCCGGATCCTGCCGGCCGAAGGCGGCGGCAAAGGCGCTCTGGAAGCCCGTGTAGTCCGTGTTCTCACCGGTAGGCGGATCTCCGAAGAGCACGGTGTTGCAGGCGCCGAGCCGGCGAACGGCCGGATCCTCTACGGTCACCCTGTCGAAGGCGCGTTCCTTGTACGGATAGGTGACGTTGATCCCGCGGAAGCCGGTGTCGCGGCACCGCTCGAACAAGACGTCGAAGCCCGCGTCCTGCTCGGCGGGCACCAGCAGCTCGTGGCTCACGTCGAACCCGCAGAGCGCCCCTGCCAGGCGATGCAAAGCCGGCGACCGCGACTGGCGAATGTTGTCGCCGATCAGACCGAGCCTGATCTTCTGCATGTTTCCTGCCTCGCCTGAGGATGACCGCTTCGGGGCCGGAGCCCGCACGCCCGTCGCCCTGCTCCGCGTCTGGCCGAACCATACAGGCCGACGCATCGACATCAACCGCTATATTTTCGAATGTAGGATGAAACTTGGTTCGTAGGAGCCCTATTCATCGATCTGCCGCCAGCGCCGGCCCACGCGCCAGGGACCGGCGCGAGGCGAGCGGGCAATCGGGTGGATCACTCAGGGAGACAGCGCCGCCATCGTCCGGGGCGATTGCGCCTCAGCGGACCGCCCCGTTGGCGAGCGCGTGGTCGACGCCGCCCGTGATGTGCCGTTCGAGCACCGCCTTGGCGGTGACCGCATCCCGGGCCAGGGCGCTGTCGAGGAGCGTCCTGTGTTCCTGGGCCGCGATGTCGCCGCGGTAGCTCAGGGCGATCATCTGATAGCGCAGATACTTGTCGAAGACGCCGGCATGGGTGTCCATCAGCACCGCCGAGCCGCAGGCCGAAATGAGCGCCTGGTGGAACTCCCAGTCGTAGCGCTTCCAGGTCTCGGTCTGGCTCATGTCGCCCGCCTTCATGCGGGCCTCCATGCTGGCGAGCTTGTGATGGGCAGACACCAGCCGACCCTCCCATTCCATGTCGCCCGCCGCGATCGACTGGTCGAGCGCATGGGATTCCAGCAGCAGCCGGAGCGCGGCAATTTCCTTCAGATTCTCGGCCGAGACGGGCGTCACTTCAAAGCCCCGCTGCCCCTCGGCGAGGACGAGACCCTCGGAGGTCAGGCGGTTGAGGATCTCGCGCAGCGTGCTGACGCTCGCGCCGTACTCCTGCTTCAGCCGATCGAGCCTCAGCCGCTGGCCGGGCACCAGGCGGCCGAAGATGATGTCGGTCCGGATCCGATGATACGCACTTTCTCCGATGGACGAAGCCGCGTCGGTGTGATCGAGCAAACGAGTGAACCTCTGAGGGATGCAGTTTTGTCGGACGGTATCCTTACTGATGTCGGCGGCGATCTCAAGCGCGGTGACACCCGCGCCGCCCGTCCCCGGGCGCCGCTTCTGCGGGCCCGGGGACGGGCAGACGCGGGCAGCTCCGCCTTCACCGTGAATCATATGAAACTCGTAATCTCATACAAAATTAATATCACCTATTGATGCGTCGTCCATCCAGTGCGATGGTTCGCGGCGCGGGGCCGGCCCGTCCGCTCGCGCCCAAGAACACATTGCCAGAGGGAGAAGCCCATGACGCGTCATCTCACCCGTCGCTCCGCGCTGGCGGCAGGCATTGCCGCCGCCGTTGCCGCGACCGTCCTGCCGAGCCTGTCGGCCCAGGCCCAGGACAAGCCGAACCTGCGGTTCTCTGCCGTCTTCTCCGAGCAGGACATCCGCGCCGACATGATGGAGAAGTTCGGCACGGCGATTTCCGACGGCTACACCCTGCAGCCCTACTACGGCGGCACCCTCTTCAAGCAGGGCACCGAGCTGGTGGCGCTCCAGCGCGGCAACCTGGAGATGGGCAACATCGCGCCGCAGGACATCGCCAAGCAGATCCCGGAATGGTCGATTCTGACCTCCGCCTACCTGTTCCGCGACGCCGATCACCTGAAGAAGTTCTTCGCCAGCGACGCCGGCAAGGAAATGAAGCAGATGGCCGAGGACAAGCTCGGCATCCACATTCTCGGGCCGACCTATTTCGGCACCCGCCAGGTCGGCCTGAAGGTCGACAAGACGATCCAGACGCCGGAGGACATGTCGGGCATCAAGCTGCGCATGCCGGGCGGCGAAGCCTGGCAGTTCCTCGGCTCGGCGCTGGGCGCGAACCCGACGCCGATGGCCTATGCTGAGGTCTACACGGGCCTTCAGACCGGCGCGATCGACGGTCAGGACAACCCGCTGCCGAACGTCAAAAACATGAAGTTCTACGAAGTGATGTCGCAGATCGTGCTGACCTCGCATCTCGTCGGCTACGACCTGCTCGTCGTCTCCAACAAGGTGTGGGACGCCATGTCGCCGGAGGAGCAGGAGGCGTTCCAGGCCGCCGCCGACGAGGCCATCGGGTGGAGCACCGAGCAGCACCTGAACCAGGAGAAGGAACTCGCCTCGTTCATGGAGGAGCAGGGCCTCAAGCTCTACAAGCCCGACGTCGAAGCCTTCCGCACCTACGCCCAGGACAAGTACAAGACGTCCGACCTGGCGAAAGACTGGCCGGAAGGCATGCTCGACAAGATCAACGCGATCTGACGCGATCGGCGGGGTCGTCGCCTGAGCGATCCCGCCGATCCTCGGTTTCGGGGCGCGCCGTACGCGCTCGTCTTTCCACAAAGCGGCAGATCGGGACGGCCCGGGTGACATCGACACGCACAAGAGCGATCGCGGACTGGCTGCGGCGCAGGGCCGAGAACGTCGCGGTCCTGCTCTTGGCCACGATGTTCCTCGCCTTCATCGCGCAGGTCGTGTTCCGCTACGTCCTCAACCTGCCGATCGGCTGGCCGTCCGAGGTGACCGTGGCGACCTGGCTGTGGCTCGTGCTCTGGGGCGCGGCCTTCGTGGTCCGAGAGGACGAGGAGATCCGCTTCGATCTCGTCTACGGCGCGGTGCCGAGCATGGTCCGCAGCATCATGACGGTCGTCTCCGGGCTCGCCCTGCTGGTCCTCTACGTCGTCTCGCTGCCGGCGGTGATCGACTACGTGACCTTCATGAAGGTCGAGAGCACGACCTATCTCCACATCCGGCTCGACTGGCTCTATTCGATCTACGTCGTCTTCGCGGCGGCGATCGTCGTCCGCTACGTCTGGATCGTGCTGGACACGATCCTCCACGGCGACCGGGTGACGCGCCAGCGCGCGGACGACCCCGGGGAGCCGGGCGCATGACGATCGATCCGTTTGCCGCCGCGGTTCTGGCGATCGTCGTTCTCAGCCTGCTCGGCCTGCCGATCGGGCACGCGATGATCAGCGCCTCGATCCTCTACCTCTTTCTGGCGGGCCTGGATCTCGGCACGGTGGCCGAACAGATCCTCAACGGGATGTATTCGAGCTATATCCTGCTCGCGGTCCCGCTCTTCATCCTGGCGGCGGAGCTGATGAACACCGGCTCGATGACCGAGCGGCTCCTCACCTTCTGCAACGCCCTCGTCGGCCGCTTCCGCGGCGGCCTCGCCCAGGTCAACATCGTCCAGAGCATCATCTTCGCCGGCATGTCCGGCTCGGCCATCGCCGATGCCGCCGGGACCGGCCGGATGATGCAGAAGATGATGACCCACGAGGGCCGCTACACTCCGAGCTTCGCCGCCGCGCTGACGGCGGCTTCGGCGGTCATCGGACCGATCATCCCGCCGTCCATTCCCGTCATCCTCTACGCCCTCGTGAGCGACGTTTCGATCGGCTACCTGTTCCTCGGCGGCGTCGTGCCGGGCCTGCTGATGGGGCTGGCGCTGATGGCGATCGTCGCGGTGGTGGCGCGCCGGCGCGACTTTCCGGTCGAAGCGCCGGTCCCGATGCGCGAGATCCCCAAGATCACGTTCCGCGCCTTTCCGGCCCTGATGATGCCGGTCGTCCTGCTGGGCGGCATCTACAGCGGCATCACCACTCCGACCGAGGCGGCGGCGATGGCGGCGGCCTATGCCTATCTGATCTCCGCCCTTTTTTACCGCTCGGTGACCCTGGCGAGCACCTACCGCTCGCTGCTGTCGAGCGCCCGCATCACCGCCTCGATCGGCATGCTCATCGCCGGCGCGCTCGTCTTCAACTACGTGGTCACCATCGAAAACATCCCGCGGACGATCAGCCAGGCGCTGACCGCCTACGATCTGTCGCCCTGGATGTTCCTGCTGCTCGTCAACCTGATCCTGCTCGGCCTCGGCTGTCTGCTGGAGGGGACGACGATCCTGCTGGTGATCGTGCCGGTGTTCCTGCCCACAGCGCAGGCGCTGGGCATCGACCCCGTCCACTTCGGCATCGTCGCCGTCGTGAACATCATGCTCGGGCTGATCACGCCGCCCTACGGGCTGCTGCTGTTCGTCATGACGACGATCGCGCGGCAACCGCTCCGGGCGATCGTGCGCGACATCACCCCCTTCCTGATCGCGATGCTGGTGATGCTGATGCTCATCACCTTCGTGCCCGACCTCGTCCTCTGGCTGCCGCGCCTGTTCGGCTACCAGGGCTGAGGCAGGATCCAGTCCGGCCGCGTTCGAAACCGAGAGACATCGATGAAGCCGCTCTACGTCCTCAACGGACCCAACCTGAACCGGCTCGGCCTGCGCGAACCGCAGATCTACGGCACCACGACGCTGGCCGAGGTCGAAGCCATGTGCCGCCAGGCGGCCGGCGACACCGGCCTCGTCTTCCGCCAGTCGAACCGCGAGTACGAGCTGATCGACTGGGTTCACGAAGCGATCGACGAGGGATCGGCGATCGTCATCAACCCGGCCGCCTTCACCTTCACCTCGATCGCGCTTCTCGATGCGCTCAAGATGTTTCCCGGCCCGCTGATCGAACTGCACATCTCCAACATCCACCGGCGGGAGCCGATCTATCACAACTCGCTGGTCTCGACGGTCGCCACGGCGGTGATCGCCGGGCTCGGCGCCCGCGGCTATCCGACCGCCGTGCGCGCCGCGCTGGCGCTGGCGGCCGGCCGCGCCGGACCCTGATGCCCGCCTGCCAGCAGGAGCCCCGCGGATGAAGACGTCCATCGCCACCGTGTCCATCAGCGGCGACCTGCGCGAGAAGCTTGCCGCGATCGCCGCCGCCCGCTTCGACGGCGTCGAGATCTTCGAGGCCGACTTTCTCGCCTTCGACGGATCGCCGGCGGAAGTCGGACGCATGGTCCGCGACCACGGCCTGCAGATCACCATGTTCCAGCCGTTCCGCGACTTCGAGGGCATGCCGGAGCCGCAGCGCGCGCGCAGCTTCGAGCGGGCCGAGCGCAAGTTCGATCTGATGCAGGAGCTGGGCACCGACCTGATGCTGATCTGCTCCAACGTGTCGGCCCTCTCGCTCGGCGGCATCGACCGCCTCGCCGACGACTTTCGCGAACTCGGCGCGCGCGCCGCAGAGCGCGGCCTGCGCATCGGCTACGAGGCGCTCGCCTGGGGACGGCACGTCAACGACCATCGCGACGCCTGGGAGGTCGTGCGCCGTGCCGACCATCCGAACGTCGGCCTGGTGCTCGATTCCTTCCACACGCTCGCCCGCAAGCTGGACGTGCAGTCCATCCGAGCGATCCCTGCCGACCGCATCTTCATTGTCCAGCTGGCCGACGCCCCGCTGATCGACATGGACCTGCTCTACTGGAGCCGGCACTTCCGCAACATGCCCGGCGAAGGCGACCTCGACGTGACCGGGTTCATGCGCGCCGTGGCAGCCACCGGCTATGACGGCCCGCTGTCGCTGGAGATCTTCAATGACCAGTTTCGCGGCGGCTCGCCGAAGTCGATCGCCATCGACGGGCACCGCTCGCTCGTTGCGCTGATGGACCAGGTGAAGCGGCGCGAACCGCATGTGGCAATCGACGTTCCGGCGATGCCCGACCGGGTGGCGGTCGAGGGCGTCGCGTTCGTCGAGTTCGCGGTCGCCGACCGGGAGGCGGACGAGCTCGACCGGCTGCTGCGCGCCCTCGGCTTCTCGGTGGCCGGCCGGCACCGCAGCAAGGAGGTGACGCGCTACTGCCAGGGCGACATCAACATTCTCCTCAACACGGCGAAAGAGGGCCTTGCCCACTCCGCCTACGTGGTGCACGGCGCCAACGCCTATGCGGTGTGCCTCAAGGTCGAGGACGCGGCCGCGACGCTGGAGCGCGCCCGGGCGCTGGGAGCGACGCCGTTCGAGCAGCACGGCGCGCCGGGGGAGCTGAAGCTCCCGGCCATCCGCGGGGTCGGCGGCGGCGTCCTCTTCTTCATCGACGGCAAGAGCGATCTCGGCCGCATCTGGGAGATCGACTTCGAACGGTCGGGCGAGCCCCATCGCCGTGGCGTCGGCCTCGCCGCCATCGACCACGTCGCCCAGACCATGAACTACGAAGAGATGCTCACTTGGGTTCTCTTCTACACCTCGATCTTCCGGACCCGGAAACTGCCGATGGTCGACGTGGTCGACCCGGGCGGCCTGGTGCGCAGCCAGGTCATCGAGGACGGCGACGGCCGCCTGCGGCTGACGCTGAACGGGGCGGAAAACCGCAAGACGCTCGCCGGACGCTTCATGGCCGAAAGCTTCGGTTCGAGCGTCCAGCATCTGGCCTTCTCGACCCCGGACATCTTCGCCACCGCGGCTGCGCTTGCGGCCTCCGGATTCCGGACGCTGCCGATCACCGCCAACTATTATGACGACCTTGAAGCCCGCTTCGGCCTCGATGGCGCGCTGATGGAGCGGCTGCGGACCGGCAACATCCTCTACGACCGGGATGACAACGGCGAGTATTTCCAGCTCTACAGCCCGAACTACGGCGAGGGCTTCTTCTTCGAGATCGTCGAGCGGCGCGGCGGCTACGCAGGCTACGGCGCCGCCAACGCGCCGTTCCGCATCGCCGCCCAGAAGCGCGCGATGGACCGCAGCGCCCCCGGCGACCTGGCGATATAGGGCGCTTCCTGGCTGAGCATGGGCCGGTTGGCCGCCCTGCGAAACGCGTCGACAAACTGACCTGGAGCCGTTCGGCCTTTCTGTGAAGTTCCGAATGGTTCTCGGGACATTGGCCAAGGATGGCCGTCTGCTCCTCCCTTGCGCAGTCGAACTCTGATGGTTTCGAGAGTTTGGCAACCCCTGCCGCCACCACGCTTGAATCACCCGACAGCAGGGGACTTCGTGGAGGCTCAGGAGGGACGACTGCAGTCCGTGACAAGCACAGGGGTTTTCAACCGCTTTAGGCGCAGTCGTGCTGGCTTCGGCGTTGGCAAGCCCGGTGGAGTGTCATTCGGTGTTGCCGACCGGAGTGGCGGTTCCTTTCAGCTCCCAACGTACCGGGCGAGCTCGTCCGGCGTCCCGTCCGGGAAGGCGTCCCGCAGGTGATCGAGGAATGCCGACACCCGGGCGCTGAGCAACCGGCGGCTCGGATAGAGCGTCCAGAGGGTGATCTCGGGACCCTCGACGTCGCCCCAGTGAACCAGGGTGCCGGCGGCGAGGTCGTGGCTGACGAGCGAGATCGGGAGCCGCGCGGCCCCGACCCCCGTCCGCACCGCATCGCGGATCATCAGGAGCGACGACAGGCTCAGGGTGGGCTGGACCGCGATGCTCGACCTCCCACTCGCCGTGGTCACGGTCCAGCTCTCCATCGGCTGCGACGCCCCGCGCACGACGGCGGGAACGGGCGACCCGTCGGCCAGAGGGGGGAGATCAGGGCTTGCGACCACCACCAGCCGGTCGCGAAGGAACACGCGTCCGACGAGGCTTTCGTCGGGGTCCGGGTTCACCCGGATCACCAGATCGTAGGCCTCCTCCACCATGTCGACGGCGCGGTCTTCCGTCGTGACCTCCAGCCGGACGTCCCGATGCTTCAGCGCGAAATCCGCGGCAAGCTTTCCCATGGCGGTCTGCGAGAAGAGGAGCGGCGCGCTGATGCGCAACCGGCCACGCGGGCTCTGCCCGCCTGACGCGATCGCCGCCGTGGTCTCCTCCAGGTCGGTGAGCAGCGCGCTCGTTCGCTCAAAGAGCGCCCTGCCTTCCTCGGTCAGCTTGAGATCGCGGCCACCGCGCTCGAACAGGCGCAGGTCGAGGCTGGCCTCCAGGTCCGCAACCCGGCGCGATAGCGTCGCCTTCGGACGGCAGGTGGCACGCGACGCCCGGCCGAACCCGTTGTGCCGGGCGACGAGGGTGAAGTCGGCGAGTGCGAGGAGATCCATCTGTTTCACCTGTGAGACGGCCCGTCCAGATATGCCGTCTATTGGAATGAATCCGGATCATCGATCTTGCAAGCATCGAAGCAACGGAGAACCGGAGATTTCCCCATGACCATTCTCGTTACAGGCGCCACCGGCACTGTCGGCCGAACCGTCGTCGAACAGCTCGCCAAGCGTGGCGCCAGTGTCCGTGCGCTGGTCCGCGATCCCGCCAAGGCCGACTTTCCGGCCGGTGTGGAGGTCGCTGAGGGCGACTTTCTCGACGTAGACGCGCTGCGTCGAGCCTTCTCAGGCGTGTCCACCTTGTTCCTGCTGAAAGCCGTGGTGGCCGACGAATACACTCAGGCGCTGATCGCGCTCAATCTTGCCCGCGAGGCGGGGATCGAACGCATCATCTACCTTTCGGTGATCCACAGCGACGTCTATGTGAACGTGCCCCACTTCGCCGGCAAGTTCGGCGTGGAGCGGATGATCGAGGCGATGGGGATGCACGCCACCGTCCTGCGCCCGGCCTACTACATGAACAACGACGTCACCGTCCGCGACGTGGTGACCGGCTACGGCATCTACCCGATGCCGATCGGCACCAAGGGCCTGGCGATGGTCGATGCACGCGACGTGGGCGAGGTCGCCGCGATCGAGCTCCTCCGCCGCGAACAGTCTTCCGACCCGCTGCCGATCGAGCGGATCAACCTGGTGGGCCCGGACACGCTGACCGGCCCCGACGTCGCGGCGATCTGGAGCGAGGTGCTCGGCCGCGAGATCGCCTATCCGGGCGAGGACACCGCCGGCTTCGAGCAGAACCTGCGCCAGGCGATGCCGAGCTGGATGGCGCTCGACATGCGTGTCATGGCCGAGCGCTTCATCACCGACGGCATGGTGCCTGAAGCCGGCGACGTCGACAGGCTGACGACGATGCTCGGCCGCCCGCTGCGCACCTATCGCGACTTCGTCGCGCAGATCGCCGGCTGATCTCAGCTCACGTATTCCTCAATCCCAGGAGTTTCCGTTATGATCTATTCGACCGCCACCGTTCCGGTGAACCCGCAAGGCGAAGCCGAACTGACTCGCGCGCAGGCCTGGAAGGGCCTCGAGCTGAAGGCCCGAGACGCCCGCCTGTTCCTGCCGGCCGGCCTCTGCACCAGCTGCGATGTGACCGAGGAGAGCGAGACTCACTTCGTGCGCGACGCGACGATCGCCGGTGCCGAGCTCCGCGAGATCATCGTGCTCGAGCCGCAGGCGAAGGTCACCTTCTTCCAGGCCACCGGGCCGCGCGAGGGCGCGATCGTCAATGAGCTCTTCGAGGACGAGGCAGGCGCACTGCAGCTCCGCTTCTATTGCTATCTCGGCCTGCGCGGCAAGGCGCCGAACGGCCCGGAAGAGCAGGCCGAGCAGGCCCAGTTCGACAGCAACGAAGGTTATCGAAGCGCCTTGCTGTCGACGCTGAAGCGCACCCGCGAACTCTCGGCCGAAGGCCGGCTCTGACCCCACCCATCACCTAGTCGATCCGCCAATCTCGCCCAATGCTCTGCCGGACGAAGTCGCCGAACTTGTTGCCGGCTTGGTCCTAGAGCCGAGCCGGCCAGATTAGACGGTCGTCACTAACCGCCCGAACCATTGGTGGACCATTTTGCCCGGAGATGGGCCGGGCGACGAGTGGTGGCCGCCACTCTGCTCGTTGGCAGAAATGAAGCCACCGGTCCAGAAATTTCCCTGCGGCGCACCTAGCCACTGGCGCCTGTTCCGCGACGGACGCCGGATTTGCAGGCCTTCGACCGAAACCACAAGGGCCGCTCGACCGATTGCGATGGGCGACACCCCATGGGCAATTAAGACGGTCGACTACGGCCGACGCCAGTTTGCAATCCAACATGCCACAAGGAAGATGGGGCGGTCGAGATGCGATGCTCACTCACTGAGCCCACGATCGACATGCCTGGAATGCTTGGGATTTTCCTGGGCAAATCTGGCTACCTTCGAACCAGACGCGATCGACCACGGCCCAGACGGTGCGACGACCAAACTGAGTGCATGGAGAAAGGGGGATCGCCGCTTCCGTTCCGGGACCCTCTCGTCGGCTCGTCGCTTCCTGCATGGCCGCTTCGAAATCGAGATGAGGGTGGCACGAGGGGGCGGCTTGGTCACAGGCTTTTCCTACATCGTTCCGCACCACGACAGGAGATCGATGTTGAGATCTCCGGCAACAAACCGTGCAGGATGCTTCTCAATGTCTACTTCAATCCGGGCAACAAGGGCACGGAGCTCGATTACGGCTACCGCGGTTCGCCCTCTGTAGTCGATCTCGACTTCGACGCCAGCGCGGGCTTCCATCGGTACGCGATCGAGTGGTTTCCAGACCTGATCCGCTGGTTCGTCGATGACGTCCTTGGTAGGCGCGGAAGCTGGGAGTCGACCCCAGTGCCGCACCTACCAAGGACGCTCCACGCGAACCTCTGGCCACCGCGTTCGGTTGAACTGGCGGGAGCCATGGGCGTTCGACTGCCTTTTACCACCGCTTCGTTCCGAAACGTCACGGTCGACGCGGTGATTCGAACATCAGGCGATCCCCGGCTCGATTGAGCGAAGCATCGGCCTTGAGGTTGACGCCGATCTCTCCGCTTTGTTCACGAGGCAAGGTGTGCAGAAAGTCAAATTTCCACTGTACTTACCTCTAAAGCTGACCTTCCGCTTCCGTGAAGAGTTTCGGGCGCCGAAAGGCGTACGAAAGTCCCCGAGGAAGGAACCCGCGGGCCCCAGGCGATGGGCTATGGGGATTTCGGAT
>NZ_JBRJGW010000023.1:0-72309 GCF_053628695.1 Amorphus sp. MBR-141
TGCGGCGGTCCACCGAGACCGACCGCGGAGAGAACCATGAACCCGGCGTGGGCGCAAAGCCCGATCAACCAGCTTGACCAATGCGATTAGAGAACTTCAGGGGGGCAGACCAGTCGGTGTCAATTGTAGAGATGTGTCCAGATCGGCAAAGCCTCGGTGCGCTCGTCTGAGGTGCGATAGGTCCTGCCGTAGGCCCATTCGCGCAGAGCGGTCTGGATGAAGCGTTCGGCCTTGCCGTTGGTCCGCGGAGTGCAAGGCTTGGTGTGGCTGTGCCTGAGGCCAAAGTCCCCCGTAGGGTTTGTCGAACGCCCTGGATGAGTAGCAGGCGCCGTTGTCGGTCATGACGCGACGGACCTTGACGCCGAGACCGGTGTACCAGGCGACGCTCGCCTTCAGATGGGCCATTGCGCTGACGGCTCTTTCGTCCGGATGGACCTCAGTGAAGCTCAGCCGGGAATGATCGTCGATGCAATGTGGATGTACTCCCAGCCATAGCCCGGCTTTCCGCGACTACGCGGCGTGGACTGACCGGTGCGATCCCCAGCCACCGGGTGGCCGGGGCGCTCGAAGCGCCCGAGCTTCTTGATGTCGAGATGGATCATATCGCCGGGGCGGGCATGCCCATAGCGTTGCACGGGCTGGCGCGGCTCGATATCCGCCGCCTTCGATAGCCGCACGGGCCCGTAGCACTCGGCTGACGGTCGCGCGGGAGAGGCCATGATGCCGGTCGATGTGCTTGCCGGTGAAGCGCTGTCGCCGGAGGCGGACGATTGTGGCCTTCACCTCAGGTGCCGTGGCCGCCCGCAAACGCCTGGGCCGCGACGAGCGGTCCTTGAGGCCGGCAAGGCCTTCCGCCCGGTAGCGCGCCAGCCATTTGCGCGCCGTGCGCGGGCAAACGCCTGCGTCACGTGCGGCGGCCTCAGGCGTTTGCCCACTAAGCATTGCCTGCACCATCCGCTCTCGACCGTACGGCGTCAGACGGGCATTGTGATGGATGTTTATTCGGGCCTTTATCCGAGCGCGGTTGAAGCGTTGCAACTCCAATCTCCTCGGTCAGGCCCGAATGGACAACCTATCGAAACTCCACAGCTAGAGCCTTTTCTGGTCAGGTGGAATCACCTGACCGATAAGAAATGGCTCCAGAATCAATATCTTGAGCAATTCCTCCTCGTTCAGATCGCTTCGATCTGAACGGGAAATGCTCTGGTGGGAAGGTCTGCCCCGGCGATCGTCGCGTCGCGCACGAAGGGGGTCTCGCTCTGTTCCTGGAGCAGTTGGCGAAGTTCGGGATTGGAGTTACTCATCGGCGCGGCGGGTAGGCAGCACCGTCGGGATTTAACAACGAGATCCGAACTCAAAATCCGACTGACTCGTTTGCTGCGTCTCAGCCATTTAACATACGGCGGTCGGCGTGTTGCGGTTGTCGGATGTCCGCTTTCGAGCGGCTCTGAGGTCTTAGGGTACGGCCGGCATGGGCGCTTTTCCGACGCGATCTCTAGCGGCTGCACATCTTACGCGAAGCCGCATTATGCCGATGCAGGGTGTCCAGAGCCGATTGTAGTCCGATCCGTTATTGGAATGGTTTGGTTCCAGCCGTCGAAGCTGTCCCTATTGTGTCCCTATTTTGCGAAAGCGCCCTGGCTGCTGGGTGTGCGCCCTCCTAATTATCTGAAAGTTATAATAATTTTTCATAGAGGAGTGAGGTTGCAATGGGAATTCTTCAGGTCGCGAACTTGAAGAGGATGACGTCACCGTCGGCAACGACATATTCCTTCCCTTCGTCGCGGGCCCGGCCCGCTTCCTTGGCGCCCTGCTCGCCGCCGTGGGCGATGAAGTCGTCGTAGGCGATGGTCTGGGCGCGGATGAAGCCGCGCTCGAAGTCGGAGTGGATGACGCCCGCCGCCTGCGGCGCCTTGGTGCCCGCCGGGATCGTCCAGGCGCGGGTCTCCTTGGGGCCGGCGGTGAAGTAGGTGATCAGGCCGAGCAGGCCGTAGCCGGTGCGGATCAGCCGGTCGAGGCCGGGCTCCTCCAGCCCGAGCGTCTCCAGGTACTCGATCTCCTCGTCGTCGGTGAGCTGGGCGATCTCGGCCTCGATGGCTGCCGAGATGACGACGCTGGCGGCGCCTTCCGCGGCGGCCTTGGCGGCGACGCGCTCGGACTGGGCGTTGCCGGTGGCCGCCGACGCCTCGTCGACGTTGCAGACGTAGAGCACCGGCTTGGCGGTGAGCAGGTTGAGGCCGTCGATGTCGGCGGCCATCTCCGGGCTCTGCGCCACCAGCACCCGCACCGGCCGGCCTTCGCGCAAAAGCTCCAGCGCGGCGTCCATGATCGGCACGATGTGCTTGGCATCCCGGTCGCCGCCGGTCGCCTTCTTGCGGAGCGGCGTGACGCGCCGCTCCAGGCTGTCGAGGTCGGCCAGCATCAGCTCGGTCTCGACGGTGTCGGCATCGGCGATCGGGTCGATCTTGCCCTCGACGTGGGTGACGTCGTCGTCCTCGAAGCAGCGCAGCACGTGGGCGATGGCGTCGACTTCGCGGATGTTCGCCAGGAACTGGTTGCCCAGGCCCTCGCCCTTGGAGGCGCCGCGCACCAGCCCGGCGATATCGACGAAAGTCAGCCGGGTGGGCACGATCTGCGCGGACCGCGCGGCGTCACGAATCTTCTGCAGCCGCGGGTCGGGCACGGCCACGTCGCCGGTGTTCGGCTCGATGGTGCAGAACGGGTAGTTCGCCGCCTGGGCGGCGGCCGTGCGCGTGAGCGCGTTGAAGAGCGTCGATTTGCCGACGTTCGGCAGGCCGACGATGCCGCATTTGAAACCCATTGCAGTCCTCGGGGTCGTGGGGCGTGACGGCCGGGCCGTCTGCGCCCGGATGAGCAAGGCCGGGTGATAGGACACTTTCGCCGGGAACCACAATCCGAAATCCGGCCCAGGCGCCGGGGCCCCGCCCGCGGCGCCGGGCCTGAAACCGCATCCCCGGCCGATAGACTTCGGCCGAGCCACCCCGGCCGGCATTCGCACGGCGCACCGAGTGCGACTTTCCACGCCCAAATGTGCCCAAAAGCGGACCATTCCAAGAATTTACGGTGGCCCAGTCTTTCGTGGGGAACCTGACGGCGTCTCCGGTGTTATCCAGTACGAAATCGATTGAACTGAGTAATAAACAGGAGGACAATATGCGTAAGAGCTTGCTCACCGCAGTTTCTGCGGCCGCTTTGATTTCGGCTGGCATGGTTTCGCCGACGTTTGCCCAGTCGAATTCTGATACGTCTCAGCCGACGCAGTCCGAAACCCAGGCGACTCCGGCGCCGAGTGACGGAACCTCGGGTTCCGGCGGCACGATGCCGTCCGACTCGACGGAGCCGTCGGCCGGTACGTCGATGGATTCCGCCGCCCCGGCCGATGCCCCGGCGGAGAAGATGGACTCCACGGCGCCCGCCGACTCCGCCAATGCACCGGCGGTCACCGGCGACGGCGATGAGATGGAGGTCGCCCAGCCCGAAGGCACCTACATGGCCAGCGAGCTGACCGGCGAGCCCGTGCAGAATGGTGACGGCGAAGACCTCGCCAACATCGACGACTTCGTCATCGACGAGGGTGGCCAGATCAGCCACGTGGTCGTCTCGTTCGGCGGTTTCCTGGGCCTCGGCGACAAGCAGGTCATGCTGCCCTGGGACCAGATCCAGCTCAGCACGGATCCGGACGATCCGGACGATCATGTCGCGATGCTCTCCATGACCAAGGAAGAGATCGAGGCGCTTCCGGAGTTCAAGACCCAGGAAGACGTGCGTGACGAAAGCGATGCCGCTGCGCCGGCCGCAACCGGGACCGGCACCGGCATGGGCACCACGGGTACCGGCACCGGTACCGCCACCCAGTAAAGCCGATCGTGCGGACGCCTTCGGGCGCCCGCAACGAGCAAGACGAGGGCCGTGCGCAAGCGCGGCCCTTTTCTTGTGGGCGGGACCGGCCGGTCGTAGGCGGCGGCGGTTGGAGGCTTCTTTCCGTCCAGATCGCGCGCGATCCGACCGAAGAGGGCTTGCTCAGGGGGCTGGTTCAGCAGCCATGGCGTGTCGACCAGGTGGTCCCGCCTGACCGGAAAACGCTCTAGGAGCGCTTGATCAGCTTGCCGAGGGCGGCGAACGGACCCTGCGGCTTGCCGCCGTCGGGGCTCGGGGCCGGCGCGTCGCGCGCCGGGGCAGGGGCGGCGTCGGGCGCGGCATCGGCGGCGGGCCTGGCCGGCTTCTTGCCCACGGCCTTCTTGCCGGGCTTCGTCTCGGGCTCGCCGGCGGTTGCCAGGTGCACCTTGTTGGCGAAGCTCGAATCCTTGCCGGCGACCAGCAGCGGCACGTTGTCGGCGATCGCGTCGAGCAGCGGCTCCAGCCAGGCGTCGTCCGCCTTGGCGAAGTCGTGCAGCACGTAGGGGGCGACGCGGTCGCGGTGGCCCGGATGGCTGATGCCGATGCGCAGCCGGCGGTAGCTTTCGCCGATGTGGGCGTTGATCGAGCGCAGGCCGTTGTGGCCGCCGTGACCGCCGCCCGTCTTCATCCGGAACTTGCCCGGCGGCAGGTCGAGATCGTCGTAGATGACCAGCACGTCGGCGGGCGTGAGCTTGTAGAAGCGCATCGCCTCGCCCACCGCCTGGCCGGATTCGTTCATGTAGGTCTGGGGCTTCAGCAGCTGCGCCTTGTCGTCGGCGAACGTCGCATCGGCGGTCTCGGCGTTGCCGCGCAGGCGCCAGGGCGCGAAACGATGCCGGTCGTGGATGCGGTCGACGGCCATGAAGCCGACGTTGTGGCGGTTGCCGGCATAGCGGGGGCCGGGATTGCCGAGACCGACCAGAAGCAGCATCGGGTGTCGCCTCCATCGAGGGCCGCCTGATACGGCGCTGCGGCGCAACGAGGCCGCGGGAGTTCAGGGCGTCGGATGCAGAACCGCGCCGAACGGTGGGCTTCGGCGCGGTCGATTGCGTGGGGTCGGCGCGGGGCCGGGCAGCGGAACGGCGGTGACAGCCCGCCGGACGGGACCGATCAGCTCTTGCTGTCGTCCTCGTCGCCTTCCGAACCCTCGTCCTCGGCTTCGGTCTCCTCGGCGTCGGTGTCTTCCACCTCGGCTTCGGTCTCCTCGACCTCTCCGGCCTCCTCCGCTGCCGTCAGCACGGCCGGGGAGGCGATCGTCGCGACGGTGAAATCGCGATCGGTGATCGTCGGGGTCACGTCCTTCGGCAGCTTGACCGCCGAAATGTGGATCGAGTCGCCGATGACCAGTCCCTTGAGATCGAAGGTGATCGATTCCGGGATCTCGTCGGCCGGGCACTCGAGCTCGACCGTGTGGCGGACGATGTTCAGCACGCCGCCGCGCTTCAGGCCAGGGGAGGCCTCTTCGTTGATGAAGTGCACCGGCACTTCGACCGCGACGCGGCTGTTGCGGCCAACGCGCAGGAAGTCGACGTGGACGAGGAAGTCGCGCACCGGCTCCAGCTGGTAGTCGCGCGGCAGGACCCGGATCGACTTGCCGCCGACCTTGATCGTGAAGACGTGCGTCAGGAAGCCGCCGTCGTGGAGCTTCCGGAACACTTCCTTGTAGGGGAGGGCGATCGGCAGCGGCTGCTGCTTGTCGCCGTAGATAACGGCAGGAATCAGATTTTCGCGGCGCAGCGCACGAGCGGCCCCCTTGCCCACCCGATCGCGCACCGTGGCTTCGAGCACGTACTCTTGAGCCATCGGTATCTCCTTCATGGCATGAAACGAAACAAGGCCGCCAAAACAGCGGCCTGTCTCCGGTCTCCCGCCTCCAGGGGTGCGGGCAGGGCGCCTATATACGGGGATACCCGGCCAGTTTCAACCGCAATTGGTGCAGGTTTCGCAGCTTCTGCGCCGACGAGACCTTGCCCGTCAAGACGATCTACCGCCCGGCGGCCCGCCGGATCGCCGCCAGGTCGACCGGCCGGTCGGGCAGCGTGATCTCGAAGACGGTCCCGGGCGAGGCCTCCGCAAGGCGGATGGTGCCGCCGTGAGCGCGCACGAGTTCCGCCGCGATCGCCAGCCCCAGCCCGGTGCCGCCCTTGCGCGTCGAGGCCTGGAACGGCTGGAACAGGTGCTCGCGCACCCGCGCGGGAATGCCCGGGCCGGTGTCCGCCACGCGGATCGTCACGACCGATCCCTCCCGGTAGGCCGAGATTTCCAGCCGCTTGACCAGCGGCCCCTTGGCATCGCTCTCCATCACCTGGACGGCGTTGCGCGCCAGGTTGACGAGCACCCGGAACAGCTGGTCCGGGTCGGCGTCGATCTCCAGCGACGGCTCCACCAGGTTGTCGAAGACGATCTCGCGATGCTGGGCGAGGCCGAGAACCTCGCCGACGTCGTCGGCGAGGTGCCTCAGATGCAGGAGACGGCGCGCCGGCGGCGCCTCCCGGGCGCGGCCGTAGGACATCACCGACCGGGTGTAGTCGACGGCCCGGTCGAGGGCACCGATGATCTTCGGCACGATCCGCTGCACCGTCGGGTCCGGGCTGGTCGCCAGCCGGTCGGAGAACAGCTGCGCCGAGGCGAGCAGATTGCGCAGGTCGTGGTTGATCTTGGAGACCGCCAGGCCGAGATCGGCCAGCCGCCGCTTCTGGTGGATCGTCTCCGACAGCTGGTGCTGCATGGTGGCGAGCTGGCGCTCGGCGTCGCCGATCTCGTCGGCCCGGTCCGAGGGCACGATGATGCGGCTCGCATCCTCCGGGTTCTCGGCGAAGTAGCCGATGGCCAGCGACAGCCGCTGCATCGGGCGGACCAGCAGCCAGCGCAGGCTCATGTAGACGAGCACCGCCGAGATGATGGAGATGACCAGCGACAGAAGCATGATGTTGCGCGAGTAGGCGAGCATGGCGGCGCGCAGGCGGGTGTCGCTGATGACGATCTCCACCCGCTCGTCGCTGCCCGGCGCCTCGCCGGTCACGCGGATGGTCTGCGGCTGGCGTTCCAGGAGCACCGCGAACGCCTCCATGATCGCCCGCATGGCGTTCATCTCGGACAGGTCGACGTGGACGTCGACGGTCTCCGGCGGCATGTCGACGGCCAGAAGCCGGCGGCGGTCCCCGGCGATGAGCGCGATGGCGATGGTGTCGGTGGAGCTCAGCAGCCGGGCCTGCAGCGCCTTCGGCACTTCGGTACCCTCCGCCAGCACCACCGCCGCGACGCTCGCCGTCGCATGGGCGTCGCGCAGCCACGTGAGCCGGAAGTTGGCGATCGACGGCACGTAGATGAGGATTTCGCTGATCATCACGAAGACGATGGTGAGAAACAGCAGCTTGCCGCTGAGGCCGGCGCGCCACGGCCGCGGCGGTTCGGGGCGTGCGTCGCCGGCGCCGGCATCGCCGTCGGGCTGGCCGGCCGGGGGGATCGTGGTGTCGCGGCCGTCGGGCATCAGCGGCCCCGGGTGCAGCAGGCGGGCGGGCACCCGCCGTCGACGGCCCTCCGCCCGGGCGATCGGGCGAAGGACGCAACGGCGGCAGGAACGTGGGCAGGCAGCCGGGCCCGCATGGCAGGTGTCATCCCAAACGACGCAACCATCCGAGGATGCGCCGCAGCCAGGGATTGGTCAAACTCCCGGCATAATAGGACACCGCGGCCGCCTTGTTGATCTCTCCGAACGTCGGATACGGCGGCACGTAGCTGGCGAGCGTGCCGAGGGACACCTTCGCCGCCATCGCCAGCGCCCAGGTGCCGACGAGCTCCCCCGCGCCGGCGCCGACGATGCCGACGCCGAGGATCTTCCCCCGCCGTCCCGTGACGATCTTGATGCGCCCCTCGGTGCGGCGCTCGGCCCGGGCGCGGTCGTTGCCCGAAAACGGCGCGGT
The DNA here is from genome assembly GCF_053628695.1 of Amorphus sp. MBR-141. Lineage (NCBI taxonomy): Bacteria > Pseudomonadati > Pseudomonadota > Alphaproteobacteria > Hyphomicrobiales > Amorphaceae > Amorphus > Amorphus sp. MBR-141. The sequence continues at coordinate 7,842 of NZ_JBRJGW010000023.1, forward strand.
CAGCACCTTCACGGCGTCGCCGTAGCGCGCCCGCGCCTCGGCCTCGCCGAGGCCGATCTGGCCGATTTCGGGATCGGAGTAGGTCACCTTGGGAATGCGGGAGCGGTCCTCCTTCACCGGCAGCCGGAAGACGATCGACCGCACCGCGAGGCTGCCGTGGTAGCCGGCCACGTGGGTGAACTGCAGCCCGCCGGCGCAGTCGCCGATGGCATAGACGCGCCGGTTGGTGGTGCGCAGGCCGCGGTCGACGGTGATGCCTTTCGCGGTGAAGGCGATGCCGGCCTTGTCGAGGTCGAGCCCGTCGACCGTCGGCGTGCGGCCGGTGGCGACGAGGAGGTGGCTGCCGGCGATGCGGCCGCGGCCGTGCGGGCCGGTGATGTCCAGGACCGGGCTGCCGTCTTCGCTTGAAACCCGTTCGGTGGTGGCGTTCTCGTGCAGGACGACGCCGTCGGCGACGAGGGCGTCGCGGACCACGGCCACCAGCTCCGGATCGTCGTGGGGCAGGATGGTGCCGCGTTCCACCAGCGTCACCGCGGCGCCGAGGCGGCGGTAGGCCTGGGCCAGCTCGACGCCGATCGGCCCGCCGCCGATGACGATCAGGTGGCGGGGAAGGGCGGTCAGCTCGAACACCGTCTCGTTGGTGAGGAACGGAACGCCGTCGAGCCCTTCGATCGGCGGGATGGCGGGCGTGGATCCCGTCGCCAGCACGACGCGGCGGGCGCGGATGGTGGTGTCGCCGGCGACCAGCGTGCGGGCGTCGACGAAGCGGGCGCTCGACTGGAGGACGGTGACGCCCAGGCCCTCGAAGCGCTCGACGGAATCGTGCGGGGCGATGGTCCCGATCACCTCGTGGATGTGCCGGTGCACGCCGGCGAAGTCGACCTCGGGGGCGGTCGCGGCGATGCCGAAGGCGGGGCCGCGGCGGCCGGCGTGGCGGACGGCTGCGGCGGCGATCAGCGCCTTGGAGGGCACGCAGCCGGTGTTGAGGCAGTCGCCGCCCATGCGGCCCTTCTCCACCAGCACCACCGGGGCGCCGAACTGGGCGGCGGCGGCGGCCACCGTCAGGCCGGCCGAGCCGGCGCCGATCACGCAGATGTCGGGCGTCAGCACCTGCGCGCTCACCGGCCGCGGTCCCGTCTGGCGCGCCAGTGGCGCAGCAGCGGCGGCACCAGCGCCACCAGGCCGAGGGCTGCGAGCGCCCCCAGGAACGTCGGCGTCAGCAGCGCGCGCGGATCGATGGTGCAGGTGCCGGCGGCGACGCAGCCGGGGTGGGCGGCTTCCTGGGCGGCGATCAGGCTGTCGAGGCCGGCGCCCAGGAAGGCATAGGCGAACGTGCCGGGCAGGATGCCGAGAAACGTCGCGCCCACATAGGCGCCGAGCGGCACCTGGAACAGCGCCGGGGCGAGGTTGACCAGCCAGAACGGGAACACCGGCACCAGCCGCAGGAACAGCAGGTAATTCCACGCGTCGTCGCGAAAGCCCTTGGACAGGCGCTCGACGAACGGCCCGGCCCGGGCCCGGAGCGCGGACCCGAGCGAGGACCGCGCCGCCAGGAAGACGATGGTGGCGCCGATCGTGGCGGCCAGCGTCGTGACCGTGCCGGCGAGGGCGACGCCGAACAGGAAGCCGCCGGCGATGGTGAGCAGGCTCGCCCCGGGGAAGGAGAGCGCCACCAGCACGACGTAGAGGCCGGCATAGAGCAACAGCGCCAGCACCAGGTCGTCGGCGACGAAGGCGGAGAGCTCGCCGCGGCGCTGGATCAGGTTGGAGAGCGTGAAGGCGTCGAACCAGCCCGACAGCCACGCCACGATCATCAGCGCGAAGAGCGCGGCGAGCGGCAGCCAGGCGAGCGGCGAGGGCCCGCGGCGCTCGGCCGGCGGCGCCGCCGCTTCGGCTCGTTTGTCTTCAATCGCCATGGGGGCGCCGTCCATTGCCCGAAGATCCGACATCACTGGTCCGTGCTCGCACACGCCGCGGACAACGCAACACCGCCTCCGACGTTCTACAGATGCCTGCGATCTGCGGCCGACGCACCCGCCTTCTCCGGTCTCTCACTCGAAGTTGACAGAAGCGGAGAAGTGCGTGCGCGCCGGCGCCCGGGCGGCGGGCGCGGCGCGCCGGCGCCGCGCTGCGAATTGGGTGGCGCAGCGGCCCGTCGACGTGCGAAGCTGCATCCCTCGGCTTGCGGCGCCCGCCCTGGCGGCGGACGATGCCGCAATCAATGCGCAGTCTGGCGGCGGCGCCACGTTGACTTGACCCGGCCGTGTTTTTATAAGCCGTGGCTCATCTCCTCGCCGAACGCTCGGGACTATGGGCGCCGTTTACCCAGGCGGGCGGGTGTTGATCCGTTTTTGCAGTCTATCCGATGGGCGTCGACGCGCCAGCCGCGGGCCCCTGAGAGCAGGTTTTTTGTCCGATGAAACGTACCTATCAGCCGAGCAATCTCGTCCGTAAGCGGCGCCATGGTTTCCGCGCCCGCATGGCCACCAAGGGCGGCCGCCTGGTCATCGCGCGCCGGCGGGCCCGCGGCCGGAAGAAGCTGTCCGCGTAGTCGACCGACCCGAGGGGCGCCCGGCGCCCTGATCCGGATCCGTGATGCAGCGACTTAAGAAACGTGCCGAATTCAAGGCCGTGGGGCGCGGTCAGCGCACCGAACGGTCCGGTTTCGTGCTGCAGGCGCTGTGCGAGGCGGCGGGAGACAATCCGCCGCGGTTCGGCTTCACCGTGACCAAGCGCACGGGCAACTCCGTCGAGCGCAATCGCATCAGAAGACGGCTGAAGGCGGCGGTCTCCGAGCGCCTTGCGGGGGCGCGCCCCGGGTGCTGCTACGTGCTCGTCGGACGGCGGTCCGCGCTCACGCGACCCTACCCGGAGCTCCTATCCGACCTTGAAGTCGCGTTCGAGCGGGTTCACAACGCCGTCGACCGTCGGCCCCGAAGCCGGCGCGCCCGAGACTCCTGAACCGGTGCGGTCATGGACAACAAGAACTTCATCATTGCGATCGCGCTGTCGCTCGCCGTTCTGATCGGCTGGCAGTACTTCTTCATCGAGCCGCGTCAGCAGGCCGAGCAGCAGTCTGTCGCCCAGCAGCAGGCCGACAACGCGGCGATGGCGCCGGGCGGCTCGGCCACCGGCACCTCGGTGCCGCAGCCCTCGGGTGCTCCCGGCACCGCCGGCGGCACGGCCGGAACCGCGCCGAACGCCGCGCCGGGCCAGCCGGGCGCCGCCGCCGCCGCCGACCGTCCCTCGGCGCTCGCCTCCACCCCCCGCGTTCCGATCAACACCGGGCGCGTCTCCGGCTCGATCAACCTCGCCGGCGGTCGCCTCGACGACCTGCGGCTGAAGGACTACCGCGAGACCGTCGACCCGAAGAGCCCGACCATCATCCTGTTCTCGCCCTCCGGCGCGCCCGACCCCTATTATGCCGAGTTCGGCTGGGTCGGCGGCGGCGACCAGGGCGCGGAGAAGGTCCAGGTGCCGAGTGCGGACACCGTCTGGACCGTCGACGGCGCCGGCGAACTGACCCAGGACACCCCGGTCACGCTGACCTGGACCAACGACGCGGGCGTCGTCTTCACCCGCACCTTCGCGGTCGACGAGAACTACATGTTCACGGTCACCCAGGGCGTCCGCAACGAGACCAAGGACGCGATCACGCTCTATCCGTACGGGCTGATCTCGCGCCACGGCACGCCGCCGGTCTCCGGCTTCTTCGTGCTGCACGAGGGCCCGATCGGCGTGTTCGGCACCGAGGGCCTGGAAGAGTACAAGTACAAGGACCTGGTCGAGGATGGCCCGATCTCGCCCGAGCGCACCGACAACGGCTGGCTCGGCTTCACCGACAAGTACTGGGCCTCGACGCTGATCCCGAGCCCGGGATCGTCGTTCCAGGCGCGGCTGTCGGCCACCGAGCGCGGCGGCAAGCCCATCTACCAGACCGACTTCCTGGAGGACGCCGTGGTGGTCCAGCCGGGCCAGACCGGCGAGGCGCGCAACCTGCTGTTTGCCGGCGCCAAGGAAGTCAACGTCATCAACGGCTACAAGTCGGCCCTCGGCATCGAGAAGTTCGACCTGCTGATCGACTGGGGCTGGTTCTACTTCCTGACCAAGCCGATGTTTTTCGCCATCGACTTCTTCTTCAAGCTGGTCGGCAACTTCGGCGTTGCCATCCTCATCGTGACCGTGCTCGTCAAGGCGATCTTCTTCCCGCTCGCCAACAAGGCGTACGTGTCGATGAGCAAGATGAAGAAGCTGCAGCCGGAAATGGTCAAGCTGCGCGAGCGCTACAAGGACGATCGCGTCAAGCAGCAGCAGGCGATGATGGAGATATACAAGAAGGAGAAGATCAATCCGGTCTCCGGCTGTATTCCCATCGTCATCCAGATTCCGGTGTTCTTCGCCCTCTACAAGGTCATTCTGGTGACCATCGAGATGCGGCACGCGCCGTTCTTCGGCTGGATCCAGGATCTGTCGGCGCCCGATCCGACGACGATCTTCAACCTGTTCGGGCTGATCCCCTGGGATCCGCCGCATCTGCTGATGATCGGCGTCTGGCCGCTGATCATGGGTGTCACCATGTGGCTGCAGATGAAGATGAACCCGACCCCGCCGGATCCCACCCAGGCGATGATCTTCAACTGGATGCCGGTGATCTTCACCTTCATGCTCGCCAGCTTCCCGGCCGGCCTGGTGATCTACTGGGCGTGGAACAACTCGCTGTCGGTGCTGCAGCAGTCGCTGATCATGCGCCGCCAGGGGGTGAAGATCGAACTCTGGGACAACGTCAGCGGCGTCGTGAAGCGCAAGAAACCGGAAAAGGACGCCGGCTCCTCGTGACCACGGGGCAGCCGGCGCCAGGCGGAAAGCGCAGATCGTGACCGGACCGTCAGACCATCTCTTCGCGCGTCCCTGGGAGTTTCTCCGGGGCGCGCGGTCCATGGACGACCTGCCGCAGACCGGCACCGTCGAGGTGGCGTTCGCCGGCCGCTCCAACGTCGGCAAGTCCAGCCTGATCAACGCGCTGCTCGCCCAGAAGGGGCTGGCCCGGACGTCGAACACCCCGGGCCGCACCCAGGAGCTGAACTTCTTCTTCGCCGAAGACGCGCCGATCACCATCGTCGACATGCCGGGATACGGCTACGCCTCGGCGCCGAAGAAGACCGTCGAGGCGTGGACCGAGCTGGTGTTCTCGTTCCTGCGCGGCCGTCAGAGCCTGCGCCGGGTCTATCTGCTCATCGACGCCCGTCACGGCCTGAAGGCGATCGACGAGGAGGTCATGACCTCCCTCGACAAGGCCGCGGTCTCCTACCTCATCGTCCTCACCAAGGCCGACAAGATCGCGCCCGGCGCGCTGCAGACGTTGCTCGCCGAGACGGCGGAGAAGATCCGCAAGCGGCCGGCGGCGCATCCGTCCATCATCGCCACCTCCTCGGTCACCAAGGACGGGATGGAGGAACTGCGCGCCGAGATGGCCACGCTCGCCCGCGAATAGGCGGCGCTCGCCACACCGGCGATTGAGCCGGTCCCCGGCGGAGGCTATAGAGGCCAACCGGACAACAGATCAGGGAATGCGGCCATGACGATGTCTGACGCGGAGATCGAGGAAGCCGACCTGTCGCGGGCGCGGATCATCGCCGAAGCGCTTCCCTTCATGCTGCGCTACGACGAGCGGACGATCGTCGTGAAGTACGGCGGCCACGCCATGGGCGATCCGGCGCTCGCCCGGGCGTTCGCCGAAGACATCACGCTGATGAAGCTGGCCGGCATCAACCCGGTGGTGGTGCACGGAGGCGGGCCGCAGATCGGCGCGATGCTCGAACGGCTCGGCATCCGCTCGGAATTCCGCGGCGGGCTCCGGGTCACCGACAGGGCCACCGTCGAGATCGTCGAGATGGTCCTGGCCGGGTCCATCAACAAGGAAATCGTGCGGGCCATCAACTCCGCCGGCGGCCGCGCCGTCGGGCTGTGCGGCAAGGACGGCCGCATGGTTACCGCCCAGCGCCTGACGCGGACCGTCATCGATCCGGACTCCAACATCGAGAAGATCGTCGACCTCGGCTTCGTGGGCGAACCCAAGGAGGTTCACCGCGAGGTGCTCGACATGCTCGCCCAGAGCGAGATCATTCCGGTCATCGCGCCGGTCGCCCCGGGCGACGACGGCGAGACCTACAACATCAACGCCGACACGTTTGCCGGCGCCATCGCCGGCGCGCTCAACGCCTCCCGGCTGCTGTTCCTCACCGACGTCGCCGGCGTCCTCGATCACAATGGCAGGCTCATCAAGGAGCTGACGGTCGCCGATGCGCGCCGGATGATCATCGAGGGGACGATCAGCGGCGGCATGATCCCCAAGGTCGAGACCTGCATCGAGGCGCTCGAGCGCGGTGTGAAGGGCGTGGTGATCCTCAACGGCAAGCTCCCGCACGCGGTGCTGCTCGAGCTGTTCACCGAACGCGGCGCCGGCACCCTGATGACGCCGTAGGCCGGAGCCCCTTCCGGTCGGGCGGAGTCCCGCGATCGATCGGAAGAGGCCCGGGCCCGGCACAGCCAACGAGCCAATAGGACGGTCAATCGTGCGTATCGAAGGTGAACCCGGCTCGGAAGGCCGCCCGGCCGTGCCGCTGGCGGACGCGTTCCATCACGTCGACACCTGGGTGTTCGATCTCGACAACACGCTCTATCCGGCGCATTCGAGCCTGTTTTCCCAGGTCAACGACCGCATCCGCGAGTACGTGCAGACACTCTTGGGTCTGGAGGCACAGGCCGCCCACGACCTGCAGAAGGACTACTACCAGCGCTACGGGACGACGCTGCGCGGGCTGATGATCGAGCACGCCATCTCGCCGGACGCCTTCCTGGAATACGTCCACGACATCGACCATTCGCCGCTGCAGGCCGACGCGCGCCTCGGCGAGGCGATCGCCGCGCTGCCCGGCCGCCGCTTCATCATGACCAACGGTTCGCGCCGCCACGCCGAGAAGGTGGCCGCCCGGCTCGGCATCACCGACCATTTCGAGGACATCTTCGACATCGTCGCCGCCGATCTGGTGCCCAAGCCGGAAGAGGCGACCTACGCGCGCTTCCTCAAGATGCACGGCCTGGAGCCGGCGGCCGCGGCGATGTTCGAGGACCTGTCGCGCAACCTGACGGTCCCCAGCCGCCTCGGCATGCGCACGGTGCTGGTGGTGCCGGAGGGCACGCGCGAGGTCTTCCGCGAAGACTGGGAGCTCGAGGGCCAGACGGCGCCGCACATCGATTTCGTCACGGACGACCTCAGCGGCTTCCTGGAGCGCCTGCTGCCGGCGGCTGCGGGCGGCGCCGGCTGATCGGCCGGAAACGCCTCGGGAGCACCCGGCTGGGCCGGTCCGTGCGGGCCGGTCGGTCCGACCCGGACCAGCAATGGCCCGGCCCCCGCACGACCGTTGACTCGCCCGCCCCGGTGGCTATCGTCCGCCGCGACTGTCCGACCGAGCTGCGGGGACCGCGCCCGCGCGCCCTTCGCAGCCACCGGACCCCGACCGATTGGAGATCTCGATGACGCTTGCCGCCACGCCCGAAACCCTCGCCTCGATCATCGATGAGGCCTTCGAGAACCGGGCCACCATCGGCACCGACACGGGCGGTTCCGTGCGCGAGGCGGTGGAGGCGGCGCTGGGGCTGCTCGACCGGGGCGAGGCGCGCGTCGCCGAGAAGCGCGGCGATGCCTGGGTCGTCAATCAGTGGCTGAAGAAGGCGGTGCTGCTGTCCTTCCGCCTCAACCCGATGGGGGCGATTCCCGGCGGGCCGGGCGGCGGCACGTGGTGGGACAAGGTGCCGTCCAAGTTCCAGGGCTGGGGCGCCATCGACTTCGAGCAGGCCGGCTTCCGCGCCGTGCCGGGCTGCATCGTCCGCCGCTCCGCCCACATCGCCCCCGGCGTCGTGCTGATGCCGTCGTTCGTCAACCTCGGCGCCTTCGTCGGCGCCGGCACGATGATCGACACCTGGGCCACCGTCGGCAGCTGCGCCCAGATCGGCGAGAACTGCCACATCTCCGGCGGCGTCGGCATCGGCGGCGTGCTCGAGCCGCTGCAGGCCGGGCCGGTGATCATCGAGGACAACTGCTTCGTCGGCGCCCGCTCGGAGGTCGCCGAGGGCGCCTTCGTCGGCGAGGGCGCCGTGCTGTCCATGGGCGTCTTCATCGGCGCCTCGACCAAGGTGGTCGACCGGGAGACCGGCGAGACCTTCGTCGGCCACGTGCCGCCCTATTCGGTGGTGGTGCCCGGCGCGCTGCCCGGCCGGCCGCTCGCCGACGGCCAGCCGGGTCCGTCGCTGGCCTGCGCGGTCATCGTCAAGCGCGTCGACGAGCGCACCCGCGCCAAGACATCGATCAACGATCTGCTGCGCGCCTAGAGCGGGCGGGATCCTGCGAGGACCGAGACGGTGGATCTGGAATATCTTCTGCTGTCGGGTTCGGGCCGGATCGGCCGCGGCCGCTTCCTGGTGGGGATCATCGCGCTCGCGGTCTACGCCGCCCTCTCGGTGATGGTGTTCCGCGTGCCGGAAGGGGCCTTCTGCGAGGTCGACGCCCAGGCGCTCATGGGGCGGATCTATTTCGCCGCGCTGGCGTTGATGGGGCTGGTCGGCGCGGTGATGCTGATGGCGCTCGGCGCCAAGCGCCTGGCCGACATGGGCTGGCCGGAATGGCTGGCGGCGCTGGTCGCGCTCGGCGTCCTCGCGGGCCTGCTGGCGTTGCGGCTGGAGGCGCTCGGGCCGTGCGGCGCGATGACCGCGCAGCGGCTGCCGATTGTCGCAGGCGCCGCGGGACTGCTTGTCCTGCTCCTCGTTGTCGGGCTTGTCTGGCCCGGCCGGCGGCCGAAACCGGCGGTACCGCAGGACGCCGACGACCCGACGCGCATGGTCGGTCTCTAGCGATGCCCCGCCGGGGCGGGCCCGGGGGCCGAAAGGATCTATCCAAGCCATTGCCGTTCTGACATTTTCGCGGCGTTCAGGCAGGGGCTCCGCCGGAGCCTGCTCCGATCGGGCGGGCCCCGGTCGATCGGAAGCGGTTCCGCTTCCACTCTCTCGAGCATTCCTGCGCGGGTCTTGCGATCCGCCGGGACACGCTCCCGGGGTGCCCATCGACCCGGGCGCCGGCATCGACTGGATCGCGCCCGTCCGGCGCAGAAGGCAAGGTGATGACCCAGACACAACGACCGGCGCGCAAGGTGCCCTCGGTGCTGTGGGTGGCGTTCGGCTTCGACGGCCGGATCTCCCGCGAGCCGTTCTGGCTCGGGTTCGTCTTCGTCACCCTGCTGGCCAGCGTTCTGCTGACGCCCTATCGTCCCGAAGGCGACGAGCCGGTGATGGTCGACATGGGCTTCGCGCTGATCCTGATCGTCGCGCTGTGGAGCGAGCTGGCGCTGGCGGTGAAGCGCCTGCACGACCGCGGCCTGTCCGGCTGGATCGCCCTCCTTCTCTTCGTCCCGGTCCTGAACCTGGTCCTCTTCCTGGTGATCGGCCTGTTCCCGGGCGACAGGGGACCGAACGCCTACGGACCCGCCCCGAACACCCGAAAGCCGTGAGCGACCGCCGTGAATGACGCCGCCTCTCCGACGAACCTGCCGGCCCCGGTCGATCCGGTCGTGCTTGCGCAGGAGCTGATCGCCTGCCCCAGCGTCACCCCCGCCGAGGGCGGCGCGCTGACGCTGCTGGAGGCCGTGCTGCGGCCGATCGGCTTCGCCACCCACCGCGTCCGCTTCAGCGCCGAGGGCACCCCGGACGTCGACAACCTGGTCGCCACCATCGGCTCCGGCGGACCGCATCTGATGCTCGCCGGCCACACCGACGTGGTGCCGCCCGGCGCCGGCGCGCTGTGGACGCGGCCGCCGTTTTCCGGCGACCTCGACGGCGGCTACGTCTACGGGCGCGGCGCCGTCGACATGAAGGGCGGCGTCGCCGCCTTCGTGGCGGCGCTGGCGCGTCTGAAGGCCCGGGGCTGGCCCGACGCCGGAACGGTGACGCTGCTGCTCACCGGCGACGAGGAGGGACCTTCCATCAACGGCACCGAGAAGCTGCTCGCCTGGTGCGCCGAGCGCGGCATGCGCTTCGACGCGGCGCTGGTGGGCGAGCCGACCAACGTCGCCGTGCTCGGCGACATGGCCAAGATCGGCCGGCGCGGCTCGCTGTCGGGCACGCTCCGGGTCGAGGGACGCCAGGGCCACGCGGCCTACCCCCACCGCGCCCTCAATCCGATGCCGGCGGTGACCGCCATCGCCGACGCCCTGCAGGGCACACCGCTGGACGCGGGCAGCGCGGCGTTCCAGCCGACCAGCCTGCAGGTGGTCGCCATCGACACCGGCAACCCCGCCTTCAACGTCATCCCGGCCGCCGCCGAGATCCGCTTCAACGTCCGCTTCTCCGACCGCTGGACCTCGGCCACCCTCAAGGAGGAGCTGCTGCGCCGCGTCGAGGCGGCCTGTCCGGAGGGGATCGTCACCGGCGTCGTCTGGGAAAAGGCGTCGGAATCCTTCCTCACCCGCGACGAGGGCCTCGCCCGCCGCCTCACCGACGCCGTGCGCGCCGTCACCGGGCGCGAGCCGGAGCTCTCCACCGCCGGCGGCACCTCGGATGCGCGCTACATCCAGGCCTATTGCCCGGTGATCGAGTTCGGCCTGGTCGGCGATACCATGCACCAGATCGACGAGCGCGTGCCGGTCGCCGACCTGGAGGCGCTCACCGAGATCTACCGCGCCTTCATCGCCGCCACGCTGGACGGTGCCGGGGAGCCGGCGGACGCGTGATGCCCAGTGCCGCGGAGATCCAGCGTTCGTTGCAGGGGGCGTGGGCGCTGCTCCTCAACCGCAAGGAGGGCATGCAGGCGTTCGACCTCTCCATCGACGGCTTCTACCGGTCGTTCGGCGCGGTGTTCCTGCTCGCCCCGCTCTACGCCGTCGCCGCGCTGGCCGAGGTCCGCCTGCTGCAGGTCGACGGCGCCCCGCTGGACGGGTTTCCCTACGTCTGGTTCTACCTGTGGAAGTTCGCCGGCCTCGGCGTCGACTGGGTGGCCCTGCCGATCGTGCTCGCCGTCCTCGCCCGGCCGCTGGGGCTCGCCGCCCGCTACGTCCCGTTCATCGTGGCGCGCAACTGGACGAGCCCGCTCGCCATGGCCGTCTCGATCCTGCCCTCGGTGCTCTACGCGGCCGGGCTGATCGGCCAGGAGCTGGCGGCGATCCTGTTCCTCGTCGTGGTGATGGGGGTGATCCGCTTCCAGTACCAGGTCGTCCGGATCGCCCTGCAGACCACCATCGCCATGTCGATCGCCGTGGTCGCCTTCGACCTGACGCTGAGCCTGTTCCTGGCCGAGCTGATGAGCCGCCTGGCGGGCTTCTGAGGGGCGGCGCGGCCGGACCCGTTGTCTTGAGCGATTGCTTGCCGTCCGGATCGCTTCGATCGGGCTGGGAACGCCCTACCTGCCGAGCTGGCCCGGCAGCCACGTCCCCAGCGCCGGGATCGCCACCACCAGCGCCAGCACGACCAGCTTGATGATCAGGAACGGCGTCACCGCGGCGTAGATCTGGCGCATCCGGATCGATGGCGGCGCCACCCCCTGCATGACGAACAGCAGCAGCCCGAACGGCGGCGTCAAAAGCGCGATCTCCATCGTCAGCAGATAGACGACGCCGAGCACCAGCTCGTCGATCCCGGCCGACTTCGCCAGCGGAATGAACACCGGGATGGTCACCATCAGCATGCTGATCTGGTCGATGAAGCAGCCCAGGAACAACAGGATCAGGATCATCCCGACCAGGATCCACAGGGCGGAGAGGTCGAAGCCCTCGATGAGCCGGATCAGCCCGCCGGTGGCGCCGGAAAACGACAGGATCTGGCTGAAGGTCTGGCTGGCGGCGATGATGAACAGGATCATCACCGACAGCTTGACGGTCTCCATCACCGCCGTCCCGAGGGCCGCGAACGACATCGACCGGTAGGCGAAGCCGGCGGCGATCGCGGCCATGCAGCCCAGCGCCGCCGATTCGGTCGGCGTGGCCAGCCCGGTGAGCAGGCTGCCGATCACCACCACGAAGATGCCGGAGAGCGGCAGCACGTAGATCGCGAACGGCGTCCAGCGTTCCCGGAGCGTCATCGCCGGCTGCTCGTCGCGCGGCGCCAGGTCGGGCCGCACGGTGGCCGCGCCGGCGATGAACAGCACCGCCAGCACCGACAGGATGATGGCCGGGAAGATGCCCGCCACCAGCAGCCCGGCGATGGAGATGCCGGCGAGCGAGCCCAGCAGCACGGCCAGCGCCGACGGCGGGATCAGCATGGCGATCGCCCCCGACGCCATGATCGGCCCCATCGCCAGCGTCGGGTGGTAGCCGCGCTTCAGCATCGAGGGCAGCAGCGTCGAGCCGAGCATGGCCGTGTTGGCGATGGTCGAGCCCGACAGCGCGGCGAAGATGGTGCCGCCGAACACGGTCACCACCGACAGCCGGCCGGGGATCCGGGTGACGACGCGGTCGATGGCGTCGATGGCGCGGTGGGCGACCTTGGTCTGGAACAGGATCTCGCCCATCAGGATGAACAGCGGGATCGGCGCCAGCGAGAACGACGCGATCGACTGGGTGGCGTTGCGCGCCATCTGCACCAGCCCGTTCTCGCCGCCGAGGATGAAGTACGCCCCGGCGATGTTGACGGCGATGAAGGCGAACGCGACCGGCAGCCCGATCGCCAAGAGGGCGACGAGGCCGCCCAGCATGAGGAGGAGGGTGGTGGACCAGTCCATCGCCTAGATGCCGCTCGCTTGCCGGTCGACGACGTCGACGCCGGTGATCGTGCGGCGGGCGAACTCGAGCGCCAGCAGCGCGCCGGAGATCGTCGGCGCCAGCAGCGGCCACCATTCGGGATAGACCAGGATGCCGCGCACCATCGAGCCGCGCCCGTAGCTGACCATCACCGCCTGCAGGGCGCTCCAGAACAGCACCGCCGAGACGACCATGCCCAGCAGGCAGACGGCCCGGGCCAGGCGCCGCCGCGTCTCGATCGGCAGCGCCGTGGTGACCACGTCGACAGTGACGTGGGCGTTCTTCGACAGCACCCAGGGCGCGGCGAGGAAGGTCGCGGCGACCATGCCGGCCTCGATGAGGTCGACCATGCCGCGGAGCTGCGGCGCATCGAGCGCGCGCAGCGCCACGTTCACGGCGATCGCCGCCGCGATCAGCGAGAAGATCGCTCCCGCCAGGATGGCGAGAGCGTTCAGCACGAGCTGCAGGGATTGGGAAAAAAGGCGCATCCGCCGGCTAGTCGGTCAGACAGGCCCGGAGCTTCGCGGCGGTGTCGGCGTCGATGGCCTTGATCGCCTCCCAGCCGGCGTCCTGGGCTGTGGTCTCCCACTTCTCGCGGGCGGCGCCGTCCAGGGTGATGGTCTCGATGCCGGCCTCGGCCTGCTTGGCGAACTCCTCCTCGTTGGCCTTGGTGTTCTCGGCGTTCTTCGCCTCCACCCACTCGACGCCGCGCTGGAGCAGGTCCTTCTGCGCGTCGCCGAGGCCGTTCCAGGTGTCCAGGTTCATGATCAGGTCGACGTCGACCTGATAGAAGCCGGGGTCGACCCGGTACTTGGTCTGCTCGTCCCAGCCGAGGTCGAGGACGCCCTGGGCCGGCCAGCCGTAGCCGTCGATGGTGCCGCGCTCGAGCGCCGTGTAGACGTCGCCCGGCGCGGTGCGCACCAGGTTGCCGCCGAGCGATTCGAACATCGCCTGATAGACCGGCGTGGTGCGGATGGTCAGCCCGCTCAGGTCGGCGGTCTCGATCGGCTTGGTGAGGTACAGGTGGAACGGGATCCCGTCGCCGGTCCGGCCGAGATACTTGACGTTCATCTTCTCCTGGTGGAGCTGGTCGACCAGCTCGTAGCAGCCGTTCTGGCGCTGCTCCTGGATGGTGTTGGTGGCGAGCTTCAGCGCGTCGCCTTCCGGCAAAAGGTTGGTGTAGAACGCCGCCGTCACGTTGGCGATGTCGATCACCCCCGACGACACGGCGTTGCCCACCTCGAACGGCGGCACGGCTTCGGGCCCGCCGACCACGTTGATCTGCAGCACGCCCTTGCCGTTCTCGTTGATCCAGCCGACGAACGCCTTGAAGGGCCGGTCGAACGTGGTGTCGGCGGCGAACGCGCTGGCGCCGCGGAGCGTGACTTCCTCGGCGCTGGCGCCGATGCAGGTTCCGAGCAGCAGGGCGAGGCAGAGTGACGTCCGTTTCATGTGGTTCCTCCCATCGCGCGCCGCGGGCCCTCTCGTGTGGCCTTGACGCCGAAGTGCTTCGTCAGGTGGCGTTATAGTTCCATATTAGAATTGATGTGGACCGGACGGAAAGGCCGATCCTGCAGTTTTGTGCATGTTTTCGGTCCGGGCGTCGGCCGGAGGCCAATAAAAAACGCGCCCGGATCGCTCCGGGCGCGTTCGGCAGTCCGAGGTGGGTGCGGGTCCGGTTCAGTGGGCGATGTTGCTCCAGATCTTCCGCTTGGTGAAGTACAGCAGCCCGGCGAACACCAGCAGGAACAGCATCACCTTGAAGCCGGTCTGCTTGCGCGCCTCGAGCTTCGGCTCGGCCGCCCACATCAGGAACGCCGAGACGTCGCGGGCGTACTGGTCGAGGGTCTCCGGGGTGCCGTCGGTGTACTCGATCTGACCGTCGGAGAGCGGCGGCGGCATAGCGATCTGGTGACCGGCCAGGAAGGCCGTGTTGTAGTACATGCCCGGCGCCACCGTCACGCCCTCGGGCGGCTCGTGGTAGGAGGTGAGCAGCGCGTGCACGTAGTCCGGTCCGGCCTCCTGGTATTGGGTGAAGGCATCGAACACGAACGTCGGGAAGCCCGCGTGCGCGGCGCGCGCCTTGGCGATCAGCGACAGGTCCGGCGGATAGGCGCCGCCGTTGGCCGCACGCGCCGCCTGCTCGTTCGGGAACGGCGAGGGGAAATGGTCGGACGGCCGGGCCGGCCGCATGTACATCTCGCCGGAATCGTTCGGGCCGTCCTCGACCTCGTAGCCGTCGGCGATCTCCTTCACCGCAGCTTCCGGGAAGTAGGGTCCGCTCGGCGCCCCGAGGGTTCGGATCGCGACATATTCCATCGAGTGGCAGGCCGAACAGGACTGCTGATAGATCTTGAAGCCGCGCTGCAGCTGGGCGGGATCGTAGGTGCCGAACGGCCCTGAGAAGCTCCAGCGCTCCCTCGGGATGTGCGGGGCTCCGCCTTCCGCGGCGTGGGCCGACGGTACGGCGCCCAGGAGGAGGGCGCCGGTCAAACCGGCCGCAAGGGCCAGGCCGAGGCGAACGGTCATCTGAGTCTTCCGTTTCACAAGCATTCCTGGCTCACCCCTTGTCCGAAGGCGCGGCGGCGGATCCGGCCGGATGGGCGCTGCCGCCCGACTTCTTGCCGAGCACCGATTCGGAAATCGACGCCGGGAGAGGCCTGGTTCGCTCGACCAGCCCGAGCACGGGCAGGATGATGATGAAGAAGCCGAAGTAGTAGGCCATCGCGATCCGCGCCAGGATCACGTAGATCCCCTCCGCCGGCTGGGCACCGAGCCAGCCGAGGAACACGCAGACGATGGCGAACACCCAGAAGAACTGCCGGAACAGCGGCCGGAAGGCGCCGGACCGGACCTTCGAGGTGTCGAGCCACGGCAGGAAGAACAGCACGGCGATCGCCCCGAACATCGCGATCACGCCGCCGAGCTTCGACGGAACGGCGCGCAGGATCGCGTAGAACGGCAGGAAGTACCATTCCGGAACGATGTGCGCCGGCGTCACCAGCGGGTTGGCCGGGATGTAGTTGTCCGCGTGGCCCATGTAGTTCGGGATGTAGAAGAGGAACCACCCGAAGAACACGAGGAACACCACCATCGCGAACATGTCCTTGATGGTGATGTAGGGGTGGAACGGAACGGTGTCCTGCCCCGACTTCACCGACACGCCGGTCGGGTTGTTGTTGCCCGGAACGTGCAGCGCCCAGATGTGCAGGACGACCACGCCGAGGATCATGAACGGCAGGAGATAGTGCAGGGCGAAGAAGCGGTTCAGCGTCGGGTTGGCGACGGAGAAGCCGCCCCACAGCCACTGCACCACGGATTCGCCGATCAGCGGGATCGCCGAGAACAGGTTGGTGATCACGGTGGCGCCCCAGAAGGACATCTGTCCCCACGGCAGCACGTAGCCCATGAAGGCGGTCGCCATCATCAGCAGGAAGATCACCACGCCCAGCATCCACAGGATCTCGCGGGGCGCCTTGTAGGAGCCGTAGAACAGGCCGCGGAAGATGTGGATGTAGACGGCGATGAAGAACATCGAGGCGCCGTTGGCGTGCATGTACCGCAGCAGCCAGCCGTAGTTCACGTCGCGCATGATCTTCTCGACCGATGCGAACGCCAACTCGGTGTTGGCCGTGTAGTGCATGGCCAGCACGACGCCGGTCACGATCTGGACGACCAGCATCATCATCAGGATGGCGCCGAAGGTCCAGAAGTAGTTCAGGTTGCGCGGCGTCGGGAAATCGATCGCCTGCGCGTTCATGAGGGTCAGGATGGGCAGGCGCGAATCGATCCACTTCGCGAGCTTGCCCTGCGGCTGATAGGTCGAGTGTCCGGACATCGTTACCGTTCCTTCTCGCCCGTCAGCCGACCCGAATGACGGTGTCGGCGGTGAATGCGTAAGTCGGCACCAGCAGGTTCTCCGGAGCGGGGCCTTTGCGGATGCGGCCGGCGGTGTCGTAGGCCGAACCGTGGCAGGGGCAGAACCAGCCGCCATACTCGCCGGACTCGCCGATCGGAACGCAGCCCAGATGGGTGCAGATGCCGACCATCACGAGCCACGGCTCCTTGTCCGGGGCGGCCCGATTGCTGTCGATCGCAGGCGCATCGGCCTTCAGGTTCTCGTTGCGCGCGATCGGATCCTTCAGGTCCTCGAGGGGAACGCTCTTCGCTTCCTCGATTTCCTGTTCCGTCCGATACCGGATGAACACGGGCTTGCCGCGCCAGCTCACGGTGATCGACTGGCCCGGTTCCATGCTCGCCACGTCAACTTCAGTGGTCGCCATCGCCAGGGCGGCGGCGTCCGGGTTCATCTGGTCGATGAACGGCCACGCGACTGCCGCGACGCCCACTGCGCCGAACGCACCGGTTGCCAAATACATAAAGTCGCGGCGGGTCGGTTCCGACGAATCCATGCTCGCCAATGTCGGCTCCTCTCGATGCCGATGATGATCTTGTGTGCCGCGTGCGGGGCAGGCTCAGAGTGGCCATGCAGCATCCCCTCGACGGCCTTGAGGGACACCGCTGCTCACCGCGCGCGATCGGCTCTTTTAGAACCGCTTGCGTTTTTGCACCCCTTCATGCGGTTGTCCAGTAGCCAAGGTTGGCTTTGGACGGTTTGTCGCAAAATGCCGCTGCATTGGCTGCGGTGCTGGATTTCCGGGCCGTAACTATCCCCTGTTTCTCGCCGTTTGGTTGAATTGGCCCGTCATGCGCATCGCGCTCTACCAGCCGGACATCCCGCAGAACACCGGAACCATTCTCAGGATGGCCGCCTGCTTCGCGGTGACGGTGGACCTCATCGAACCGGCCGGCTTCTCGCTGACCGACGGGGCCCTCCGGCGGGCGGGACTCGACTATCTGGAGAAGGCCGCGCTGATGCGGCACCGGTCGTGGGCCGCCTTCCTGGCAGCGCACCGGGAGGCCGGCGGCCGCCTCGTGCTGTTCACCACGGCGGCCGACGCCGCCCACACCGCCGCCGCCTTCCGTGCCGACGACGTGCTGCTGTTCGGGCGCGAATCCGCCGGGGTGCCGGCCGAGGTGCACGCGGCGGCCGACCTCCGGCTCCAGATCCCGATGGTCGACGGCGCGCGCTCGCTGAACCTCGCCGTCTCCGTGGCGATCGCGCTGGGCGAGGGGCTCCGCCAGACCGGCGGTTTCCCGCCGGCCTGACGCGTCCAGGACAGGCGCGCCGGCAGAGAAACGCTGCCCGCTTTCCCTGATCCCGCGCTACACGGTCTCCGGCTCGATCTCGCCGAGGAAGCCGCCGGACTGGCGCGCCCACAGCCGCGCGTAGATGCCGCCGGCGGCGATCAGCTCCGCATGGCGGCCGGTCTCGACGATGCGGCCCGCGTCCAGCACCACCAGCCGGTCCATGCGGGCGATGGTCGACAGGCGGTGGGCGATGGCGATCACCGTCTTGTCGCCCATCAGCGCCTCCAGATCCTCCTGGATCGCCGCCTCGATCTCCGAATCGAGTGCCGAGGTGGCCTCGTCGAGAACCAGGATCGGCGCGTCCTTGAGGAGGACGCGGGCGATGGCGATGCGCTGGCGCTGGCCGCCCGACAGCTTGACGCCGCGCTCGCCCACGTGGGCGTCCAGGCCGCGCCGGCCGTTGAGGTCGACGAGGTCCGGCACGAAGCCGTCGGCGTGCGCCCGCTCCAGCGCCGTCTGGATCGCCGGGTCGCCGGCCGCCGGCAGGCCGTAGCGGACGTTGTCGCGCACCGAGCGGTGCAGCAGCGAGGTGTCCTGGGTCACCATGCCGATCGCCGCCCGCAGGCTCGCCTGGCTCACCTCGGAGATGTCCTGGCCGTCGATCAGGATGCGGCCGCCCTCCACGTCGTGGAAGCGCAGCAGGAGGTTGACCATGGTCGACTTGCCGGCCCCGGAGCGCCCGACCAGCCCGACCCGCTCGCCCGGCGCGATGGTCAGGCTCAGGTGGTCGATGACGCCGCGCGTCTGCCCGTAGTGGAACGACACGTCGTCGAAGCGGATCTCGCCGCGCGCCACCGCCAGCGGCTTGGCGTCCGGCTTGTCGATCACCGAATAGGGCCGCGAGATCGCCTCCATCCCTTCCGCCACCGTGCCGAGGTTCTCGAAGATCCCGGTGACCACCCACATGATCCAGCCCGACATGGCGTTGATGCGCATGACCAGGCCGGCCGCCAGCGCGATCGAGCCGATGCTGATCGTGCCGGCCTGCCACAGCCACAGCCCGGTGCCGAGCGTGGCGACGATCAGGAAGCCGTTGATCGAGACCAGCGCGACGTTCATGCCGGTGATCCGCCGGGTCATGAAGCGGAACTTCGCTGTGTGGTCGACGATCGCCTCGCGGGCGTAGTCGTCCTCGCGCTCGGCGTGGGCGAACAGCTTCACCGTCGCGATGTTGGTGTAGCTGTCGACGATCCGCCCGGTCAGCATCGAGCGGGCCTCAGACATCACCGTCGCCTGCTCCTTCACCTGCGGCACGAAGTAGGCGAGCACGCAGACGTAGGCGGCGATCCAGATGACCAGCGGCACGGCCAGCCAGACGTCGGCCTGGGCGAACAGGATCAGCGCGCTGCCGGTGTAGATGGTCACGTACCAGATGGCGTCGATCATCGAGACCACCGCCTCGCGCAGCGACGGGCCGGTCTGGATGATCTTGTTGGCGAGCCGCCCGGCGAAGTCGTTCTGGAAGAACGACAGGCTCTGGCGCAGCACGTAGCGATGGGTCTGCCAGCGGATCAGGTTGGTCATCCCCGGCTCCACCGCCTGGTGGACCATCAGCAGGTGCAGCGTGGCCGCCAGCGGCCGCAGGATCAGCGCCACGAACCCCATCATCAGCAGCGTGCCGCCGTGGCGGGAGAACAGCTCGGCCGGCGGCGTGTCGGCGAGCATGTCGACGATGCGGCCGATGAAGTCGAACAGGCTCACCTCGATCAGCGCCACGCAGCCGGCGACGACGAGCAGGACGGCGATCACCTTCCAGGCCTGGCGGACGAAGTGCCAGATGAACGGCAGCAGCCGGTCCGGCGGGCGCACCTGCGGCCGGTCGACGAGCGGATCGACGAGGGATTCGAAGAAGGACAGCATCGGAAGGCTCCAGGCAAACGGCAGCGAACGGGAAACCGCGCCGGATGCGGAGCCCGGCGGCCGCTCGATCACGACGATGCCGGGCCGGGGGCGGCCTGGCATCGGGACACGTGACCGGGTCGAATGGCCTAGAGCGGGAAGCGGGCGGAAAGACGGTATCGGTCTTTCCGCGCCGGGCTCTGGGCGCGGCCGCGGAGCAGGCATGGGCGCGTCAGTGCGAGGGCGTGACGCGAATCTGCATGTCGTTCTCCATGTGGGGCGCCAGCGCACCGTGGGAACGGTGCGCTGGCGCGGCCCCCGATCTACGCCAGTCGCGGGCCGAATGCACCCCCCGGCGCTCCGGATTTCGCCGGCTGTGGCCTTCCGGACACGGGTGGACGCCCGGAGGATGTCGGGCCCATCCTATGTTAAGAGCGGCTGGCCGGACACGGCTCTCGGACAAGACGGCACCACAGGGGAGACGGCACCGATGGCGGGCAAAGCAGGCGGCACGGACCAGGGCGGCGGCGCGGCGGGGCTCTCGCCGGCCGGAGCGGACAGGTGGGTCGGTCCCGATCTCTTCCGCATCCTGGTCGAGCACACCACCGACGTCCTCTGGCTGCTCGACGGCACCTACACGGCCCGCTTCGTCTCCGCCTCGGTGACGCCGGTGCTCGGCTGGAGCGACGGCGACCTGATCGGCAAGACGCCGGTGGACGTGGTCCACCCGGACGACATGCCGCGGATCGGCGAGGCCATGCAGCGGGCGATGGCGGGCGTCGTCGGGCCGCGCGAGCTCACCTGCCGCATCCGCCGCGCCGACGGCGCCTACGTGTGGGTGGAATGCCGCACCCGGGGCATCCGCGATCCCGCCTCCGGCGACGTGCTGGAAGGCGTCGTCATCGCCATGCGCGACATCTCCGAGCGGATCCGCTTCGAGGAGGAGCTCGCCCGCCAGGCGATGACCGACGGGCTCACCGGGCTCGCCAACCGGCGCGCCTTCGACCAGGCGCTGTCGGCCGGCTGGACGGCGGCGCTGGAGGTGGGCGGCGAGATCTCGCTGGTGCTCGCCGACATCGATTTCTTCAAGAGCTTCAACGACAGCTTCGGCCATCAGGCCGGCGACGACTGCCTGCGCATCGTCGGCCAGACCCTGAAGGCGGCGGTGGCCGACGTGCCGGGCGCGCTCGCCGCGCGCTATGGCGGCGAGGAGCTCGCTCTGGTGCTGCCGGCGGTCCCGCTGGAGGCGGCGATGGCGATCGCCGAGGCGGCGCGGGCGGCGGTGGAGGCCCAGAAGGTCCCCCATGGCCGCAACGAAGGGGGCCTGCATGTGGTCAGCCTGAGCCTGGGCGTCGCCTCGGCGCTGGCCCGCGACGGCGGCACCGTCTCGACGGCGGAGAGCCTGCTGCTCGCCGTCGACGGGGCGCTCTACAAGGCCAAGAGCGAGGGGCGCAACCGGGTCGCCGCCGCGCTCGTCATGGCGCAGAATGCCCATCCTTCCGGCTCCGAACCGAGGAGGCCGACGCCATGATCGTCCGCCGCATCGTCGCCAACGTCGCCGCCGCCGACCCGTCCGAGGCGGCCCGCTTCTACCGGGACGTGCTCGGCCTCGACGTCCTGATGGACCTCGGTTGGATCGTCACCTACGGCAGCGACGCCCCCATGCGGATCCAGATGAGCGTCATGTCCGAGGGCGGATCCGGCACGCCGGTGCCGGACCTGTCGATCGAGGTCGACGATCTCGACGAGGTGCTCGCCCGTCTGGAGGCGGCCGGGATCGGCCTCGCCTACGGTCCGGCCGACGAGCCCTGGGGCGTGCGCCGGGTGTTCGTCCGCGATCCGCTGGGCCGTCTCGTCAACATCCTCGTCCATCGCGGCTGACGCGGGGCCGCGAACGGGCTTGCGGTCGGCACCCTAATAAAAGCTAATGTGGTATGGCCGGCCGGCCGCTACGGTGCGTTTTGCTGCCGGGTGGGGCGCCGGCGGGCAGGCGCGACGGGCGCTGGCGGGCGACGCGGCCAGCCGGCACCGGGGCAGACGCGACCGTCGGCCCCCTCCAAGCCGCCGTCTGCCGCCGCTTGCCGACGCGGCGCCGGCCCCCGCGACGACGCGCCGCAGCCGCGGGCCGTCAGGGTACGGCAGGGCACCGGCCCGTCCGGCCGAATGGAACCGAAACGTCGAACGCAACCGACACCAGGGGGCATGCGATATGCTGGCGAACGAGAACCCGATGCTGCGCAAGCTGCGCGCGCTCGAGCCGTTCTCCGAGGCGGAACAACGCCTTCTGAACTCCCTCTTCACCCGCACCGTCACCGTGGGGCCGCGCCAGGACATCGTCCGGGAGGGCGACCGGGCGCGGGAATGCTGCATGCTGCTGTCGGGGCTCGCCTGCCGCTACGCGATGACGCCCGACGGAAAGCGCCAGATCACCGCCTTCATCGTTCCCGGCGACATCTTCGACATCCAGAGCTTCCTCCTGGAGGTGATGGACCACTCGGTCGCCTCGATCGCGCCGTCGACGGTGGTGATGATCCCCCATGAGTCGCTGATCGCCATCACCAAGGAGTCGCCGCGGGTCAGCCGCGCCGTCTGGAAGGAATCGCTGTTCGAGGCGGCGGTGTTCCGCCAGTGGATCGTCAACGTCGGCCGGCGCACCGCCTTCCAGCGCATCGCCCACGTGATGTGCGAGATGTACGCCCGCCATCGCCAGGTAGGCCTGGTCGATGGCGACACCGTCGTCTGGCCGATGACCCAGTCGGAGGTCGCCGACGCGACCGGCCTGTCGGTGGTGCACGTCAACCGCTCGATCCAGGCGCTGCGGTCGGAGGGGCTGATCACGCTCGCCGGCGGCCTGCTGACCATCCACGACTGGGAGGGGCTGGCGCACGCCGGCCAGTTCGAGGGCCACTATCTGCAGGCCGGCCTGCTGGACGACGCCGCCCCGGCCACCGGCGGCAAGACCCCCACCGGCATCTACGCCGACCGGGATCGGTGAGGACCGGGATGAGCCGGCCGGATCCGGCCGGGCGAACCGTCGACGTTCGCCGGCAGGGTCCGTCCGAACCGGCCGGGCGGGAACACGGCCGGCCGGCGCTGGTCTCCCTTCCCGACGCGGCGCCCGCCCTTGCGCTCCTCCGCCCTTTCGGCCACACCGGCCGCGTCATCTGCTGAAGGTCTGAGACCATGGTGAATTCGAAGGTGCCGGACCGGCCGCTTCCCGACGATCTGGAGGGGAAGAAGGGCCGGGCGAAGGACTGGTTCGAGACGCTGCGCGACCGGATCTGCGCCGACTTCGAGGCGCTGGAGGTTGAGGCCGACGGCGCGCCGGGCACCGGCGGCTGCCCCGCCGGGCGCTTCGAGAAGGCGCCCTGGGACCGCACCGACGCCGACGGCACCCACGGCGGCGGCGGTGTCATGAGCATGATGGGCGGCCGGGTCTTCGAGAAGGTCGGCGTCCACACCTCCACCGTCCACGGCACCTTCTCGGAGGAGTTCCGCAAGCAGATCCCCGGCGGCGACGAGGACCCGCGCTTCTGGGCCTCGGGCATCTCGCTGATCGCCCACCCGTGGAACCCCAACGTGCCGGCCGTGCACATGAACACCCGCATGGTGGTGACGACGCGCCAGTGGTTCGGCGGCGGCGCCGACCTGACGCCGGTGCTGGAGCGCCGGCGCACCCAGGACGACCCGGACACGGTCGCCTTCCACAAGTCGATGGAGGCCGCCTGCGCCCCCCACGCGGTGGCCGACTATCCCCGCTACAAGGGCTGGTGCGACGAGTATTTCTTCCTGAAGCACCGCAATGAAATGCGCGGCATCGGCGGCATCTTCTACGACTATCTGAGCACCGGCGACTGGGACGCCGACTTCGCCTTCACCCGCGCGGTGGGCGAGGCCTTCGCCGACATCTATCCCGTCCTGGTGCGCGCCAACGTGCAGACCCCGTTCACCGAGGCCGACCGCGACGAGCAGCTCGTCCGGCGCGGCCGCTACGTCGAGTTCAACCTCCTCTACGACCGCGGCACCATCTTCGGCCTGAAGACCGGCGGCAACGTCACCTCGATCCTGTCGTCGATGCCGCCGCTGGTGAAGTGGCCGTAAACGGTCTGGTTTGTTTTCCCCTCACGCCGAGTGCGCTGGCGCGCACCGGCTCCGGGAGGGCGGCCTGATCTATTCCCCTCACGCCGAATGCGCTGACGCGCATCGGCTCCGGGAGGGCGGCCTGACCGGCCGGCGCGCGGTCGCGCGCTGGTGGGAGATGTCCTGACAGGCCCCGCGCGTGGCACTCGGACCCCACCCCAAACTCCGCTCATTCCCGCGAAAGCGGGAATCCAGGGCCGCACACCGCAGCCTAAAGCGGGGATCCATAGGGCCTGTCGAATGGCGCCCGGCGGAATGACGGGATCCGCCGAGCCGGCCAAAAACTCCGCTCATTCCAGCGAAGGCTGGAATCCAGTTGGGGCCGGTGATCCGGTCCAGGACGCGAGAGGATGCGCGCCGCCACGCAACCGGCCGCTCCTCCTCCCGCCTTTCCCCCTGCGGCAACCTCGGCACCTGGATTCCAGCCTTCGCTGGAATGAGCGGGTGTGTCGTCTCCCGGCCATGCCCCCAAACTCCGCTCATCCCCGCGAAAGCGGGGATCCATAGGGCCCGTCGGCGGACACCCGGCGGAATGACGGGATCGCTGCTTCCCTCACGCCGAGTGCGCTGGCGCGCACCGGCTCCGGGAGGGCGCCCTGACCGGGCGGCGCGCGGTCGCGCGCTGGTGGGTGCTGTCCTGCGAGGCTCGGGTTGTGTCTCCGGCACCCGCCCCATCTTCCGCTCATTCCAGCGAAGGCTGGAATCCAGTTGGGGCCGGTGATCCGGTCCCGGACGCGAGAGGATACGCGCAGCCACGCAACCGGCCGCTCCTCCTCCCGCCTTTCCCCCTGCGGCAAGCTCGGCACCTGGATTCCAGCCTTCGCTGGAATGAGCAGGTGTGTCGTCTCCCGGCCCAGCCCCACCCTCCGCTCATCCCCGCGAAAGCGGGGATCCATAGGGCTCGTCGGCGGACACCCGGGGGAATGACGGGATCCGCCGAGCCCGCCCCAAACTCCGCTCATCCCCGCGAAGGCGGGGATCCAGGGCCACGGGCCGCAGCCCGGGCGTTCGACCGGCCTGGCCCCGGCTTTCGCCGGGCGAGGGCCGGCAGGCGGCATCCCCGACCGCGCCCCCACCGACGGGAAGCCGGGACGCCGGCCCGCTGCCCCTCGCGCCGCCGCCCGGGATCGGCCAAAGTGGGCCGGCTGGAAGGTGGGGGAGGCGGGCCGCCATGAGCGACGTCGTGCTGCATGTGCTCTATCTGGTCGCCGTCAGCGCCGAGGCGATGACGGCGGCGCTGGCCGCCGGGCGGCGCAGCATGGACTGGTTCGGCGTCGCGATGCTCGGCTGCATCACCGCGCTCGGCGGCGGCTCGATCCGCGACATGCTGCTCGGCCACTACCCGCTCGCCTGGGTGGCCCATCCCTCCTATCTCGCCATCGCGGTGACGGCGGCCTGCGCGGCGATCGTCTTCGCCCGCTTCATGGAGCGGCTGCGCGGTATCTTCCTGTTCCTCGATGCCGTCGGCCTGGTCGTCTTTACCGTCATCGGCTGCAACGTCGCGCTCGGCATGAACCAGCCGCTGGCCATCGTCGTGGTCGTCGGCATGATCACCGGCACCGCCGGCGGCGTGCTGCGCGACATCCTGTGCAACGAGGTCCCGCTGCTGTTCCGCCGCGAGCTCTATGCCAGCGTGTCGATCGTCACGGCCGGGCTCTACGTGGGCGGGCTCGCCGCCGGCCTGCAGCACGACGTGGTGATGGGCGCGGCGATGGGCGTCGGCCTGGCGCTGCGGCTGCTGGCGCTGCGCTACAATCTCCACATGCCGCAGTTCGTGTACACGAAGGACCTGCATTGACGGCTCCGCCCCGGGGGTGGCGGAACGACACCAGGGCCTTTTCCGGTCAGGTGGCTTCGCCTGATCGACAGGAAATGACGGCGCGGCCGATCGCGGAGAAGACGACGGAATGATCGACAGAATGCAGCGCGGGCCGGACGCCACGCCCCTCAAGTACCGCCATTCCCGCGCCTTCCACGCCGTGCGCACCGGCGTCGGCGTGCTCATCTGCATCGCCCTGACGACGGTTCTCCACGTGCCCCACGGCCTGTGGACGACGATCTCCTTCCTGGTGGTCATCACCGGCCTGCAGCACCACGGCAACATCCGCCGCAAGGCGCTGGAGCGCGTCGTCGGCACCCTGGTCGGCGCGGCAACCGGCCTGCTCGTGCTGCTGCAGCAGGAGTGGCTGCAGCAGATCCAGCTCACCTGGGCGCTGCTCGCGCTGTTCTGCGGCGTCTGCGCCTATCACGCGGTCGGCCGCGCCGGCTACATGGCGCTCCTGGCGGGGCTCACCCTGATCATCGTCACCGGGCAGGGGACCGATCCGCTGGACATCGGGCTGTGGCGGGCGCTCAACGTGCTGATCGGTGTCGCCGTGGCGCTGGCGCTCTCCTTCGTCCAGCCGCTTTACGCCACCTGGTTCTGGCGCGACGTGCTGGCCAACGCGCTGCTCCACTGCGAGGAGGCGCTGTCGGGGGCGGCGGTCGGCGTCCCGTCGGCGGCCGATGGAGAGCCGGCCGCGAAGCGCGGGCTCGCCGGCATCGGCGGCACCCTGCAGAGCCTCCGCGCGCTGATGCCGTCGGCGGCGAAGGAGGGCGGCGTGCCGATGGCGCAGATGGAGGAGATCCAGCGGACCGTCCGCATGGTGGTCAGCTCGGTGGAGCTCCTGACCGCCTCGCAGGTCGCCGCGGCCGACGTGGCCGCCCAGTGCCGGATGCTCCACGAGCTCGCCGTCGCCCTGCGGACGGGGGCGCTCGGCGCCATGCCCGCCTTCGCGGCGGAGGCCGCTGCCGCCACCGCCGCCGACCGGCTGTCGCTGGTGCACGTGCTCGACGAGGAGCTGCAGCGGCTCCCCCGCCTCCTGCAGGCCGCCCCGGGCCTCTGGCACGGCTGAGCGGAACGCGCAAAAACGACAACTCGCCCCAGGAATGTCCTGTCGATCAGACTCCCCCAGCGCGCGACCGCGCGCCGGCCGGAGGCCGCGCCCGCGCAGCCGCGCGCTTCAGCGCGCTGGCGTGAGCGCAAGAGAAAGGCCCCGCCTCACCATACCGGCAGGTCGAGATGGGCGGCTTCCGGGTCCTCCAGCAGGTGCAGCCGGCTGGAGGCGAGCTGGGCGACCTTCAGCAGCATCGCCTTGCGGGTGGCGGCCGCCAGCCGGTGGGTCGGCGCCTCGCGCAGGATCTCCGCCTGGAAGCCGTCGGTGAGGATCAGGCCGGCCTCCTCCGGGAACGCCGCTTGCGGCACCTCGGGCAGGGTGGCGAAGAACAGCCGGTCGCAGTGCAGCCGGTAGAATGGCCACTTGGCGTCGGCGCGCAGGTCCTCCAGCGACGACTTGATCTCGACGATCCAGATCTCGCCGCCCTTGCCGATCGCCACCAGGTCGGCCCGCCGTCCCGAGGCGAGCCCCACCTCCGGCAGCGTCGAGAAGCCGTGCAGGCGCAGCAGCCGGCAGGTGCCCCGGCGCACCTTCAGGGCGTTCTGCGACTGGCGGCCGTCGACCGGCGGGGCCGGGTACGGCACGGGGGAGGGATCGAGCGACATGGCGGCCTTCGGCAGGAGTTGAGGATCCGATAGTTCCGTTTTTGTTCCCGAAGCGCAACCCCGCACGCGGCATTTGATGCCGTCGCGGTCTCCCCGACGTGCCCCATCAGCGCGCGACCGCGCGCCGGGGGAGCAATCGCAGGAAAAGTGGGAACCGGTTTTCCGCCGCGATTGCGATATGGAAGACTCAGGCCGGGCCCGCGTGAGCGCGAGCGTCAGTTCGTCGGCGTGAGCGAAAAGAAACCCCAACCGGATCGAGCGTCAGAGCACCAAACCACCGAGCACGCCGGCCGCCACGACCACCGCCCACGGCGGCGCCTTCCACTGGGCGAGCGCCACGAAGGCGGCGACCGCAATGGCGAGGGCCACCGGCGAGGTGATGCCCTTGGTGAAGACGGGATCGTAGAGCGCGGCGGCCAGCAGCCCCACCACCGCGGCGTTGACGCCGGTGAGCGCCCGGCGGGCATCCGGCCGGTGCCGCAGCGCCGACCAGAACGGCAGGGCGCCGAGCACCAGCAGCGCCGAAGGGAGAAAGATCGCCAGCAGCGCCACGGCCGCGCCGGCCACCCCGGTCAGCGGCCCGTCGAGCACGGCGCCCAGGAAGGCGGCGAAGGTGAACAGCGGGCCCGGCACCGCCTGGGCGGCGCCGTAGCCGGCGAGGAAGTCGGATTCGGAGACCAGCCCCGGCGCAACCACCGACTGCTCCAGCAGCGGCAGCACCACGTGGCCGCCGCCGAACACCAGGCTGCCGGCCCGGTAGAAGCGGTCGACGATGGCGATGCCGAAGCCGTCGGTCAGCGCCGCGAGGATCGGCAGCCCGACCAGCAGCACGACAAAGGCCGCGAGCGCCGCGATGGCGACGCCGCGCCCGACCGGCACGTGCAGGCCGCCCGGGTCGGCGGCCATGTCCGGCTTCGGCAGCACCAGCAGCGCGGCGCCCGCCCCCAGCACGATCACCAGCACCTGGGTCCAGGCGGTGGGGGCCACCAGCAGCAGGATCATCGCGCCGGCGGCGATGGTGGCGCGCTTGGCGTCGGGCGCCAGCGTGCGGGCCATGCCCAGCAGCGCGTGCGCCACCACGGCGACGGCGGCGGCCTTCAGCCCGGCGATCCAGCCCGCCCCCTCGGTGTCGCCGAGCGCGCCCAGGCCATAGGCGAAAGCGACGAGGGCAATGGCCGACGGGAGGGTGAAGGCGGTGAAGGCGGCCAGCATGCCGAGATAGCCGGCACGGGAGAGGCCGATCCCCATGCCCACCTGACTGGAGGCCGGGCCGGGCAGGAACTGGCAGAGCGCGATCAGGTCGGCGAAGGCGCTCTCGGACATCCAGCGCCGCCGGTCCACGAAGGCGGTGCGGAAATAGCCGAGATGGGCGACGGGTCCGCCGAACGAGGTCAGGCCCAGTACCAGGAACACGCGGAACACCTCGCCGGGCGTGCCACGGCCGGTGTCGACGTCCGAAGGGGGGCGGTCCTGCATCGGGGCTGATCACGCACGAGAGGAGGAGGGGGAACGGTGCCGCGGTGGGACCCGCATATGCTCCTCCAGATTACACCCGCTCGGGCACAATTTTGCGACAGTGCGCACCTGCGCACGGAGCCGGCGGCACGCTGGTGCGCACAGCGACGCAAATGCGCAGAAAAGCGCAGAAAAGCGCAGATTGGTCCCGCTTTTCGACAAAACGCGGCGGTTGTCGCGCACGCGCCTGCGCACTCGGAAAACGCAAGTAAAGTCAGGAATTTAGGATTGAGCCGCAGCCCGTGCGCAGGGCGCAGCGACCCGGTGCGCGCGCAGGCGGTGCGCGCGCGTCAGCGCCTCGGGTTCGGGCGCGGCATCACCGTGGTGGAGCCGACGGCCGGCGCGGCCTGTTGCGGCGCCGCCTGGGGGGCGGCCTGCTGCTGGGGCACCCCGAAGGCGCCGAGGATCGCGCCGGCGTTGCCGCCCTGGCCGTTCTGCCCGGCGGCCTGGCCAAGCAGCCCGCCCACCAGCCCGCCGATGACCTGGTTGGTCGTCGGCGCCTGCTGCTGCTGGGGCTGCTGGGGTTGCGGCTGGGCCTGGACGGGCGCGGAGGCGGTGCTCTGCTGGCCGAGCAGGCTGCCGATCATGCCGGTGACGATCTGGTTGGCGTCGGGTGCCGGGGCCGGGGCCGGCGGGGGCGCGGGCAGGGTTGCGGCCGCCGGCGGGGCCTCGGCCGGCGGCACCTCGGTGGTCGGCACCGGCTGCGGCGCCGGCTGGGACTGGCCGCCGACGAGCCCGCCGGCGATCTGGCCGATGGCCGAGCCGATCAGGTCCTGGGTGGCGTTGCCCGAGCCGGCCGGCGCTGCCGTCGAGCCGCCGCCGAGCTGCTGCTGGACCGCGCTGGTCAGCGCCTGCTGGAGCCCGCCGCCGCCGGTCCCGGCGGTGCCGCCGCCGAGCTGGCCGATCTGCTGGTCGATGAGCGAGCCGATGGCGCCCTGGGTATCGCCGGAGGCGAGCTGTCCGACGACGCCGGCGGCGCTGCCAAGCTGCCCCGAGTTGGCGAGGTCGCCGAGATTGCCGAGCGATTTCAACTGCTCCAGCGCCGCCTGCGGGTTCTGCAGGATGCCCTTGATGTCCGGATAGATGCGCGGGTTCGACCACGCCCCCTCGATGACGATCGGAACGCCCAGCCCCTTGGCATCCGCCTCGCTGCCCTGGCCTTCCAGGCTCGCGACGAGGCGCGGATCGACCCGGAACGACAGCGTCTTCTCGGCAAGGTCGGCGTTGCCCGTGCCGGTCATTCGCACCAGCGGGCCGACCAGGCTGAGGTCGCTGGTCGTGGCCACCCCGTCGGCGATCTGGAAGGACGCCCCGAACGCGGTGAAGTCGGTCTTGTCGTTCGCATCGGTCTGCCAGCCGCTCAGGATCGACGAGGTCAGGCTGCGCATCATCTGCGGAATGTTGATGCCGAGGATGGCGCCGTCGCGGATCTCCAGCGCGGCACTTCCGTCCAGCGAATCGATCAGGCCGTAGATGCTTTCGCCCGCCCCGGTGACGTTCAGCGCCACCTTGCCGGTGCCGGCCAGCGCGCCGAACCCGGCGGCATCCTTGAACAGCCGGTGCACGTCGACACCGTCCAGGGTGAACTCGGCGGTGCTGGCCGCGCCGCGGTTGTCGGCCAGGGTGACGCGGCCGGTGCCGGAGCCGGAATAGAGCTCGAAGCGCGACAGCAGCGCCTCGAGCCGGCCGTCGGCCAACGTGACGCCGAGGGTCGCGGCGCCGGTCTTCAGGTCGTCCACGACGATGGAATTGGCCGTCAGCGACACCGACGCGTCGAGGGCGCTCAGCACGGTGAGGTCGAGCGGATCGCGGCTCCAGCCGATGCCGTCGCCGGACGGCTGACCCGTCGAGCCGCCGGCGAGATAGGGCGTCAGGTTCAGCGTGTCGAAGGCCAGGTCCGCCTTCACCGACGGCCGCTTGCCGTCGAGCGCCGCCGAGCCGGCGCCGCGCGCCGAACTCTGGTCGATGGTGATGACCGCATCGCTCAGCGCGACGCCGTTTGCCGTCGCCGACAGCACCCCTTCGACCGACGTCGCCTGCAGGCCGTCGCCCTCGCCGATCGGATTGTCGAGCCACGCGAGCAGGCCGCGCAGCGACGGGGTCGACAGGCCGACGCGGCCATTGGCGGCGCCGCCCAGCGTGACCGTGCCGGCATAGCTGGTGGCCACCCGGTTCGAGCGCAGGTCGGCGTTGAGGTTGCTCGGCGCGCCGGAGAGCAGCACGCCCGGCGGGCCGGAGGTGCCCGTGAGCGCGAACGCCTCGCCGCGCCAGTTGAAGCTGCCGCTCAGCGACACCGGGCTGTCGGTCCCGGCGAACCGCGCGTCCACATTGACGGCGTCGAGGGTGCCGGCCGAGGGGTCGCCGGGCACGGCCTGGGCCAGCGGAAGGCCGGTGACGCGGCCGCCGCGCAGCCCCAGCGAGCCCTCGGCCGTCGCGTTGCGCATCAGCGTGTCGGTGCTGGTGCCGCGGGTGGTGAATCCGACGTCGGCGAACAGCATGCCGCTCGCCTCGTAAGGCGATGGCGCGAAGGCCAGCACGGTGGCGAGTGGCAGCTGGGCCACGGTGGCGCGCCCGTCGGCCACTGCTATGCCGTTGTCGTCCCAGGCGCGGGCGATGAAACCGATCGACCCGCCGCCGAAGCCCACCTGCGGCACCTCGACGTTGAGCACGCCCTTCTGAAGGCTCACCTGGGCGGTGAGGCCCTGGAGCGTCAGGTTCGGCGCCCGCAGTTCCCCGACCGAGAGCGTCAGCTCCGCGTCGACGGAGCTGAGCGGGGCGAGATCGATCGGCGTATCGGCCGCCGCCTCGGTCGTATCGTTGGCCTGCTCGCTGTCCGCCCTGAAGGCGGCGAGATCGATGGTGTCGGCTGCGATCCGGCCGCGTATCTGCGGGATTTCGGTGGCGGTGGGGAGCGTCAGCTCGCCGGTGAAGGCGGTGCCGTTCACCTGTCCGGCGATGTCGGTGAGGGCCAGCGCCAGCGGGTTCATCACCGCGGTCGCCTTCAGCGACATGGAGCCCAGCGCGGCACCGGGCGCCGTGCCGCTGGCCCAGGCGATCGCTTCCGACAGGTCGTCGCTGGCAAGCTCGACGGAGCCGTCGAAGCTGAGGGTCGAGCCGAGGATGGCGGTGCCGGCGACCTTGCCGGTGGCGGGGCCTTTGCTGACGGCGATCGAGACGGCGGTGGGCGCCGTGGAGGTCAGGGTCTGCGGCGTCTCGATGTCGGCCGAGAAGGCGAGCGGGGCGCCCCGGAAGACCAGGCTGCCTTCGGCGTGGGCGGGCTCGTCGATGCCGGGGAGGCGCAGTTCGACGAACACCTTGTCGGCGGTCTCCTGGACGCCGGAGGCGACGTCCTCCATGACCACGACGCCGTTGCGCACGTTGAAATGGGCGACGGAGAGACGTTCCAGGATGGCCAGCGGATCGTCGTCCGGCGCGCCGGCGGCGGCATCGGCCGGGCCCGCCTGGCGGGACAGGCCGGGAAGCGTGATCGATCCGTCTTCGAGGCGTTGCAGCGCGATGTGCAGCCCGTCGAGGACGATCTCATTGACGTTGACGGTGCCGGATAGCAGCGGGATCAGCGACAGGTCGGCGCGCAGCGTCCCCAGCGACATCACGTCGGCGCCGTCGGGGGCGCGCACCCGCACCGCATCGGCCGACAGCGACAGCGTCGGGAACGCGCGCAGGCTGACCGCGCCGTCGATCGAGATGACCAGTCCGGTCGCCTGGCTGATCTGGTTCACCACCGTCTGCCGCACCCACTGGGTGGAGATGAACATCGGCAGCGCCGCCAGCGTCGCGACGACCAGCAGGCAGAGGACACCAAGGACTATCAGGGCGCGTTTCATCGCTCACTCCGGCACGCGCGACAACGGAAACGAATCAGCATCGCAGTCTACCCGATCGGGGGGCGCCGGTGGGATCCGGCCCGTTGCCGATGCCGTGAGCGCGCCGCAGCAGATGCGTGGCTGGCCCGTGCGCAGGGGAACGTCGGATGCCATCGCCCGGCCGGATCGCTGCGATCCGAACGGGACGTGCCGAGGAGCGCGACGGGGCAAGGCGGATGCCGGGCTTCCACCTGCATCCTCTCCAAGCCATTGAAATCGAAATTATTTTACGGTTCCGGATCGATCAGCCCTGAACCCATCCGGATCTAGCGGGGCGCGCGCTTCGCCAGGATCCGCTGCAGCGTGCGCCGGTGCATGTTGAGGCGGCGGGCCGTCTCCGAGACGTTGCGGTCGCACAGCTCGTAGATGCGCTGGATGTGCTCCCAGCGGACCCGGTCGGCCGACATCGGATTGTCCGGCGGCAGCGCCCGGTCCTCCGGGTTGCGGGTGAGGGCGATGTACACCTCGTCGGCGTCGGCCGGCTTGGCGAGATAGTCGACGGCGCCGAGCTTCACGGCGGTCACCGCGGTGGCGATGTTGCCGTAGCCGGTCAGCACCACGCTGCGTGCCTCCGGCCGCGCCTGGCGCAGGCGTTCGACCACGTCGAGGCCGTTGCCGTCGCCGAGCCGCATGTCCACCACCGCATAGGCCGGCGGGCTCCGGTCGACCTTGCCGATCGCTTCCTCGATGGTCTCGGCCGTATCGGTTTCGAAGCCGCGCTTCTCCATCGCGCGCGCCAGCCGCTGCACGAAGGCGTGGTCGTCGTCGACGATGAGGAGAGTGGGGTCAGGGCCGAGGTCTGTGTTGTCTGTCATCACGCCACACGCTGGATCATCGCGGTCAGGCCGCCTTAGCCAGTGAAGCGGGCGTTCGACCGTCTCTTTCGTTGCTTTGTCCTGATTATAGGGTTGCGGACCGGTTCGGCAAAGCCGCCGCCTGCGCGGCACGGCGGTCCTGACGGTCTTCGCCGACCGGAACGACGCGCCCCAGATCGATGGCGTCGCGGTCCCAGTGCACCTTCACGACAGCGCCGCGCTCGGGCGGGCGGCGGTTGCTGAACGACAGGTGTGCCCCGGTGCGCTCCAGCAGCGTCTTGGCGATGAAGAAGCCGAGGCCGAGCCCGCCACCGGCGGAACGGCTGGCTCTGCTGGTGACGTACGGGTCGCCGAGCCGGTCGAGGACCGTCTCGGCAAAGCCGCGTCCATCGTCTGCGATGGTGATGGAAACCTCGCGATCGCTCCACTCGGCGGTGATCGTCACGCGCGCCTCCGCAAAGTCGACGGCGTTCTCCAGGAGGTTGCCGAGCCCGTACAGGATGGCCGGGCTGCGTGCGACGATTGGCTCCACCGGGGTCGTCTTTCCACGCGCCACGTCGACCTCGATTCCGAAGTCCCGGGTGGGCGCGACGACCTCCTCGATCAGCTGGGCGAGACTCATCCGGTCGAAATGACCGTCCGGTTCGTCGGCCAGCGTCGTCAGCTTGCGCAGGATCTCGCGGCAGCGGTCGGTCTGGGTGCGCAGCAGATGGATGTCCTCCGCGTGCGGCGAGGTGGGTTCCAGTTCGCGCTCCAGTTCGCTGGAGACCAGGGCGATGGTCGCGAGCGGCGTGCCCAGCTCATGGGCGGCGGCGGCGGCAAGGCCGTCGAGGGCGCTCAGGTGCTGCTCGCGGGCGAGGATGAGTTCGGTGGCGGCCAGCGCGTCGGCAAGCTGGCGGGCCTCCTCAGCAACCCGGAAGGTGAACATGCCCATCAGCGCCAGGCTGCAGGTCAGCGCCAGCCAGACGCCGCCGACATACAGGAGCGGCAGCGCCAGGGTCTCGCCGTCGTACCAGGGGAGCGGATGATGGTGGATCGCCAGGAACGTCGCCATGACGAGGACGAGGCTGGCCAGGAACACGGTCTTCTGCGGCGGCAGCGCGGTGGCCGAGATCATCACCGGCGCGATCATCAGGAACGCGAAGGGGTTGAACAGGCCGCCGGTCAGGTACAGCAGCCCGGCGAGCTGCAGGATGTCGAAGCCCAGCAGGATCGTCGTGTTCGGCTCCGACAGGCGCCGGCTGGACGAGAACCGCAGCCGCAGCACGACGTTGAGAACGGCCGACGCGGCGATCAGCGTCAGGCAGGCGGTCATCGGCAGCGGAAAGCCGAGCAGAAGCCCGACCGACAGGACGGTGACGGTCTGGCCGAAGACGGCGAGCCATCGCAACCGGATCAGCGTGTCCAGCCGCACGTTGCGCTGGCCGAAGGCGGGTGTCCCGTCAAGAAGGGCTGGTGCGGTCATGGCGTGCGTTTCCGTGGTCCGGCAGGACGAGTGGTGTCCTCAGTGATCTCTGTCGGTCGGGCCGTCGTCGCGCAAGAGCTTCGCGGGTCAACGCGGCCTGGATGTGCACGGCGGTCTCCCCGTTTTCCGCGGCGGGAGAGACGCGCACTTCGGCCGCGCTCTTGTCGATCGGCGCGCAGACCCCATGTGATTCGGTGAACTTGCGGGCGCGCATTGCCCGCAACCGGAAGCGACGGCCGGATCTCTCCCGCCCCATCACGTTGATCGTGCTCAGCTTCCTGCAAGCCAAGCAATCCACAGTGCGTCGACTTGCAGAGCGCAGTTTTGCGCCGCTATTGTTTGTGCGGCGCAAAAGCACCGCATCCGTGGGCGGCATCGCACATCGAACTTGGGACATTTCGTCGTGTACTATGAACTCTATGAACTGAACCACGCCGTCCTCAGCCCGTGGCGGGCGGCGGCGGACGCGGCGCGCCTCTACTTCAAGAATCCGCTCAACCCGCTCGCCCACACCACGTTCGGCAAGAGCCTGGCGGCCGGCAGCGAGCTGTTCGAACGGGTGACGCGGCGGTATGGCAAGCCCGAGTTCGGGTTCGGCTCGACGACGGTAAGCGGCACCCGGGTTGCGGTCCGAGAGGACGTGGTCTGGGAGCGGCCGTTCTGCCGGCTGGTGCATTTCACCCGCGCGCTGCCGGAAGGCCGGCGCCGGGATCCGAAGGTGCTGGTGGTGGCGCCGATGTCCGGCCACTACGCGACGCTGCTGCGCGGGACGGTCGAGGCCCTGCTGCCCAACCACGACGTCTACATCACCGACTGGATCGACGCCCGGATGGTCCCGGAGACCGACGGGCCCTTCGATCTCGACGACTACATCGATTACGTCATCTCCATGCTGCGCTTTCTCGGCGGCAACACCCACGTGATGGCCGTCTGCCAGCCGGCCGTGCCGGTGTTCGCGGCGGTCTCGCTCATGGAAGAGGACGAAGACCCCTACGCGCCGCTCTCCATGACGCTGATGGGCGGGCCGATCGACACCCGGGTCAATCCGACGGCGGTCGACGACCTGGCCAAGCGGCATTCGATCGACTGGTTCCAGCGCAACGTCATCATGCGGGTGCCGTTTCCGCATCCGGGCTTCCTGCGCGACGTCTATCCGGGCTTCCTGCAGCTGACCGGGTTCATGAGCATGAACCTCGACCGCCACATGACGGCGCACCACGACTTCTTCCACCACCTGATCGAGGGCGACGGCGATTCCGCCGAGAAGCACCGCGAGTTCTACGACGAATATCTGGCGGTGATGGACCTGACGGCCGAGTTCTACCTGCAGACGCTCGAGCGGGTGTTCATGAACCACGACCTGCCGAAGGGGACCTTCCTGCACCGTGGCCGCCGCGTCGATCCGAGCGCGATCCGGCGCACGGCGCTGCTGACGATCGAGGGCGAGAAGGACGACATCTCCGGGCTCGGCCAGACGAAGGCGGCGCACGGGCTGGCGGTCAACCTGCCGGACGACAAGCGCTCCCACTACATGCAGCCGGGCGTCGGCCACTACGGCGTCTTCAACGGTTCGCGCTATCGCTCGGAAATCTGCCCGCGCATCGCCGATTTCATCCTCACCCACGAGCCGCGCGCCGCGCCGAAGGCGAGCCCGGCTCCGGCCGCGGCCAAGGCGGCCGAGCCGAAGGCCGTGGACGCGAAGCCGGCTGAGACCAAGGCGCCTGCGCCGAAGGCCGCCGCCGATGCGACGCCCGCCGAGGCGAAGGCGGCGGCTCCGAAGCCGGTCGAGGCGAAGGCGCCGGACGCCCAGGCGAAAGCCCCGGCCGCCGCGAAGCCCGAGACCAGGGCGCCCGCCAAGGCCGCGACGGCTCCGAAGGCCACGCCGACCCCCAAGGCGGCCGCCCCCAAGGCGAAAGCGGCGCCGAAGGCCGCTGCTGCTCCCAAGGCGAAGGCCACGCCCGCATCACGGACCGCGCCCGCAAAGACCGCCGCCAAGGCTCCCGCGAAGGCCGCGACTCCCAGGTCGGCCCGTAAGGCGAAGCCGAAGCGCGGGTCGCTGGCCGATGTCGCGCTCGCCGCGCCGAACGGCACCGCCGATGACCTGACCCGCATCCGCGGCATCGGACCCGGTCTCGCCAAGCGCCTGAACGATATGGGTATCTTCCATTTCGAGCAGGTCGCCCGGCTGAGCGCCTCGGCCATCGACGAGATCGACGGCGCGCTGTCGTTCCCCGGCCGCATCCGCCGCGACGACTGGATCGGCCAGGCGAAGGCGCTGGCTCCGGCCGAGACCGCCGGCAGCTGACCCCGCCGCGTTTCCGTGCAGCCGGACGGCGCTTGGCGCCGTCCGGCCACTTCTTTCCGGAATTGATCGAAATCACGGAGCCCGCCGGCCGGTCGTGATCTGGTGGCCGTCGCCACCCACGTCACCGTCGCCGCCGGGCCCGTTCCTGTCCGGCCGGAGACTGCTTCCGGAGCGATCGTTCCCGTGACTGGACTCCGCTACCTCAGCATTCTCGCCCTCGTCGCCGGACAGGTCGTCCCGGCCTTCGCCGCCGGAGACGCCGACGAAGGCCACGCGCTCGCCCGGCAGTGGTGCTCCGCATGCCACATCGTCGACGAGGAGCAGACGACGGGGAGCGCCGACGTGCCGCCGTTCGCGGCGATCGCGAGGTCGGAGAGCCTGACGGCGGACGGGCTCGCGGCGTTCCTCGCCAATCCGCACCCCGTGATGCCGAACCTGTCGCTCTCGCGCGCCGAGATCGCCGACATCGTCGCCTACATCGAGGCGCTGAAGCGCGACTGAGCCTGCTCCGGTCAGGGCGCGCCGAACGCGAAATCCGCCGACAGCGGCGCGTGCAGCGATCCGGGAAAGTCCTCCGGAACCGCCGTGTCGTCGATCACGTGCGCGTTGTCGATGCGCACGTCGGTGAGGTGCTCGGCCAGCGCCCGGCTCATCAGGATGTGGTCGAGAAGCTGCGGCCGCCCGTCGTGCAGCGTGGTGAAGCGCAGCGCCGCCGCCACCCGGGCCTCCGCCGCGATCAGCGCGTGGTGCGCCAGCGCCGGGGTGCCGGTGTCGCCGGGGGCGGCCAGCAGCAGGCGCAGCGGCGTCTCCAGGAGATCGGCGTTGAGGTCGCCCGCCACCGCGATCAACCGGTCGGGATCGCCGTCCAGCAGCAGATCGATCGCCCGCCGGATCTCCAGCGCCTGCCCCATCCGCTTCATCGCCGCCAGATAGTAGCCTTCCGCCCAGCCGCTGGCGCTGCGCCACGTGTGGGCGTCGAGCTTTTCGCCCGGCACGGGGGCGGCGAGCGGTGCGCGCAGATGGGCGTTGAAGACGTCGAGGTGCCGACCGGGCGCGAGCGCGATCGTTGCCTGGAGAACCGGCCGGTCGAAGGCCACGTCGATCGGATCATCGGCGGCCGTCGGCAGCCGCAGCGAGGCCGGTGGCACGAGATCGTGCCACAGCCGCCGGTGCGCGACGATCGGCAGGCGCGACACCACGACCAGGTTGTGGCGGTCGCCGACCGGCCCGGCCAGCCCGGCCGAGACGCGCTGGCAGCCCGCGAACGCGGTGCCGTCCAGAAGCTGGTCGAGATCGGCGAGCGTCCGGTCGCCACCGCCCTGGGGCCGCTGGCCGTTCACCTCCTGCAGGCAGAGGACGTCGGCCGCGAGCGGAACGATGACGGCGCGCAGCGCGTCGAGGCGCGCCGCCGTCGCGGCGCTGCCCGCCCGGTCGCCGCCGAAGGACTCCACGTTGAAGGTGGCGAGCCGCAGCCGGCCTGCCGTCTCCATCATGCGTGTCCGTCGGTGTCGGCCCCGTCCGTCGCGGCCTCGTCGCGCACCCGGTCGCGGAACACCCGGCGGATGACCTTGCCGGTGGTGGTCAGCGGCATCTCCTCCACGAAGGTGATCTCGCGCGGATATTCGTGCGCCGACAGCCGTTCGCGCACATGGGCCTGGATGTCGCCGGCCAGCGCTTCGCTCGGCGCGATCTCCGGCCTGAGCTGGACGAACGCCTTGACGATCTCCGTGCGCATGGCGTCCGGCTTGCCGACGACCGCGGCCAGCTGCACCGCCGGATGGGCCACCAGGCAGTCCTCGATCTCGGTGGGGCCGATCCGGTAGCCCGACGAAGTGATGACGTCGTCGTCGCGGCCGACGAAGGTGACGTAGCCGTCGTCGTCCATGGTGCCCTGGTCGCCGGTCATCAGCCAGTCGCCGCGGAACTTGTCGCGGGTGGCGGCGGGGTTGTTCCAGTAGGCGAGGAACATCACCGGGTCCGGCGCCCTGACGGCGATGGTGCCCTGGGTGCCGCGCGGGACCTCGCGGCCCCCGTCGTCGACGACGGCGACGGTGTGGCCGGGGACGGCCTTGCCGATGGCGCCGCCCTTGTTGACCCCGATGGCGGCGCACGACGACAGCACCAGGTTGCATTCGGTCTGGCCGTAGAATTCGTTGATGGTCAGCCCGAGGGCGGAATGGCCCCAGTCGAAGGTACCGCGTCCCAGGCTCTCGCCGCCCGAGCCGACCGACCGGAGGGTGAGCCCGGCGGGGGGCGGCGCGGCCTTCAGCATCCTGAGCGCCGTCGGCGGGATGAACGCGTTGCGCACGCCCGCATCGACCATCAGCCGCCAGGCCTCCTCGGGATCGAAGCGGTCGAAACGGCGGGCGACGACGGGCACGCCCAGCTTCAGCGCCGGCAGCAGCACGTTGAGGAGCCCGCCGGCCCAGGCCCAGTCGGCGGGCGTCCAGATCCGGTCGCCCGGCTGCGGCAGGAAATCGTGGTGCATCTGCACGCCGGGGACGTGGCCGAGCAGCACCCTGTGGCCGTGCAGCGCGCCCTTCGGCGGGCCGGTGGTGCCGGAGGTGTAGATCATCATCGACGGCTCGTCGGCGCCGGTATCGGCGGTCTCGAACCGGTCCGATGCCCTGTCGAGGAGGGCGGCGTAGTCGGCGGCACCCTCCTCGGCCCCGTCGATGGAGAGCACGAGCGAGAGGCCGGGGAGCTCGGTGCGGATGCCGGCGAGCTTGCCGGCGCCGATCCGGTTGGTGACGATGGCGCGCACCCCCGCATCGGCGAGCCGGAAGCGCAGCGCGTCGGGGCCGAACACGGCCGCCAGCGGCAGCGCCACGGCGCCCATCCGGTAGATGGCGAGGTGGGCGACGGCGGTCTCGGTGACCTGCGGCAGGAACACCGCGATGCGGTCGCCGCGGGCGAGGCCATGGGCGGCGAGCACGTTGGCGAGGCGGGCCACCTGGCGGTGGAGGGCGCCATGGCTGATGGTGCGCTGGCCGCCGTCCTCGTCGATCTCGATGATCGCCGTCCGGTCGGGTTCGGCCGCCGCCCAGCGGTCGTTGGCGTCGGCCGCGATGTTGTAGCGGTCCGGCACCTGCCAGCGGAAGCCGGTAACGAGGCTGTCGTAATCCGGCGCCTTGGAAAGGTTCGTCACGGGGCCGCCCTTCTTCTCGTTCGGTCGGTGGGACCGTCGGGCGCACTATGGAAACCGACGGCCCCGATCGCAAATGGCGGGGTCGCTACTCCGCCGGGGCGGCGAAGATGCCGGCCCAGAAGACCTTGTATTTCGACCCCGGCGCATAGGACGTGGCGATGCCGAAGCGGGTTGCCTTCGGGTCGAGCATGTGGGCGTTGTGGGTCTTCAGCTCGCGCCAGCCGGAGAAGGTCTCGGCCATCGTGCGGTAGCCGGCGCTGACGTTTTCCACGGCCGAGGAAGCCGGATAGCCGGCCGCCTTGAGGCGCGCCTCGATGGCGCGCTCGCCCCCGAGCGACACCTGGATGCTGTCGCGGGCGGCGAGTACGTCGGCCTGCTCCTGGGCGATCCGGTTGAGGGCGGGATCGACGGTGAGCGGCGGCAGGCCGTTGTTCTGGCGATAGTTGTTGATCAGGTTGACGGCAGCCGCCGTGTCGATCGTCGCACTGGGCGAGGCGAGGTCCTGGTAGAAACTCGGCTTCTCGGGCGGTTTGGCGCAGGCGGCAACGCCGGCGAGCGCCACCAGGGCCAGGAGGCGGCAAGCGCGTCCAAAGGTCATGCGATGTGTCCTTGCGGGGATGGGATCAGATCTCGGCGCCATCCCCGTCCGGGGCATCCGAGATGGCTTCAGGGGAAGGCGGGTCGGGTTGGTGCGGCGCGCCCGCGGGGCCGGGCCGGTCGGCGGCCCTGTCGGCAAGGTGGACGTCGCGGCGGGTGTACGGGATCTCGATGCCGTTCTCGCGCAGCGCCCGGAACACGGCGAAGCGCAGCTCCGATTTCGCGCTCAGCATGTAGTCGACGTTGCCGAGATAGCAGAACAGCTGAAACTCGAGCGCCGATTCGCCGAAGTTCGACAGATACACCTTCGCCTCCGGATAGGCGAGAACGTTCGGATGCGACTGGGCCACCTCCAGCAGCAGGTCGTGCACCTGGTCCGGATCCGACTGGAACGGCACCCGCACGTCGACGATGATGCGGCCGGAGTTGTCGTTGTGCATCCAGTTCTTCACGACGCCGGAGATGAGGTCGGAGTTCGGCACGATCACCGTGGAGCGGTCGAAGGTCTCGATCTCGGTCGAGCGCACGTTGATGCGCTTGACGTAGCCCTGGTCGGCGCCGACGACGATCCAGTCGCCCGCCTTGATCGGGCGTTCGGCCAGCAGGATCAGCCCCGAGACGAAGTTGTTGACGATCGACTGCAGGCCGAAACCGACACCGACCGAGAGCGCGCCGGCGATGATGGCGACGTTCTGCAGGTTGAAGCCGGCGACGGAGAACGCGAGCATGCCGGCGACGATCACGCCGAGATAGCCGAGCCCCGTCCGCACCGAGGTCTTCAGGCCCACGTCCATGCGGGTGTGCGGCAGGAACCGGGTGTCGAGCCAGCGCTGGAAGGTGCGGGTGGCGAGCATGCCGACCGCGAAGACGATGAGCGCCGCGACGATCGCCCCCGGGGAGATCGTCACCGAGCCGATGCTGAGCCCGCTGACGGTGCGGGTGATGGCTCCGGAGAGGTCGTCCTTGTTCAGCCCGAATGGTGCGAGGACGAGACTTCCGGCGATGATCACCAGGAAGATCCGGCCGACGCCGGACAGGATCGCGCCGAGCTGTTCGATCGTC
Source organism: Amorphus sp. MBR-141 (assembly GCF_053628695.1). NCBI lineage: Bacteria > Pseudomonadati > Pseudomonadota > Alphaproteobacteria > Hyphomicrobiales > Amorphaceae > Amorphus > Amorphus sp. MBR-141. Next base: position 50,143 of record NZ_JBRJGW010000023.1, read on the forward strand.
GCCGGCCGCAGGCGCAGGTTGCGCAAGAGCAGGTCGCCGACCGGGGTGCCGGCCCGGAACGCGGCCGAAATAAGCTCGTCGGCCAGGATCAGCGCGACGAACAGGATGCTGAGCACGACGCCGACCCAGGCGGACTGGCCGACGAGGAACCAGCCCAGCGTGAGATAGCCGGCCAGCGGAGCGAGCGCCGCGACGATCGCGGTCAGCCAGGCGGGCGGCAGCAGCCAGCGCCAGATCGCGATGGTGCCGCCGCCGGGGCTGTCGGAATCCTCGTTGAGGCCGCGGGCGATCGCATGCAGCGTTCCCATCGACGCCGCCGCGGTGGCGAGCGCGAAGATGCCCTGCAGGCCCTCGATCACCGGCAGCGGCAGGGCGAGCACGTCCGACATGCGCACGATGAAGAGGCCTGCGCAGAAGACTCCTGCGTAGAGGACGACCCACTTGTTGATGGAGACCGCGGCTCCGTCGGCGACCGTGAGGTAGCGCCAGGTTGGCCGGACAGGCGCGATGATCGCCTGGCTCAGGCCGCGGACCAGGGCAAACAGGCCGAGCGACTGGAGGAGCGCCGACAGCGTCTCGTCGATCCGCGGCGGCGACAGGTCGAAGGCGTCGAGCAGGATGATCAGGCCGCCCAGCAGGACCAGGACGATGCCCACGTTGACCGAGGCGATCGCCACCGCATGCGTCACCTTGGGCAGGGGGGCGACGTTGGTCGCGGTCGGGTCGCGGTTGGTTCGCCGGTCGAGATAGCGCCGCACCGGGCCCACGATGATGATGACGAGCAGGAACACCAGCAGGCCGCCGGCCGCCGAGGCGCCGCCCGCCCGCTGGCGCAGCAGCGCGGTCCAGTCCTCCACCAGCAGGTTGAGGCTGCGGACGGCGCGCGGCAGTTCGGAGACGATGTCGCGCCAGAGGGACGGATCGAGGATGCTGCTGCGGCGCTCGCCAATCTCGGCGGCGAACAGCTGCCGGCGCCGTTCCTCGATCGTCGAGATCAGTTCGTCGGCGCGCAGGCGGATCGACTGGGCCTGCTTCAGGACGGCCTCGAGCGCCACCAGGCTGCGGGTCTGGGACTCGCGTTCCAGCTTCAGCGTCGCGGGCTCCAGCGCGCTCTGCTCCTCCGGCAGGCTCAATTCGTCGAGGCGCGCCTTGAGCGTGTCGGCGCGCGGCTTCAGCCGGTCGATCAGCGGCTTGATCTGGTCGCGGATCTCGATGGCCGTCCGGCGCAGCTCGACCAGGCGGGTGTCCGGAAGGTCTTCGTGCTCCAGGGTGCTCGCGATCTGGTCGAGCTTGATCTTCCAGCCGTCGAGCAGGGCCTGATCCGCCGGGTCCACGGTGGCCGGCGCGATGGAGACGGGGCGTGCCGGCGGGTCGGTGTCGGGCGCGGTCTCGGGGGGCTCCGCCGGGGCGGGCTGATCGGGCGAAACCGCCTGTTCCAGCATCTGCCGGATGCCCTGCGCCTCGGCGCGGCCGTGCGGCGCCGCAGCCAGGAAAGCCGCGGACAGGAGCAGACTGATCAGGAGCGGACGGAGCATCGGGCGTACCGTTCAACCAAGGCGCGGTGGGCGGGTCGGGGCATGGTCACGAATGGTACCCGTCGTGCCGGGGCGGTTGCCGGCGCACCCGTGCAGCAGAAGGCGGCGCGGATAAGGCGCGCCGACGATTGGCCCCCGGCGCCGGGCCGCATTGTCAGCGTTGCGTCCGGGCGGGGTCGCCGGCCCGGTCCTCCTGGCTCGGCGGCGTCAGCGCGTCGGACATCCGTTCGGGGGTGATGACGCCCTGCAGCCGGCCTTCCCGGTCGACGACGGCGACGGGATAGTCGGAGGCGAGCGTCGTGGGAAGGGCGATCTCGAGCGCATCGGTCTGATGCACGACCGGGTATTCCTCGGCCAGGTCCCAGGTGGTCCTGGCACCGTTCGGGTGCTCGATGGCGGCCTGGACGGCATCCTGAGTGACGACGCCACGGTAGCTCTCGCCGTCCACGGCATACCCGTAGGCGGCGCCCTTCCGGCGCATGTCGGCCAGGGCGCGCTCGAGATTCTCCTGGGTGATCCGGTGCTGGGGCGGCTTCATGATGACGTCCACCGTCAGCACCCGCGCCCGATTCACGTCGCGCACGAAGGCGCGGACATAGTCGTCGGCGGGGTTGAGCAGGATTTCCGGCGGCCGTCCGACCTGCGACAGCCGGCCGTCCTTCAGGATGGCGATGCGGTCGCCGAGCCGGAGCGCCTCGTCGAGGTCGTGGGTGATGAAGACGATGGTCTTGTTGAGCTCGGCCTGCAGGGCGATCAGCTGGTCCTGCATCTGGCTGCGGATCAGCGGGTCGAGGGCCGAGAACGCCTCGTCCATCAGCAGGATGTCGGCATCGGTCGCCAGCGCCCGGGCGAGCCCGACCCGCTGCTGCATGCCGCCCGACAGCTGGCTCGGGTACTGGTGCTCGAAGCCGGAGAGACCGACGGTGTCGATCCACCGGCGGGCGCGGGCGTCCTGGTCCCTGCGGCCGAGGCCGCGCACCTCGAGCCCGTAGGCGACGTTCTCGACCACCGTGCGGTGGGGCATCAGGCCGAAGCGCTGGAACACCATGCTCATCCGCTGGCGGCGGAACGCGCCGAGCTCGCGCATGGAGAGGCCGAGGATGTCGGTGCCGTCGACGAGGAGGTGGCCGTCGGTCGGGTCGATCAGCCGGTTGAAATGGCGGATCAGCGTCGACTTGCCGGAGCCGGACAGGCCCATCACCACGAAGATCTCGCCCTTTTCGATCGACAGCGAGATGTCGTCGAGGCCGAGGGTATGGCCGGTCTGGGCAAGGAGGTCCTCCTTGCTCATGCCTTCCTTCACCCGGGCGAGCGCCGCTTTCGGGTTCGGGCCGAAGATCTTGGTGATGTGCTGGACTTCGATCAGCGCCATCTCGTTTCCTGCTGTTCGTCTGACGCGTCCGCCGCGGTCAGGAGTTGGCCACGTTGCGGTAGGCCTGGGCGCGCGCGCCGATGGACTGGCTGATGCGGTCGAAGACGACGGCGAGGATGACGATGGCGATGCCGCCGACGAGGCCCTGGCCGGAATCGTTGCGCTGCAGCCCGAGAAGCACGGTCTCGCCGACGCCGCGCGCGCCGATCATCGAGGCGATCACCACCATGGCCAGCGCCATCATCGTGGTCTGGTTGATGCCCTGCATGATGGAGGGCAGGGCGAGCGGGATCTGGACCCCCTTCAGCATCTGCCAGCGGGTGGCGCCGAACGCGCGGCTCGCCTCGATCACCTCGGTGTCGACCAGCCGGATGCCGAGGTCGGTCAGGCGGATGAGCGGCGGCGTGGCGTAGATCACGGTCGCCAGGATCGCCGGAACCTTGCCGAGGCCGAACAGCATCGCCGCCGGGATCAGGTAGACGAAGCTCGGGATCGTCTGCATCAGGTCGAGGATCGGGTTGATGACGGTTCGGGTCAGGTTGGACCGGGCCGACAGCACGCCCAGCGGCACGCCGATGACGATGGACAGGCCGACCGAGACGAGCATGATGGCCACCGTCTGCATCGCCTGTTCCCACAGCCCGAGCGTGCCGAGGAACCACATGGCGACCATCATCGCGACGGTCAGCCCGACGCGGCGGCTGGCCGCGTAGGCGATCATCCCGACCACGGCGATGACCAGCCAGGCCGGCGCGCCGCGCAGCACCTGCTCCAGCGCCACGAGGACGGTCAGCAGCCCGTGCGAGACGCCTTCGAAGACGTTGCCGTAGTTGACCACCAGGTAGGTGACGGCCTCGTTGGTGGCGTCGCGGATGGAGCGCCCGACCGTCCCGCCGAGAAAGAAGGCTTCCTGGTTCATTCCTGCCTCTGGCTGGCTGATCCGACGGCTTGCCGCACGCCTGTGTTGGTTGGACCGGACGGTGCCGGCTCAGCTCCCGGCGAGCGCAGACTTGACGGTTTCGGCCACTTCCGCCGGAACCCAGGTCGACCAGATGTCGGGGTTTTCCCGCAGGAAATGCACGGCGGCCTCGTCGGCGGTCGCGTTGTTGTCCTGCATGTAGGCGAGCGCCTTCGAGACCATGGCGTTGGTCGTCTCGTACCGGGACAGGAATTCCACGATGCCCGGGGCCGTCTCGGCGAAGCCGGTGTTGACCGCCTTGTAGACGGCGACGGGCGGATAGGCGGTCGCTTGCGTCACGTCACCCGGATTGGAGGCCTGGGTGAGCTTCGTCCAGATCGCCTCGTCGTACGGCGGCTCCTCCAGCTCGACGATCTGGTCGCCGACCTTGCCGAGCAGCCAGGTCGGCCCCCAGTAGTAGAAGACGATCGGCTTGCGGGCCTGGATGGCGCTCTCGATGTCCGACGACAGCGCCGCGCCGGTGCCGGGGCGGAAGTTGGTGTAGCTGTCGGTGAGGTCGTAGGCGTGCAGCTTCTTGGTGTTGATGACCTCGCAGCCCCAGCCGAGGATGCAGTTGGTGAAGCGGCCCTTGCCGGGCGCCTCGGGGTCGGCGAACAGGTCCTTGTACTTCGGCAGGTCGAAGACCGACTTCAGGCCCCTGGCCGGGGCGTCGTCGCCCTCCACCAGGTATTTCGGCACGAACCAGGCCTGGGTGGCGTCCGGAAAGTTGACGCCGAGCGATCGGACGGCGCCCCTGGCCACCGCCTGCTTCCAGGCCTCCTCGACGTTGGAGCTCCACATCTCCATCGTGACGTCGATCTGGCCCCGCGCCATGCGGCTCAGCAGCGGGATCGTCGAGCCGGCCTCCAGCGTGGTCCGGCAGCCGTAGCCATGCTCGAGGATGAAGCTGGTGACCGCGTTGTGGAACGCGCTGGAGTCCCACTCGAGGGCGGCAAGAACGATCGGCCGGTCGACTTCGCAGACGGGGACGGCAGATACCTCATCGGCGGCTGCGGCAGGGCGCGTCGCCGCCGTCAGGCTCAGAACGGCAATCGAAAGGGCGAGTGTCAGCACCGCAGGCCGCGTGCGCCGAACTCGGTCATCGGACGGCAATCCGGGTGGCATCGACATCCCTGTCTTGTTCTCGGCCGTCGCTTGCGCGCGGGTCACCGCTGCCATCCTGCCTCAAAAGTCGCAGATGGCAAAACGCCGCGCGCCGCCCCGGACGTCACGATATCGCGCGCCTCCGGCCCAGCGCCCTCTGCCCTGGCTCCGTCTGCCGGGTCAGCGCAGGGCTGCCGTGCAGCGACCGCCAGCGCTTCCGATGACGCGCCCGCGCCTCAGAGCGCGGCCTTCACCTTCTCCGCCACCGATGCCGGCACCCATTTGGTCCACACGTCCTCGTGCGCCTTCAGGAAGGTCTTGGCGGCCATGTCGGCGTCGCCGCCGTTGGCTTCCATGTCGGCCAGCGCCTTGCTGGTGAGGTCGCTGGTGGTGGTGTAGGCGGTCAGGAAGGCGGTGAGGTTGGGGGCGCTTTCGGAGAACGTCTTGTTGGCGCCGATGATGACCTTGCTGACCGGATAGGCGGTCGCCGACTGCGGATCGTCGCTCGCCATCATCTGGTCCCAGATCTCGCGGTTGAAGGCCGGCTCCTGCAGCTGCACGAAGTCGTGCTGGCCCATCAGCGCGGTCGGCGCCCAGTAGTAGAACAGGATCGGCTTCTCGCGCAGATAGGCCGAATTGACGGCGGCGGCGAGCGCCGCCCCCGTGCCCGGGCGGAAGTTGGTGTAGGAGTCCGCGAGCCCGTAGGCGACGAGCTTCTTGGAGTTGACGATCTCGCACTGCCAGCCGGCCGGGCAGTTGTAGAAGCGCCCTTTGCTGGGCTCCTCCGGATCGGTGAACATCTCCGCGTATTCCGGCAGGTCGGACACCTGCTTCAGGCTGGGTGCCGCGGCGCTGTCGCCGTCGACCAGATATTTCGGCACGAACCAGCCCTCGATCGCGTCGGGAAAGGTGGTGCCGAGCGCGACGACCTGTCCGGCCTTCTCCGCGTCGACCCAGGCCTGGGCCGGGTTGGCGGTCCAGATCTCCATGATCACGTCGAGGTCGCCCCGCGCCACGCCGTTGATCAGCGGGATCGTCGAGCCGGGCAGGTCGTCGACGGCGCAGCCGTAGCCGTTCTTGGCGATGAACTTGGCCACCGCGGTGTGGAACGCCCCCGATTCGTAGTCGAAGCCGGCGAACATCACCGGGCGGTCGACGTCGCAGGTGTCGTCGGCGGCCCGCGCGGGTGCGGACGCGAGGGCGCCGGTGACGAGCGCGGCGGCGGCAAGGGCGAGCAGGCGAGAGGAAGCGGAGGAGGGCATGGTCCAGGGTCCTGTCGGGCGTGGGCGATGGACGGTCGGGTCCGGTGCACCGGCGCCGCGCGGCGTCCGATGGATCTCGGCTGCAAGCCTAGCCAAGCCGGTCGGCGACGCAAGCAGGCGATTTGGTGCATTGCGGGACGTGGCGCGGAGTGACCCGGCGCAAACCGCGAGCGCCGGGCCGGTGTCGATGCGGCCGCAGCGCCTCAGCTGCCGCTGCGGCCGGCTTCGATCACGTCGTCGAGGGTGCGCAGCCCGGTGGTGGGAGCGGAGACCAGCACCGCCATGTTGCCGGGGGCGTGCTCGTTTTTCCACATCTTGCTGTGGGCGCGCGGGATCTGCGTCCACGGGAAGACTTCGCTCATGCACGGGTCGACGCGCTGGTTCAGCACGAAGCGGTTCGCCTCGGTCGCCTGTTTCAGATGGGCGAAGTGCGATCCCTGCACGCGCTTCTGGTGCATCCAGACGTAGCGGGCGTCCATGGTGAGGTTGAACCCGGTGGTGCCGGCGCAGAAGACGATCATGCCGCCGCGCCGGGCAACGAAGGTGGAGACCGGAAAGGTCGCCTCGCCGGGATGCTCGAAGACGATGTCGACGTTCTTGCCCTTGCCGGTGATGTCCCAGATCGCCTTGCCGAAGCGCCGCGCCTCCTTGGCCCACGTGTCGTATTCGGGGCTGTTCACCTTGGGCAGCTGGCCCCAGCAGTCGAATTCCTTGCGGTTGATGACGCCGCGGGCGCCGAGCGACAGCACGAAGTCGCGCTTGGTCTCGTCGGAGATGACGCCGATGGCGTTGGCGCCTGATGCCGCGCAGAGCTGGATGCCGAACACCCCGAGCCCGCCCGACGCGCCCCAGACGAGCACGTTGTCGCCCGGCTTCAGGGTGTGCGGCGCGTGGCCGTAGAGCATCCGGTAGGCGGTGGCCAGCGTCAGCGTGTAGCAGGCCGATTCCTCCCAGGTGAGGTGCTTCGGCCGCTCCATCAGCTGGCGCGCCTGGACGCGGGCGAACTGGGCGAAACCGCCGTCCGGCGTCTCGTAGCCCCAGATCCGCTGGGACGGCGAGAACATCGGGTCGCCGCCGTTGCACTCCTCGTCGTCGCCGTCGTCCTGGTTGCAGTGGACCACGACCTCGTCGCCCACCTTCCAGCGGTTCACCTTCGAGCCGACGGCCCAGACGATGCCCACCGCGTCGGATCCGGCGATGTGGTAGGGCTGCTTGTGGCCGTCGAAGGGTGAGATCGGCTCGCCCAGCGCGGCCCAGATCCCGTTGTAGTTGACCCCCGCGGCCATCACCAGGATCAGCACTTCCTGGCTGTCGATGGTCCAGGTGGGCACCACCTCCACCTGCATCGAGGTTTCGGGCGGGCCGTGGCGATCCCTGCGGATCGCCCAGGCGTACATTTTCTCCGGGACATGTCCGAGTGGCGGGATTTCCCCGATCTCGTAGAGGTCCTTGTGGGCATTCGCCGGAGCAATCGACATCGTTTCCTCCCCAGTCGACGGCAGTGCTTTTATATTGCAGCGCAATATCCGCATGTCCAGCGGGCGCCGTGGTGTTGCCTGACACTGGCACGCCGGGCGGGGCAGCGCAAAGGGCGGAAAAACGACCGCCTCGCGCGGAGCGTGTTGGCCCGCCGGTCGAGTTCTCACTAGATTTATTGCGCTGCACGCTGTCATTGTGCGTACGAAACGGACACGGGAGGCGATGGCGATGACGGGCGGGACCCACGACGGCGCATCCAGGGACAAGCCCTGGATCTTCCGCACCTATGCGGGCCACTCCTCGGCGACCGCGTCGAACGCGCTCTACCGGTCGAACCTCGCCAAGGGGCAGACCGGGCTGTCGGTCGCCTTCGACCTGCCGACCCAGACCGGCTACGACCCGGACCATGCGCTGGCCAAGGGCGAAGTCGGCAAGGTCGGCGTCTCGATCGCCCACATCGGCGACATGCGGGCGCTGTTCGCCGACATCCCGCTCGACCGCATGAACACGTCGATGACCATCAACGCCACGGCGGCCTGGCTGCTGGCGCTCTACGTCGCGGTCGCCGACGAGACCGGCGCGCCGCGCGCCAGCCTGACCGGCACCACCCAGAACGACATCATCAAGGAGTATCTGTCGCGCGGCACCTACGTGTTCCCGCCGGCCCCGTCGATGCGGCTGATCACCGACGTGATCGCCTGGACCGGCCGCGAGACGCCGAAGTTCAACCCGATCAACGTCTGCTCCTACCATCTGCAGGAGGCCGGCGCGACGCCGACCCAGGAGCTCGCCTTCGCGCTCGCCACCGCCATTGCGGTGCTCGATGCGGCTAAGGCATCCGGCGCCATCCCGGAAGCCGATTTCCCCCAGGCCGTCGGCCGCATCTCCTTCTTCGTCAACGCCGGGCTGCGCTTCGTCACCGAGCTCTGCAAGATGCGCGCGTTCGTGGAGCTGTGGGACGAGATCTGTGAGACGCGCTACGGCGTCGACGACCCGAAATACCGGCGCTTCCGCTACGGCGTGCAGGTGAACTCGCTGGGGCTGACGGAGAGCCAGCCGGAGAACAACGTCTACCGCATCCTCATCGAGATGCTGGCCGTCACCCTGTCAAAGAATGCCCGGGCACGCGCTGTGCAGCTTCCGGCGTGGAACGAGGCGCTCGGCTTGCCGCGCCCGTTCGACCAGCAGTGGAGCCTGCGCGCCCAGCAGATCCTCGCCTTCGAGACGGACCTCCTGGAATACGGCGACCTGTTCGACGGCTCGGTCGTCGTGGAGGCGCGGGTCGCCGAGCTCAAGGCGGCGGCGAAGGAGGAGCTCGCCCGCATCGACGCCATGGGTGGCGCGGTGGCGGCGATCGAGTCCAGCTACATGAAGCAGCAGTTGGTGGAGGCCAACGGCCGGCGGCTGGCGGGCATCGAGAGCGGCGCGCAGGTGGTCGTCGGCGTCAACGCCTACACCGAGTCCGAGCCGTCGCCGCTCGCCACCGGGGCGGGCGCGGTGATGACGGTGCCGGAGACCGTGGAGGCGGAGGCGGTGGAGCGCCTGGAGGCGTGGCGCGCCGCCCGGGATGCCGACGCGGCTGCGTCTGCACTGGCCGACCTCGAGGCCGCCGCCCGGGACGGCCGCAACCTGATGGAGCCGTCCATTGTCTGCGCGAAGGCGGGGGTGACCACCGGCGAATGGGGCACGACGCTGCGCCGCGTGTTTGGCGAGTTCCGCGCGCCCACCGGCGTCGGCCAGGCCATGCGCACCAATTCCGACGAACTCGCCGCCATCCGCGACGAGGTCGATGCCGTCTCCGACCGGCTCGGCCGGCGGCTGAAGTTCCTGGTCGGCAAGCCCGGCCTCGACGGCCACTCCAACGGTGCCGAGCAGATCGCTATGCGGGCCCGCGACTGCGGCATGGAGGTGGTCTATGAGGGCATCCGCCTGACGCCGGCCGAGATCGTCAACGCGGCGCTGGAAGAGGGCGTCCACGTGGTCGGCCTCTCGGTGCTGTCCGGCTCCCACGTGGCGCTGGTCAGCGACGTGATGGACCGCATGCGCCGCGCCGGCCTCGACGACGTGCCGGTGGTCGTCGGCGGCATCATCCCGCCGGAGGACGCCGAAACCCTCAAGGCGCGCGGCGTCGCGGCCGTCTACACGCCGAAGGACTTCCAGCTGTCGGAGATCATGCGCCAGATCGTGAAGATCGTGGCGGCGGGGGAGACTGAGGCTGCGTGAGGGGGGCAAGGATCCCTCACGGCAGGCCGTCCTGACCCGCGGATTGTGGCCTGTCGGGCATACCGTTTCCCCAAAGACGTTTCCTAGCGATTGGGTGTAGCCCACCTGCAGCGGCAACGATTTAGCGGGTTGTGGGTGGCTGAAGTTATCGCCAAATGGTTGTGTAGCGGCCCGGAATACTCTAAAAGCGAGTGTCGGGAGCTCCACGACGACCATAACGCGTGCGTTCCCGGAGGTCGAAGCCGGCTATCCCGGTCTTGGATCTGGTCTCAACGGCGACAGCAAGGGAGACGAGTGATGCGCTTGCTTTTGATCGCACTCACCGCCGCCGGCGCATTTGCACCGATGGCCTCGGCGCTTGCGGGAACTGTTATCCCGTGAAGCCGGATCTGGTTTACCCAATTGGGTGCAACTAGATGTTCGGGCCCCGCGTTCGCACGAACGGGGGCCCGTTCCATTCTCCGGCCGGCGCACGTCGATGAAGAAGATCTGGCAGCTTCGGCGCGGCTCTTCAGGGGACAGAATTTTCGCTCACCACGCGGGTTAACCTTCTGATCAGCCGATCAATTTGCCGCCGCATCGCCTCTGTGCCCGATTCTCCTGATACGATCTGCGCATACCAGCCGGGGTCTCCGGCGTCACCGCGCTGCTTGAGCAGATCTTCCGCGCGGATCAAGTGGCGCAGCGCCTCCTTTTCAACCTCCAGGTCCGTCAGGGTGGTGTAGGTGATTTTCTCGCCCCAGAACTCCGACGCGAAGAGGAGCACCTTCGCGAGATGCAGCCTGTACTTTGCTTGTAATTCGAGAGATTGCTCGGAACTACTCAGGCCAAGGGTGAAAAGGCACGACGGCAGGTGGGCGTTGCGGATTGCATAATTGAAGACGCGGGCATCGACGGCGTCCTGTGCCAGTGCTTCTTCAACGAACAGATCAGCGTAGCTCACATAGCTCAGCATGAGACGGGCCGCCGCGTTGTGCTCGCCATGAAAGGGACGCTCCTCCGGGCTGCGATCTTCCCAGTCCGAGGGGAAGTTCGGTTTCTCGCGCACCTTGGTTTCAAGGGCACGACAGTCCCTGTCTTCCGCCCACATGTCAGGGTCACGCAGCACGGCGCCGACCCCTTGCTGGTTGGCCGAGAAAAACAGTTCTTCCATGTTCAGGGTTACGTCGCCAAGCAAATCTCGGCGTGCAGTATGCATTCCTTCCATCGCAAGGCTGATGGCCAGATATTGCTTTGCTCGAATTTGGGCCCACTGCAGCGATGTCGCTGCGCGGCTGCCTTGCTCGATGTCCTTGTATTTTTTGTCGGTGCCTTCAATCCATTCAGCCAATGCACGGATCGAGGCCTCGTGCGCGCCCGCCGCTCCCAGGGCAAAGCTTATTAGAAGGCTCTCGTACAGATCTTCGAAAATACTCGAGATGCGATCTTCATTCGCTTCTGGTTTAGAGGATCGTTCAATTATGCAACTATCTGCGATGTATTGTGGAATGTAATGTCGTTGAATGTAATCTGGTATATTTATTTGTTTCGCGATTGCTTCGACAAAATAGATGGTCTTACCGGCAATATCGCGTATATCGGCCGCCGAGTGGGTGGATCTGTCGATTGTATCCAGGCGCAATCGATGGATTTCCGGTCCAAAATAGGTGTGAACCAGCAGGGGATCTGAACTTCCTTGTACGGCCTCTTTGAGGCAGGAGGAAAACGCTTCGGTCCGCGTCAGCACCGCCGGTAGGTCCTGTGGCGTATCAGGAAAAGGTTCGGACCGGACTATCGAGATATAGAAAGGGTCAGCGATGGCATTCTTCTTCAGGAGCGGTATTGCGAAGCCAGCGTAGAAGCTCGATCGCACAAGCGCTGAAGCCTGTTGGGCGGTGTCTTCCGTGCCTTCGCCCCCCTGTCCAAAAATTCCACCGGCGCTGTTCTGGGGTGTGGCTTGCTGTCCTTGGGAGAACGACAGTTGAAGCGGTGCCGAGTTTATCGACGTCACTCGTCCGAGCAGGGCATCGACGGACGGGGTGAACAGGGAAACGATAAGCAGTGTCAGAAGCACAAGCCCCCATCGGCCATGGGCTCGATTAGTTTCCGGCTGAGTCAGAAGTTCTGGCTTCAGGAGAAACGAACTCCAGTATCCGAAGAGGTAGCCAAAGACCGTTCCGACGACTGCGCAGTAGGCGATGGGCGTGCTGACAAATCGATAGACGTGCCAAACGTGGGTGCCCAACTCGGTGTGGATTTCCCAGACGAAGATGACCAGGACGGTCGCAAGTCCGAGGCCCGATCCGATGGCCACCAAGGCGACGAGATTTGGTTGTGCCAAGCGACCGCCAACAAGGCGGGGCGTGTTGCCCCGCGTCAGATAGTAGGACGCGAAGCCAAGCAGCGCGGCGAGCGAAAAAACGAGAACACTCATGGACGCCATTGGAGCCCCCCGGTTCCAGCCGTGCTCATGGCCCAACGGGCCGGCGCATTCGTCGAAAGTTACACTCGCTTAACGTGCTATAAATTCATAATTAACGCAATACGTGCGTTGTTGATTGACCGGTAGCCGGCGGTCGCCGGCGCGCATTGACGGTCCGGACGGAGCTGAAATCACTGTGCCGGTGGGCGTTCCGACGCCTTTTCCCGTCGCCGGACATACGAACGCCGCCGGGGGACGGTTCCGGCGGCGTCGCGCGGGTGTGCTCGCCAAGTAGGGAAATCTCGGCTTGGCGCGTGCTGGATGGCCGGAAGCGGTCATCGCGGCGGTGCTGCAAGCGCGCCTGGAGCAAGTAGCTCGTGGCGCCCAGCCCGGGAGGACATGCGGGCATTACATGCAGGTCTGACGGCCCTCTCGGAGCGCCCTTGAAGGCGACTGGTTACGTCCGCACCTCAGTGCACCGTCACCATGTGCAGCTGGTTCTCGTAGGCGTTGGCGATCACCGCTTCGCGGGAATCGGCCAGCATGATCGGCGTGCCGTCGGCCGACAGCAGCGCCCACAGCTTGTGTTCGGCCGACAGCTGCGGCGCGTCGGGGAAGAGGCTCTGCACCTCGCTGCCGTTGAGCGGCCGCATGTAGGCGACCTGGCCGCCGCCGAGCTGGGCGAGGGCCTGCTGGGAAATCACCGGCTTGGCACCGCCGGTGTCGTCGATGGATCGGTTCATGACCTTACTCCTTACTGTCCACGCCGCCCGTCGCGATGACCGGGTCGGCGATGCCCCCATGATCGGCGGGCGGCTCCGTCTGTCGCGTCGCCGGACGAGGCGTCCGGCCGCTCGGCATGCGGATCGGGTGGATCTCCGGCGCGCGCGGCGCGTCGGCGCGGGAGATCGAAATCTGGCTTGAGCGCGGCCCGGAAACGGCTCAGTCGTGGGCGGTGATGTCGATCCGCCGCACGATGCGCTCCTGCTCGGGGCGGACGAGGTCGATCGACAGCAGCCCGTCCTTCAGCTCGGCGCTGCGGATCTCGATCCCTTCGGCCAGCACGAAGGTGCGCTGGAACTGCCGGGCCGCGATGCCGCGGTGGAGAAACTGCCGGCCGGTGTCGTCGTCGGTCTGGCGACCCCGGATGACCAGCTGGTTCTCTTCGAGCGTAACGTCAAGCTGGGCGCGGGTGAAGCCCGCCACCGCCAGCGTGATCCTGAGCACGTCGCCGCGGTCGGTTCCCGCCGCCAGGCGCTCGATGTTGTAGGGGGGATAGCCGTCGTTGGCGGCCTTCGACACCCGGTCGAGCACCCGCTCGATATCGTCGAACCCGAGCAGAAACGGGCTCGAAAACGTCGTGAGACGTGACATGCACCAACAGTCCTTGTCCAAAGCGACCAAGCGGTGCCGGACCCGAAGCATGGCATCCGGCAGTCCGGGGCAGTGCCCGTTCTGAAATATGGGGGAAATCGGGCGCCGTTCAAGCGCCGAGCGCCCGGACCGGCGACTGCGCCGTTCAGCCGGCGTCGCGGCCGCGCGGGGGAGAGGCGGGCGGCAGCAGATCGGGCCGGCGGGCGCGCGTCAGCGCCTCGGCCTGCTGGCGGCGCCAAGCGGCGACCTTGCCGTGGTCGCCCGACAGCAGCACCGGCGGGATCGCGCGTCCCTCCCATTCGGCGGGGCGGGTGTACTGGGGATATTCGAGCAGGCCGTTCTCGAAGCTCTCCTCGCTGGCCGACCCGGCCGCCCCCATCACGCCGGGCAGCAGGCGCACAACCGCGTCGAGCAGCGTCATCGCCGCCACCTCGCCGCCGGAGAGCACGTAGTCGCCGACCGAGACCTCCGTCAGGCCGCGCGCCTCGATCACCCGCTCGTCGACGCCCTCGAAGCGGCCGCACAGGACCATCAGGCCGGGGCCGGCGGCGTAGCGCTTCACGTCGTCCTGGGTGAGCGGCCGGCCGCGCGGGCTCATCAGCAGGCGCGGCCGGTCGGGGGTGGCCGCACCCGCCGCATCGATGGCGCGGGCGACGACGTCGGCGCGCATCACCATGCCGGGGCCGCCGCCGGCGGGTGTGTCGTCCACCGAGCGGTGCCGGTCGGTGGCAAAGGCGCGGATGTCGACGGCGTCGAGCGACCAGACGCCCTCGCCGAGCGCGCGGCCGGCGAGCGAAAAGCCGAGCGGGCCGGGAAACATGTCTGGAAACAGGGTGAGGACCGTGGCGTGGAAGCTCACGGCCGGTCCCCGCCGGCCTCGTCCGTGTCGCCGTCGTCCGGCCCGTCCGGATCCGCTGCGTCGCCGCCCTTGTCGTCCCCGCCGAGAAGGCCGGGGGGAATCGCGACGACGAGGCGCCCGCCGGCGATGTCGACCTGCGGCACGCAGGCTTCGGTGAACGGCAGGAAGAAGCTCGCGGCGCCGGGCCGGTCGATCTCGATCAGGTCGCCGGCGCCGAAGTCCTGGACGGTCTTGACCGTCCCCAGTGTCTCGCCGTCGGCGGCCACCACGGCAAGGCCGAGAAGGTCGACGTGGTAGAAGGTGTCGTCCTCGTCGATCGCCGGCAGGCGGTCGCGCGGCAGCCACAGCGTCTCGCCGCGCAGGGTCTCCACCGCGGTGCGGTCGGGCACGCCTTCGAAGCGCGCCACGACCTTGCCGCCCGCGGTCTCCAGGCCGGTCACCTGCAAGGTGCGGCCGTCGGAGAGCACGAGCGGCCCACAGTCGGTCAGCGATGCCGGGTCCTCGGCAAAAAGACGCAGCTTCGCCGCCCCGCGCACCCCGTGGGCCGCGCCGATCTCGGCGAGCACCACGTAGGCAGCGGGATCCGCGGCGGGGCCGGCGGGAGCCGGCGCCCGCGGGGCGCGCGTCTTTCTCGGTCGGTCCGCCATCGCTCGGACGCTCCGCGCCGAAGCCGCGGCGGCTTACTCGGCCGCGGCGCCTTCGGTTGCTTCCGGAGCCGGCTCGGTGGGCGCCGCGGCGGCTTCGGCGGCAGCGGCGGCGGCCTTCTCACGGGCTTCGGCGCGCTCCTGGGCCTTCTTGCCCGGCTCGCCCTTCTTCAGGTTCTCGCGCGCCTTGCGGGGCATCAGGCCGGCGGCGTCGAGGAAGCGGTGGACGCGGTCGGTCGGCTGGGCGCCGGCTTCCAGCCAGTGCTTCACGCGCTCTTCGACGAGGGTGAAGCGCTCCGGATGGTCCTTCGCCAGCAGCGGGTTGAAGGTGCCGATCTTCTCGATGAAGCGGCCGTCGCGCGGGGCGCGGGCATCGGCCACGACGATGCGGTAGTACGGGCGCTTCTTGGCACCGGCGCGGGTCAGGCGGATCTTCAGGGACATGCGATTTCCTTTTGTTGATCTTCAGTGGTTCGGTTGATCGGTCGGGGTTGGTGAACGGGCAGCGCCGTCAGCGCTTCTTGAGCTTGAACTTCGGCTGGCCGCCGCCGCCGCCGGGAAGCCCCGGCAGGCCGTGAAAGCCGCCGCCGGGCGCGCCGGGGAAGCCGCCGGGCATCTTCGGCATGCCGGGGGGCAGCCCGCCGCCGGGCATGCCGCCCTGCTTGGCGAGCTTCTCCAGCTCGGCCGGATCCATCTGGGGGCCGCCACCGCCGCCGCCCATCATGCCGGAGAACAGGCCCTTCTTCTTGCCCATGGTCTTCATCATGTCGGCCATCTGGCGGTGCATCTTGAGGAGCTTGTTGACCTCCTCGACGCGGGTGCCGGAGCCGGCGGCGATGCGCTTCTTGCGGCTGGCCTTCAGAAGGTCGGGCTTGCGGCGCTCGGTGCGCGTCATGGAATTGATGATCGCGACCTGGCGGCCGATGACCTTGTCGTTGATGCCGGAGGCTTCCATCTGCTTGCGGGCCTTGCCCACGCCCGGCATCATTCCCATCAGGCCGGACAGTCCGCCGAGCTTCTCCATCTGCAAGAGCTGGCTGCGCAGGTCGTCCAGGTCGAAGCTGCCCTTCTGCAGCTTCTTGGCCATCGCCTCGGCCTGTTCCTGGTCGATGGAGGCCGAGGCCTTCTCCACCAGGCTGACGATGTCGCCCATGCCCAGGATGCGGTCGGCGATGCGCTTGGGGTGGAAGTCCTCCAGCGCGTCGGCGCGCTCGCCGACGCCGATCAGCTTGATGGGCTTGCCGGTGACGGCGCGCATGGAGAGCGCCGCGCCGCCGCGGCCGTCGCCGTCGACGCGGGTCAGCACGATGCCGGTCACGCCGACGCGCTCGTCGAACGAGCGGGCGACCTTCACCGCGTCCTGGCCGGTGAGCGAATCCACCACGAGCAGGATCTCGTGGGGGTTCGACACCCGCTTGACCTCGGCCATCTCGTGCATGAGCGTCTCGTCGACGTGCAGGCGGCCGGCGGTGTCGAGCAGGACGATGTCGTAGCCGCCCAGCCGGGCGGCGGTCAGCGCGCGCTCGGCGATCTGCGGCGGCGACTGGCCGGGCACGATCTTCAGCGTCTCGATGCCGTTTTCCTCGCCGAGGATCTTCAGCTGCTCCATCGCCGCGGGACGCCGCGTGTCGAGGGAGGCCATCAGCACCTTGCGCTTGTCGCGCGTCGTCATCCGGCGGGCGATCTTCGCCGTAGTGGTCGTCTTGCCGGAGCCCTGCAGGCCGACCATCATGATGGCCACCGGCGGCGGCGCGTTCAGGTCGATCGGCACCGCCTCCTCGCCGAGCATGGCGACGAGTTCGTCGTGGACGATCTTCACGACCATCTGGCCCGGCGTCACCGAGCGGACGATCTCGGCGCCCACCGACTTCTCGCGGATGCGGTCGACGAACGGCCGCACGACCTCCAGCGCCACGTCGGCTTCCAGGAGGGCGCGGCGGATTTCACGCAGCGCGGCGTCGACGTCCTCGGCCGACAGCGCGCCGCGCCGGGTCAGACGGTCGAAGATGCCACTCAGGCGGTCGCTCAGACTATCGAACATCGATCCTCGCATTCCTCTCCACAGACCGTCCGAACAACCAACGCAAAACGCACCCGCGGGCGAACATCGCTGGCGGGTGGTGGCCTCCGGGATCGGGTCCCGGTCGGCGGGTCTCGCTGATCGCTCAGGATCGGTGGACCCCGCTACCTAGTCTTTCCGCGGCGCGCGGTCAATATTGGTGGTGCGATCGCCCGTCGGGCCGCGTCGTTCCGGCTTGTCAGGTGTGCGTGCGCCTGCAATCAGTCAACGCGTCACATTCGAACCACCGCGAAAGGAACCGCCATGCCCGCCGAGCTGTCGCTTTCGCCCGAGACTGTGCGTCTGATGGTCGACAAGGCCCGGACGGTGGCCGCCGAGATGACCGACACCTTCGAGGACGGCGGCGAGCACGACACCGAGTTCGATCCGGACATGCTGACGCGCAGCCATGCCCACGACGGCCTCGACGAGGAAGAGGAAGCCAACCTCACCGAGGAGGAGCTGAAGGAGCTCATCGACGACCTCAACGTCGACGAGGCGGCCGACCTGGTGGCGATCACCTGGATTGGGCGCGGCGACTTCGAGGCCGCCGAGTTCGACCAGGCCCGGGCCGACGCGCTGGAGCGCGACGCCCGCAAGACCTCGACCTACCTGATGGCCATGCCGCTGCTGGCCGACTACCTCGAAGCCGGCCTCGACGCGCTGGAGCTCTGAGCAGTCGCAGAAAGTGGGAACCGGCTTTCCGTCCGCGATTGCGGGGTGAGAAAGAGGTTTTGCCGCTCAGGCGAGCGCGCCGTCGGTCCGCGCCCTAGTCCGCGGCCAGCGCGTTGCACTCGACCTCGATGGCCGCGTTCATCGGGATTTCCGGCACGATGATGGTCGATCGGGTCGGCGGCGCTTCGGGGAAAACGTCCCGGAAGACGGCGTTCATCGCCGGGAAGTCGTTGATGTCCGACAGCAGCACCATGCACTTGAACGTCCGGTCGAGCGACGTGCCCGCGCCTTCCAGCATGGTCTTCACGTGTGCGAAGGCCTGACGGGTCTCCGGGGTGATGCCGCCCGGCACGAGTTCCTTTCCGCCCTCGGCGGTGCCCAGGACCCCGCCGACATAGACCACATCCCCCGCGCGGACCGCGCCGGAATAGGGAAGGCCTTCGACGGCTGTCGAGGGGTAGGCCTTCAGTTCCGGGGCTGCGGCGTTCGCCGTGCCGAAGCCGATGGCGAGCGCAATGGCTGCCGCCGAGAAAGTCCGGATCGATCGGGTCATCAGAGTGTCCTTTCGGGATGGCGGTCCGGCCCCTCCGGGCTGGCCGCGGGTGGGTGGTAAGAAGGCCCGGACGCGCGTCGGCGCCGCCAGAAGGGCCGGTCGTGAAAGCGCGCTTCGCGTGCGTACACGGCCGCGCGCTCGCGGCTGAAATGCTCGACCCCCGTGCGGAGCCGCGCCGCATAGCTCTCCGCCGCGGAGAGATCGCCGTCCAGGGCCGCCGCCGCCGCTGCCGCGCCGTGGATGCCGGTCCAGAGCGCCGTCGTCATGCCGTGCGCGGAGAGCGGGTCGAAGGCCGCCGCCGCATCGCCGACGGCAAGCCAGCCGGGCCCGGAGGCCGCGTCCAGCCACGCGGTGCCGGCCGTTGCCAGGCGCGGCGCCTCGGTCAGGGCGTATCCGGCGCTTTCGATCCACCGCGAGATGTAGGTCGTCCGGTCCGCCAGCTCGCGCCAGAGCGCGGGGTAGCTGCGGAGCCCTCGCGGCATCAGGTCGGGATCGGAGTAGAACTGCACGACGAGCCGCCGGTCGGCGAGCAGCGTGGCGTACCACCAGCCGTCGTCCACCGCCTCGATCAGCGTCGCCGGCGTCGGGTCGATGCCGGTGTCCCGCTGCCGCAGCACCGTGCAGGCGGCCACCAGCCGGTCGACACGGCGCACCCCGCCGTTGCGGCGGCCGATCGCGGCCCGGCGCCCCGTGGCGTCGATCAGGAACCGGGCGGCGATCTCGTGCCCCTCGTCGGTGGCAAGCGTCCAGCCGGAGCCGGTCCGCTGAAAGTCGAGAAGCGAGGCCTCGACGAGCCGGACCGTCCGGCCGCGGGTGAGCTCGAACAGGTCCGCCTCGAACCGGCCCCGGTCGAGGACCAGGCCGAGCTCCCCGGGCAGGGCGCTAGCATGGCGCTCGACGAGCGCCGCGCTCCCCCACGACGTGAAGCTGACGGTCGCCTGCCGATGGGCGGGTGCGGCGAGGAGGTGGTCCGCCCCAAGGTCGGCAAGAAGCGGCAGGGCCGCGGCGGCGAGGCTTTCGCCCGGCTTCTGCGCCGGCCGCTCCGCGACGATCCAGGTGACGGGAACGCCGTTCCTGCTCAGGGACAGGCAGGCCGCGCAGCCCGCGATTCCGCCACCGACGACCGCAACCGCAGGGACTGGGTCTCCATCGCCCGGCATCAGCCTACGGCAGCTGTCCGTCTTCGGGCGTCCAGTCGAAGCGCGCCTCCATGGGGCCCCGCCCGACCTCGACGTAGAGCTTCGCCGGAATCGCCTCCGGATGATCGGGATCGCTGGGGCCCGGCCGCTCCACGACGAAGCCCATCCGTTGCCAGAGGTTGATCATGTTGCGGATGCCGTCCCAGTAGCTGGCGTTGGCGTGGTAGCCGATGCCCGGCACCCCGCGCGCCCACCAGACGCGGTTCTGGAAGAACTTCGTCCGCTCCTCGGGCGTCAGGTCGGTTCGCATGAGCTGGTTGTAGAAGTCCTCCGGCAGCACATCGACCGGCAGCAGCGCCGGCCACCAGACCGGGACGGGGAAGTCGTCCTGCAGGGCGACGCGCTGGCAGCTGAACGCGTCCGGCTGCCACGGCAGGCCCATCCAGCGGGTCAGGTCGCCGGCCATCTGCGGCCCGATGGGCGGATTGTCGCCGCTGGTCGCCGTCTCGAAATCGAGGATCCGGCCGACATTCTGCACCAGCGACGTCCTGTCGCCCCGGGCGATGCGGAAGAGTTCGGCCTCGGCGTCGTCGTGGCGGGCATAAAGCGCCGGCAGGCGCAGATAGTAGGAGAGTTCGACGCCGGGATGGAACGCGCCGCCAGAGCAGGGCTCCAGCGCGGCCCGAGTCAGCGCATGCGGGCGCTGCTCCACCGGCAGCTGGTCGAGGCTGGCGACCGCATCCAGCGTGCCGTCGGTGAAGTCGTTCTCGAAATCGCCCTCCGCCCAGCGCCGCAGACGCTCGTATTGCAGCTTCGGGAACTGGAACCACTGCAGCGGGCTGCCGTCGTGGTCGACGCCGTCGCCCGGCATCATCGGCATCTTCAGATGCTCGTCCTTGAAGGCGTTCGGGCCCAGGTTGTACGGGTTCCGGAAACTCTCGAAGACCTTCTGCCGGAACGGCCTGTTGGCCGCGCTCGGATCGGCGAGCTGGGCGAGGTAGGCCTCGCTGGAGAAGTCGCCGATATCGAGCCAGCCCTGGCGCATGTTGGCCGCAGCGGAGACCCACTCCATCAGCGCCAGCCGGTAGAACGTCGGATACACGTGCTGGCGGAAGGAGAGCGGCGAGGCGGGCGCCTCGCTCCATTTCTGCTCCCAGTTCATGCTCTCGATGACGTCGTAGAGCGTCGAGATCGCCGGGATCTCGGGCGCGAAATCGGGGCCGACGCAGGCCACCCAGGCGCCGTCGGCCTCCAGCACCTGCCCGTCGGCAAGCGTCACCGTGGCGTCGACCGGGCCGTCGCACCAGTCGTCATACCAGCCGTCGTTGTCGGCGAAGTTGGTGATGGGCGCGCCGCGCGGCGCGGCCGCGACGCCGTCCGCCGGCACCACGAGAAGCCGTCCGTCCTCGTCCGTGCGCACCTGCCCGAGACCCACGTCGACGGCGTCCCAGAACCGGCCCGTCATGGCATAGGCGGGCTGGTCGCCGTCCCAGTTGACCTTCGCGCCGCTGATGGCGACCGTCCCCGGATCCACCACCAGCATCGCCTCGCGCTGCGCCGTGGTGGTGAAATACTGGTTGCGCATCCGGGTCGGCATGCCCGGTCCGTGCGCGGCGTTGTCGTGCGGATTGACGAAACCGTACCAGGCCGCCTTGGTGTTGGCGACGTGCACGCGCCAGTCGATCGTGGCGTCGGCCGAGGTCAGCTCCCTGACCACGCGCCCCTGGTCGTCGAAGCCGTAGATCCGGAAGCGCTGGACCTGCTTCTTGATGAGGGAGTTGCCGTCCTTGTAGCCGCCCTCGGGGCGCGACGGGACGCCGGGGATCTCCGGGGCGTAGAACCATTTCTGGCTGCCGCCGACCCGGCAGATTCCGAGGGCCGGATAGATCCCGACGCGGGCGATCTTCGCATCGGCCGGTGCGGCCTCGGTGGGCGCGGTCGCGGCGACCGCCACCTTCGGCAGGAAGGGCAGCCCCGCCGTCGCCAGTCCTCCCACCGCGCCGACACCCGCCAGAAAGTCGCGTCGTCTCATCTCGGCCATTAAGCTCGCACCTTGGCACTAAGTTTTTGTTGAAGCCTGGAAATCCGAAGATCCGGCGGCAATGTGGCAGATCCGGCCGATTCGGGTCAAGCTGCGGGCCATGTCGACGCCCCACATGAAAATCCGGCCTGACTTCCGACGTCTGAGAGACGCGACCATCTGGATTTGCGGTCACTTTCGAGGATGCAAGCCTCGGGAATTTCGGCAAGTATCTTGCCCGGGGCGCGCATGGATATTCGGGTTTGGTGTTCTCGCCGCTCACGCGAGTTCGCTTCGCTCGCGCCGGGTTCGCTTCGCTCACCGCTCCGCGAGGGCGGCCTCCGGCCGGCGCGCGGTCGCGCGCTGGGGGAGATGTCCTGCGAGGTGTGGGGTTGTTTCTCCGGAGCCCCCCAACCTCCGCTTGTGTCTGATTTGTGTGGTTTGATTGAGCGTCGGGAGGCGTGGCGACGCCTCCCGACGCGGTCAGGTGGCCGTCTCTCCGCGGGTCGT
>NZ_JBRJGW010000024.1:0-66279 GCF_053628695.1 Amorphus sp. MBR-141
ATGGTCACCTTACCCTGGCGCCGTGTCGGCACATCCGCCGGCCCTAACCGCCGGACTCTAACTCTACGCCCCGGCCACCTCGATGGGGCAGGCCAGTTAAGCGGATGCCACCGCCATAGTTGTTGTCACTCGAGCTACCGGCGATGTGCAATGTTGTGATGCGGCTCCCAAGTGCAATGGGGGTGATGGTCCCAATCCCCACATTCCCTGAAGAATTCACCAGCATACGCTCGCTGCCGTTCGTCTTAATCAGCACCGCGCCCCCAACTTTTTCATTTACAAGTTGAGTATATCCAGAACTATCGTAAGGAACTAGATAACCATTATTCGAGCTTGAGGAGTTGTAGTATCCAATTTTGCGAGAGAACGGATCAACGTACACATCCCCGCCGATCACCTCCAGCTTCGCATTGGGCGATGTCGTGCCAATGCCGACGTTGGCGCCGTTGCCCAGCACCACGGTGTTGGAGCGGGTGAGCGTGATGTTCGCCCCTACAGCGGTCGAATTGGCGATGGTGGAAGAGGTTCCGACGTCCTCGTAGGTGGAATTGGCACCGAGGAAGGTGTTGTTGCCTCCAGTAAGAAAGTAAGCCCCGTTGTAACCAGCCTGATGGCCAAACGCAGTATTGTAGTTCGCGGCATTTCTAAAAAGGCTCTGATAGCCAAAGCCGTTCGCTCCGGCGCCGGAATTGCTATGAAGCGTTCGATATCCAACACCAGTTGCGTAAATTCCAGTATTGCTGACGAGGGTTTGGAACCCAAGTCCACTTGCGTTATCTCCGGAGTTATTTGCTAGGACCATACTTCCGAATCCGATAGAACGGTCCCCGGTGTTGTTCCCCCCGGCTTGGGTTCCGGCGAAGACTGATTCACCATCGTTATAACCGTCGGTGAGGTCGTCGAGGTTCATGGTGATGGCGGAGGCAGAGATGCCGGTGAGGCCAGCGCCATTTCCGACGAAGTCGGTGGCGCTGATGGTGCCGACGACTTCAAGATTAGCACTGGGAGAATTTGTACCAAGCCCCATATTGCCGTTGCTTGAGATGCGCATGATTTCGGATGTGTTGTAATCTACACGAAGCGGAACAACCGTTGTTGGCCCGGCGAGAGCATCAATATAAACACCGTAGCTGGTCTTGCCATACACCATTTCATTACGCGCCAGAAGCGCGGTGGATTCAGCAGCCATCGCTGTTCCTGTCGAACTCGCAACGGCCATGATGCCTGCAACGGGGGTTGCAGTTTCCGGAGAATTGTTGACTGCGCCGGAGTTCACAGTGACTAACCCGTAAACTCCCACAGCTTTTCGAGTGCTCGAACCCATGCCGGTCTCACCATAAATTCCGTAACTGGGGCCGCTGCAGCAGCCGTGCCCCTTGGCATAGATGCCGTAACGTGCTGTTGAGTTGTTATTGGAACTTGGGTCAACGTAAATTCCATAGAAAGGCCCGGTTTGACCGTCAGATATGCCGCTTCCGGTTACTTCGATAAGCTTGTCGTGCGTAGATCCATTGCTATTCACGAGCAAACGGGTGGAGGAAACGGGAGCGACTGAATACCCTCCAATAGCCAGGTTGGCGAAAAGCCCGTTGGTGGCGGAGATACCGTTGGCGGTGGTGACCGAGATGCCGGGGACGATGAGGCGGCCGGCGGTGTCGAAGTAGCCGGTGGTGGTGCCGCCGGTGGTGAGGCTGATGTATCCGGTAGTGTTAGCGGTGACGACGGTGGTGCCGGAGGTGATGCGGTCGCCGGACACCGACAGGTTGGTGAGGCCGGAGCCGTCGCCGACGAAGTTGGTGGCACTGATGGTGCCGACGACTTCAAGTTCGGTGCCTGGTGCAGTGGTGCCAATCCCCACATTGGCGCCGTTGCCCAGCACCACGGTGTTGGAGCGGGTGAGCGTGATGTTCGCCCCGACGGCGGTTGAATTGGCGATGGTGGAGGAGGTGCCGACGTCCTCATACGTAGATCTGGCGCCGAGGAACGTGTTATTGGAGCCGGTGATGTAGTAAGTGGCATTGTAACCGGCCACATGGCCAATGGCTGTATTGTCATTTCCTGCATTTAACCGAAGGGCACCGTGCCCAATACCATTTACATAATAGCCAATATTGTATTGTAGGGCTAAATATCCCACCCCGTTAGCGCTGGCTCCGGTGTTATTTTGGAGCGCAGCGTATCCAAATCCATTGGCATGGTTCCCAGTGTTGTTCTGGAGAGCAAATGCCCCGACACCACTTGCATAATCGCCGGTGTTGTAGGCGAGGGATTGATAACCAAAACCGTTTGCATAGACGCCGCTGTTGCTGATTAGCGTTCTGTGGCCAAAGCCGTTGGCGTATTCGGCTGTATTGTTAGCAAGAGCACTGTAACCCACGCCGTTGGAGAAGCTGCCAGTGTTGTTGGCGAGCGCAGCGTATCCAAATCCATTGGCATGTTCACCGGTATTGTGTTGTAGGGCCTTGTAGCCAAAACCGCTAGAGCTGTCTCCGGTGTTATTAGAAAGGGCGGCTGTCCCAAAGCCATTAGAGTCTCTGCCTGAGTTGTATTTGAGCGACTCATATCCAAACCCATTGACGCCATAGCCTGTATTTTCTTGGAGAGATGCATACCCAAAACCGCTTGAAAGCGTACCAGAATTTTCTTCAAGCGCCGCGTAACCGAAGCCACTGGTGTTTGTGCCAGTGTTGCTGTCGCCAGCCCGTTCACCGGCAAACACGGTTCGGCTGACATTGTCGGCGTGAGCATCGGTCAGGTCGTCGAGGCTCATGGTGATGGCACTGCCACTGACCAGCAACTGCCCGTTGACCTGGAGGTCACCGGGCACGGTCAGCAGGCCGGAAGAGGCGTCAAGCAGCGGTGCTGCGCTCGGGCAGCCCACATCCGTGCCGCTGCCGCCCACGCACACACGCTGGCTCTGGTTGCCCATCGTTTCCGAGATGGTCGCTATGGGCACCCAGGCGTCTTCCGCGGCCGCGGGCGCAGCCAGGCTCACGATCAGGCAAAGGGCGGCCACATACTTCAGCTGAAGCAGATTGATTTGGAGGTTGCTGTACGCTCCGCGTGGCAATTCAGACCTTGAATCCCCGCACGACCGCGCAGCCCGCCCGAGGGTCCATCTAAATATTGAACCCCGTTCGCTGTTCCGGACATTCCGCGTACATCGCCGGAACAGCAAAATATATTGAAATAACAAGTGTGCCGGAGATATCCGGATTGCAGAACTCAGGAGTTTAGACACGCGCTTCATTGCATTAAATTATTGCATCTTTACAAAATTATATCTACTTCATTGCTTTGACTATGGGCACTAATTGCCCATCCATGCGTTTGAAGCCCCATTTCAAGCGATTTGCATAACTCCTGAATTGTGTCATGCCGCGCCCCGACGCTGCGAGCGCCCCCAGGCAGCTGCGCCCAAACTCCCAACGTTGAGCAAAACGAACTCCTGCGGCTATTCTAGTGGATTGACTCCAACGCTTGGAACCCTCGGTTCCGTGCGGCGATGATCGCGTCTGGATCGGCGCGCCAGATGAAGGGCTTCGGTGTCTGGTTGTGTTCGCCGATGAATCGGTTGATGGCGGCCTGGAGATCGACGACGGATCGGAAGACACCATTCTGGAGCCGACGGCGCGTCAGGATGGCGAAGAAGCCCTCGACCGCGTTCAGCCAGGAACTGGAGGTGGGCGTGAAGTGGAAGGTCCAGCGCGGATGGCGGTCAAGCCAGGCCCGCACCTTTTCGTGCTTGTGGGCGGCATAGTTGTCGAGGATGACGTGAACGAGCCTGCCGGCCGGGATATCGCGCTCGAGGGCGTTGAGGAAGCGGATGAATTCCTGATGCCGGTGGCGCTGCATGTTCCGTCCGAACACCGCGCCGGTGAGGACATCGAGCGCGGCGAACAGCGTGGTGGTGCCGTTGCGCTTGTAATCGTGGGTCAGGGTGGCGCCGCGGCCCCTCTTCAGCGGCAGCCCGGGCTGGGTGCGGTCGAGCGCCTGGATCTGCGATTTCTCGTCGATACTCAGCACCAGGGCATGGGCCGGCGGGCTGACATAGAGCCCGACCACATCGTGCAGCTTCTCGGCAAAGGCGGGATCGTTGGAGAGCTTGAACTGCCGCCAGCGATGGGGTGCCAGGCCATGGGCCTTCCAGATCTTCTGCACCGTGGAGACCGCCAGTCCCGCGACCTTGGCCATGGCCCGCGCGGTCCAGTGGGTGGCCTCATGGGGCGGCGGCTTCAGCGTCATGGCGATCACGGCCGATGCCCTGTCTTCTGCAACGGGAGCCTTGCCCGGGGGCCGCGTCTTGTCGCGCAGCAGCCCGTCGACGCCTTCCGCCATGAAGCGGGCCTGCCAGCGCCAAACGGTGGTCTTCGCCGTGCCGGTCTCGGCCATGATGGCGTGGGTGCCGACGCCGTCGGCACTCATGAGCACGATCCGGGCGCGCCAGACGTGCTTCTGCGGAGTATTGCGATCCGCGACCAGGGCGTCAAGCCGCTGCTGGTCCGCCTCGCCGAGGGTGAACGTGATCCCGTTGCGCATGCGCCAGACAAGCACAGGCCGGCGCCAAACGGAATCCTCCAACGGACTCTTCCGTCTCGGTCAATCCACTAGAATGATATCGTATTCAGACACCGCACTCACGATCTCGGAAACGTTGCAGACCAACGCAATTGTCTGGATCCACTCGCTACCGGGACACGAGATGGGACCCAGTCGGCGCATCCTCGAAGATCTTGAGGGCCTCGCCACCGCCGGCGGTTTCCCGGTCTTCGAACATGGCGTTCGCGATCGCGCCGAACTGAGCGATCTCTTCAGGCAGTTGACGGCAAGGGCCGAGCAGGGATTGAGGCCGGTGCTCCACGTCGATGCTCACGGAACAGTTGCCGAGGGCCTCCTGCTTGCGCCCAGCGGCGAACGTGTCGGCTGGGGCGAGGTCATTGGCGATCTCCGGACCCTCAATGTTGCGACGGCCAACAATCTCACCTGCATCTTTGCGCTGTGCTTCGGCCTGCATCTCTACAAACAGGTGAGCCTTAAACAACCCGTTCCGGCCTACCTTTTCTGCGCGCCGCCGGCGGAAATCAGCGTCGGCTTCCTTGAGGCGCAAACCCTGGCCTTCTATCGGGAGATGAACCGCACGTCGAATGTGACGGCCGCATTCAAGGCGACGCTGGGCGAGGTCATGGCGTCGTTTCACTGCCAGGGTTTGTTTCTGCAGGCGCTGTTGCGGTACATCCGCACCTACTGCATCGGGCGCATGCGACAGGATCGCCTGGAGCGCATGGTCACGACCGTCCTGCGACGCGACGGCATCGTCAACCCGTCCAGCGCGCAACTGAAACAGGTCCGGCGCGAGCTACGCAAATCCTTGCAACCAAGTCAGAAGGTGATCGACGTGTTCGCGCCGTCGTTCCTGATCGGCCGTGCCCCAGCCTTCAGCTACGCCGATCTCGACCGGATTCTGAAGCGCTCTGCCGTCACCGCGCGATCTCAACGACGACCGGCGTCGAGCTGAACGCTGAGCGATCTCAGGCTCGGATCGCGGTGAACAACACGAAACCAGCCGGATGTCGGTTCGCCAAAGCGCTCCACCATCGCTTGACCCATCCCACGCCTCAGCTGCCGATCGACATAGAGTTCGACCCGCAACATGCCTGTGCCTGCAGCGACCTGGGCAAGCAGATCGACCTGTCTGGTTCGTGCCGTCAGGCCTTCACCACTCTCGTCGATCTCTTCGATCGCTAGCGCGCAGTGATCGACGGGACCGAAGATGACGAGGTGCATTCCTATCGGCATGCCCGATCGCGGTGGAGGCGCATGCCCCATCTCTCCGAGTTCGGTATGCGTCTCGACGCTCCGCAGGTCCTCGTCCTTCCCTAGAATCTGGCGTGCGAAGTCGAACGCATCAGTGTCGGCATAAAGATAGCCCGCGCTTTGCGAGACCTGGAGACCATTAAGGTAACGCACCATGTCGCCATCGATGGCGATCGCCTCACCGGACCGCAGGCCATCCCGATAGCGGATCATTCTTGCCCTGCGCTCAGGCTCGAGATCCGCGCTGGCCGCCAGTTCGTAACGCTGGACAATCGTCGGGCAATGCAGGGCAAGCGTCAGGCCAGGCGAAACCGGCAGCATCACCATAACGCCCGGCGACGTGAGCCCGACATCTCCATAGGGGAAGGCGTTGATGCGGCTGACCGGATGGTCCGAGATGATGAAGCGATGCTCGCCGTCGCTCGCATAAAGGGCGGGATGAAGACCAAGTAGCGCGACGGTGTGACCTTCTCGTTCAAGGAACGCCTTGACAGCACCAAGCCTCACTGCCGCGTCAGAGGGCATGGCCGTTTGCGGATCGGCATCCGGGTCATAGCCGACCTGGCGCGTCATCTTCCGCAATTGGCCGGCCAGGTGCTTTGGTCCCGTGCGGCTGAAATGCGTCCGCAGCGTTTGGGTCGCGAAGAAATCGGCCAGTGCAATGCGATCATCCGCCGTCATCCACGCCAGCGAGCGTCGCGAGACGGTTTCGGCGACGAGGTGGGCGGAGCGCGCATCGACCTCTTGGAACAGGTCCTCGAAGTTCCATTTGGTGTCGCCCAGGTTCACCGTATTGAAGTCGTTCTCGGAGCCAGCATTGGCAATCGACGTCAGAAAGGACCGGTCGGACCGCTTGGCGAAAACATAGATGGAGCGCCGTTCTGGATCGGCGGCAAAGTGCCTAAGCTGGGCCTGAGGAACGAAGTGATGCTTTTTGGATGGTCGACTCATCGTTCCCTGCCGTGATGCGGCCCCTCAACGGCAAGCTCGTCACAGCTCTCTGCGAAGCGCTCAAGCCGGAACAGAAGGCGCTCCAGCGCGAAGCGCGTGAGCACCAGATTGAAGCTCTGCCCGTTCGCCTTGGATAGGTTGAGGAGCCGCGCGCGCACCGAGGCGCCAATATTTTCCATCTCCTTAGCCATTGGCGGTCAGCGCCTCCAGATAGGGGCGGATCACCGTGCCGACCCCGCCTGTATCAGCAGCCCTGGCGATCTCGGCCGGCGTGGCTTTACGTTGACGCAGGGCTTCCTGCAGGCCCTCAAGCGCGACAGGAAGACCGATCTTGCCGCGATGCCGGAAGCAGTCAGCAACGGTCTTCGCCACGCCAAATATCTTGACCGATACGCCTTCAATCACATGCGTCTCGACGCTTTCAGCAAGCAGATCGTCCGAGAAACGCAGCACACGGATCGGCATGTCGCTCGGTTTCGGCGCCCAGTCGTTCCGACCGATCGCCATCCACACCTTCTTGGGAAGCTGATCCGTGAGTCCGTGAAAGGCGAGCGCCGAGACGAGGCAAATCACGCCCTTGGGGAAACGCTTGGCCGCTTCGGCGAGGCTATGGTTTGCGTCGAGCTCTGCGTCGGCAAGCTGGTAGAGCCCGCGCGCCAGGCGGATGACCTCGCCATCCTTTTCCATACGGCTGACGGTTGCGGCGGTCACGCCGGCATCCCTGAGTTCCGCTAGGCGCAGAATCCCACGCGCCGCGAGGAGATCGCGGGCTATCTCGCGCTGGGGCCGGGCCTGAGGCATAGATACATACTCTCGCACTTCAACATCCATAGTGCGAGGTTTTGTATCACGTGGGGCCGTAAAGGAAAAGACCAACGAGGTTGTTGGATCGGCTGATGGGAAGCCACCGCGCCGCTGGCTGGAAGCGCATGGACCGCGACGTGGAAAACCCCGGGAGAGGAAGGCCTTCCCCTGCGGCCGAGCCTGTAGTCTCGCCCGACCCCTTCTGCGGGGACACCCCGCAACGCCCCGAGAGTGAGAGTGCGGACCGGTTTGTCGTGACGGGTTGAAAGCCGAGGGAGAGGCCCTTGGCGCCCGTCGCGGAGAACCGCGATGTCCAGACACAAGCGAAACGCCGGCGCCAGGCGCGACCGGTCCAATCTCTATTCCGAGATCACCGACAAGATCATCACCGAGCTGGAAGCCGGCCGGGTGCCCTGGGTCCAGCCATGGGGCACGGCGGCGGCGAAAGCACCGCTCGGCCTTCCGAAGAACGCCTCGACCGGCCGAACCTATTCCGGGATCAACGTGCTTCTCCTGTGGGGCGCGGTAATCAAACGTGGCTTCACGGGCCAGAGCTGGCTCACATTTCGCCAGGCGCTGTCGCTCGGCGGCAATGTCATGAAGGGCGAGCGCGGCACCACCGTCGTCTATGCCGACCGCTTCGTGCCCGAAGACGAGAAGCGGCGCGCGCGCGAGACCGGCGAGGAAGCCCAGGCGATCCCGTTCCTGAAGCGCTTCACGGTCTTCAACACCGACCAATGCGAGAACCTGCCCGAGGATGTCGCGACCGCAGCGCCGCCGGTCCCGACGGGGTTGATCGAACCGCGCGTCGAGGCGCTGATCGAAGCCACCGGTATCGATTTCCGGATCGGCGGCGATCGCGCCTTCTATGTGCCGGCGCACGACTATGTGCAGGTGCCGCCGCCGCAGGCCTATTTCGAGCCGATCAACTGGCATCGCACGGCGCTGCACGAACTCGGGCATGCCAGCGGCGCTCCCCACCGGCTCAACCGTGATCTCTCCGGCTCCTTCGGGTCGAAGAAATACGCCTTTGAGGAGCTCATCGCCGAGATCAACGCCGCCTTCTGCTGCGCCTCGCTCGGCATCAAGCCGACGGTCCGGCATGCCGATTACATCGGATCCTGGCTGGAGGTTCTGCGCGAAGACAATCGCGCCATCGTCCGCGCCGCCTCGCAGGCGAGCAAGGCCGCCGACTGGCTTCTGAGCTTCCTGCCTGGACATGACCAGCAGCGCGATGAGGAAGAACGCCCCCTTGACAGGAGGGTGGCATGATCCTCCTGACCGACAACCTTCGCGACCGGCTGTTCGCCAATGGTCGGCAGCGCGATGTCGACCATGTGCCGGTTGTCAAGTTCTTCAATCCCATTGGCGCCGGCACCTGGCTCATCACCGAAATGGAACCCGACGGCGACACGCTGTTCGGTCTCGCCGATCTCGGCTTCGGCTGTCCAGAGCTCGGCAGCTTCAGCCTGTCCGAGCTAAGATCGGTGCGCCTGCCCTTCGGTATGGGTATCGAACGGGACATCCTGTTCGAAGCCGCATTCCCGCTATCGGTTTATGCCGAGGCGGCGCGTCAGGCGGGGAGCATCGTGGAGAGCGAACGGCTGCTCACAATCGCTGCCGCGTCTCTGCGAGGCGGACATTGACGTCCGTTCCGCCATATCGGCTCGATCTTCTCGCCGCCGCCACCAGACAGAAGAGTGAGAGGGCTGCGCCCTTTTCCGTGACGGGTTGGAAGCCGAGAGAAAGGCTCTCGGCGCCCGTCGCGGAGTAACTCACCATGGCAACCGCCAGTCAGAAGATCACCCTCAGCGCCTCGCGCGACGTCCCCTTCAACAAGCTGGTGCTCAGCCAGTCCAACGTCCGGCGGGTCAAGGCCGGCGTCTCGATCGAGGAACTGGCCGAGGACATCGCCCGTCGCGGTCTCCTGCAGAGCCTCAACGTCCGCCCGGTCGTGGAGAGCGACGGCAGCGAGACCGGCATGTTCGAGATTCCCGCCGGCGGCCGCCGCTACCGGGCGCTCGAACTTCTCGCCAGGAAGAAGCGGCTCGCCAGGACCACGCCCGTGCCCTGCATCGTACGCGAGGCGGGCAGCCAGATTTCGGCCGAGGAGGATTCGCTAGTCGAGAACGTTCAGCGCGCGCCGCTGCATCCGCTTGATCAGTTTCGCGCCTTCCGGACCCTGCGCGAGCAGGGTCTGAGCGAGGAAGAGATCGCCGCGCGTTTCTTCGTCTCGCTCAACATCGTCAAGCAGCGGCTCAAGCTCGTCTCCGTCTCCGAAAAGCTGCTCGACATCTATGCCGAGGACGGCTTGACGCTGGAACAGCTCATGGCCTTCACCGTTTCCGCCGATCCTGTGCGGCAGGAGCAGGTCTGGGAGGCGATCGAACATAGCTGGTCGAAGGAACCTTATCAGATCCGCCGCATGCTGACGGAGAACACAGCTCGCGTGTCCGACCGGCGCGTGCGCTTCGTCACCGTCGACGCCTATGAGGAGGCGGGCGGCTCCGTCATGCGCGACCTGTTCCAGGACGATGATGGTGGCTGGATCGAGGATGTGCCACTGCTCGAACGGCTCGTCGCCGACAAGCTCAAGGCCGAGGCGGAAACCATTGCCGGCGAAGGCTGGAAGTGGATCGAAGTCGCGCCCGATTTTCCCTATGGCCATACGCATGGGCTCCGGCAGCTCACCGGCACGCCGGTCGATCTGACCGACGAAGAGCGCACGAGCCGCGAGGCGCTGCGTGACGAGTTCGACCGGCTCGAATCCGAACATGCCGAGGCCGACGAACTGCCCGAGGAGGTGGACACGCGGCTCGGTGAGATCGAGACGGCGCTGGCGGCCTTCGAGGATCGGCCGATGCGCTATGACCCTGCCGAGATCGAGCGTGCCGGCGCCTTCGTCAGCATCCGGCACGATGGGCAGCTTTCGGTCGATCGCGGCTATGTCCGTCCCGAGGACGAGGCGCCCGAGTCCGGTGACACCGGCGCGGGCGTCGATGGGGACGCGGTGAGCGATCCCGGCGGTGCCGCGCAGCGCACCGTGATCACCGTGGGCGGTGAGGCCGAGAGCCCTGATGAGGAGGACGACGCGGTCAAGCCACTGCCCGAGCGGCTCGTGACCGAACTCACGGCGCATCGCACGCTCGCCCTGCGAGACGCTCTGGCGAACAATCCGCATGTCGCGTTGACGGCGCTCCTTCACAAACTGGTGCGCGATACCTTCCGGCACACCTCCTCGACCGGTTGCCTCGAAGCGTCCGTCCGCCACGTGTTCTTCCCCGTTCAGGCCGACGATCTGAAGGACAGCCCGTCCGCCAAATCCGTCGACGAGCGGCAGGACGCTTGGCAGGCCGACCTGCCGACCGATGACGAGGCGCTCTGGGCGAAGATCGACGGGCTCGACGAGGCAAGCCGCCTGGCGCTGCTCGCCCATTGCGTCTCGTTCGGCGTGAACGCGCTCTACGAGAAGGCCAATCCCTACGGTGCGGGTCCCACCTCTCATGGCGTGCAGCAGCGCATCCACGAGGCGAATCGGCTCGCCCGCGCCGTGGGCCTCGACATGGTCGAGGTTGGCTGGCGGCCGACGGTCGACAACTATTTCGGCCGCGTGACCAAGCCCCGCATTCTCGATGCGGTGCGCGAGGCCAAGGGCGAAGAGACCGCGCAACTCATCGATCATCTGAAGAAGCCGGACATGGCGAAGGAGGCCGAACGGCTCCTCGCCGGCAGCGGCTGGCTTCCGGAGCCGCTGCGCCTCTCCACACCCGATGACGTCAACGCCGGCGATGACGGGGCCGAGTCCGACGCACTTCCGGCGTTCCTCGCCGAGGAGGAGGACACCGAAGCCGACGGCGCCGACGATCCGCAGACCGTCGCGGCCGAATGAACCGAGGACGGGGCGGCTCCGGCCGTCCCGCACCATCCCGCCAATCTTGTTCAATGCCCGGCCATCGCGCCGGGCTTTCTCGTTTCAGGAGCCCGCTATGGCTGACTACTTCACGCACTTCTCGTGCCTGCTCGATGTTGGCACGCCCGACAACGCCGCCCGCGCGCTGGATTTGTACAACGACCTTTGTGCGGAAGGCGCCGCGGAAGACCCGCCCTCCGATGGCTTTCTCCTGTCGCTCGATCCCGCCCATGGAGGCTCGAACCTCTGGATGCGGGACGACGGCACCGGCGATCCGCAACGCGTCATCGACTTTGTTCTGCGCTGCGCGGACGCTTGCGCGCTCACCGGCCGCTGGGGATTTCGATGGGCGAACACATGCTCGCGTCCACGGGTGAACGCCTTCAGCGGCGGCGCGCATGTACTCGATCTCGGACGCCGCGACACGGTCGCCTGGATCGGCACGCATGGCTGGCTCGACGATACGATCAAGGGAGGCCGGCCATGAGCATTCCCGATCATGCCCGCGCCAAGTTCCAGACGCTGCTGCGTGAGGCCGCCGACGGCAATCTCGCTTTGCTCGAATGCACCGACGCCGCGACCGGCGCTCCGCGCTATGTCGTCTGCGCCGTCGGTCGGGACGGCGAGGAATTTCTCTTCACGCCGTTCGGACATCTCGCCGAGGGCAATCCCCACGACGCCTATCTCCCACCGGAACCGGAGGCGCCGTGAGAGGGAGAGACAGGCCGGGACGATGGGTTTGAGCCGGTGCGGTCCGAGAGAGAGCGCCGGCCGGCTCGTCCCGTTCCCGCTCTCCCGAGGTTCCCTCCATGACACAACTCGCTTCAACGGCGGCGCGCGCCAGCGCCGGCAAACCGCTCTTCCCGGCCAATTCCACGCCCGCCCTGGTCGAGGCCGCCCAGCTTCTCTTGCCGCATCTCGAACAAGGCAGCCGCATAGATGCGCCGGCCCTGCGCGCCGCGATGGATGCCGCCTTCGGCGGCTCCGACACCGATGGCGTATGGGACTGGAAGACAGCTTACGATGCCTGCGAGGGCGCGGCGGTCCTGTTCCTGCGCAAATACGGAAAGGCGCTTTTGCGCAAAGCCGGATCTCCGGACGCCGCGCTGTCGCTGCTCGCAAAGATCGCCGATCTTCTGCCCTCGCACACGCGCCGCTCCGAAGAGAGCGAGGTCTTTCAGCAATTCTCGACGCCGCTCGCGCTCGGCTTTGCCGCGGCGGCGGCCGCCGCCATCACGGCGGACGACATCGTGCTGGAGCCGTCCGCCGGCACCGGCCTGCTCGCCATTCTCGCCGAGATCGTCGGGGGCGCCCTCCGCCTCAACGAGCTCGCCGAGACGCGCGGCCACCTCCTGTCTTCTCTTTTCCCGGCTCTGTTCGTAACGCGCTTCGACGCAGCCCAGATCGATGATCATCTGGACGCCAACATCGTGCCCAGCGTCGTGCTGATGAACCCGCCATTCTCGGCAATGGCAAACGTGTCGGGCCGCATGGCCGACACCGCCTATCGCCATGTCGCCTCGGCGCTGGCGCGTCTGGCGCCCGGCGGGCGGCTCGTCGCCATCACCGGCGCCAGCCTCGCGCCCGGTGCACCCAGATGGCGGGACGCCTTCGTCCGCCTGCAGCAAAGCGGCCGCGTCGTCTTCACAGCCGCCATCGATGGCGCGGTTTACGCGCGCCACGGCACGACCATCGACACGCGACTGACGGTGATCGACAAGATCGCGGCCGACGATCCAGCCGTGTTTCCCGCATCGCCGGGTATCGCGGCCGATGCGGCCACGCTGCTCGCCTGGGTCCAGGCGCTCGTGCCGCCGCGTTTGCCCGTAGCGCTGCCGACAGGCTCCCCGCATGTGAACCGCCCGGCTCTCCTGAACGGAGCGATCTCCAGGCGGGTCGATACCACGCCGGCGCCGATCCTGTCCGCGCCGGAGGGTGTAGCGCTCGACTACGAGACCATCGACTGGACACCGCCGCTGGGCGCGCGGCTCACAGATGCGCTTTATGAAGGATACGCACTTCAGTCGATCCGTATTCCCGGGTCTCAGGCGCATCCGACCAAGCTCGTGCAATCCGCGGCCATGGCCTCGGTCGCCCCGCCAAAGCCGAGCTATCGTCCGCATCTGCCGGCAGATTTCGTCGAGACCGGCGTTCTGTCCGACGCCCAGCTCGAAAGCGTGATCTATGCGGGCGAAGCCCACAGTCAGCACCTCGCCGGCGCCTGGACCGTCGATGAGACCTGCGATGTCGTCACCGCGGCCGCGGATGATCAGGACGGCGCTGTCCGCTTCCGGCGCGGCTGGTTTCTCGGCGATGGCACCGGCACCGGCAAGGGCCGCCAGGTCGCCGGCATCCTGCTCGACAACTGGCTCAAGGGCCGCCGGCGCGCCGTCTGGGTCTCCAAGTCCGACAAGCTGATCGAGGACGCGCAGCGCGACTGGACGGCGCTCGGCCAGGAGCGACTCCTGGTCACGCCGCTCTCGCGCTTTCGCCAGGGCACGCCGATCCGCCTCTCGCGGGGCATCCTTTTTACGACCTACGCCACGCTGCGCTCCGACGAGCGCGGATCGAAGGTTTCGCGGGTCCGGCAGATCGTCGATTGGTTGGGCAAGGACTTCGATGGAGTAATCATTTTCGACGAAAGCCACGCCATGCAGAACGCCGCCGGATCGAAGCGCGAACGCGGCGACCAGGCCGCCTCCCAGCAGGGCCGCGCCGGGCTGCGCCTGCAGCATGCACTGCCCGATGCGCGCGTGGTCTATGTCTCGGCGACCGGCGCCACCACGGTCCACAATCTCGCCTATGCCCAGCGGCTCGGCCTGTGGGGCGGCGAGGATTTCCCCTTCGCCACCCGCGCCGAATTCGTCGAGGCAATCGAGGATGGCGGGGTCGCGGCGATGGAAGTGCTGGCGCGCGATCTGAAGGCGCTTGGCCTCTATCAGGCCCGCTCGCTCTCCTATGAAGGCGTCGAATATGAGCTTGTCGAGCACCAGCTCACCGACGAGCAGCGCCGCATCTATGACGCCTATGCCGGCGCTTTCGCGATCATTCACAACAATCTCGACGCCGCCATGCAGGCGACCAATGTCACCGGCAGCCCAGAAAGCGGTGGAGCCACGCTGAATGCGCAGGCGAAATCCGCCGCGCGGTCCGCCTTCGAAAGCGCCAAGCAGCGCTTCTTCAATCACCTCATCACGGCGATGAAAACGCCGTCGCTGATCGCTTCCATCGACGCCGACCTTGCCGCCGGCCATGCCGCCGTCATCCAGATCGTCTCGACCGGCGAGGCCCTGATGGAACGGCGTCTCGCCGAGACCCCGACCGAGGACTGGAACGACGTCCAGGTCGACATCACGCCGCGCGAATATGTGCTCGACTATCTGGCGCACTCCTTCCCGGTGCAGCTCTACGAGCCCTTCACCGGCAGCGAAGGCAATCTGTGCTCGCGGCCGGTGTTCCGGGACGGCCAGCCCGTCGAAAGCCGCGAGGCCGTCGCCCGGCGCGACCGGCTGATCGAAAAGCTTGCTTCGCTGCCGCCCGTGCCCGGCGCGCTCGACCAGATCATCCAGCGCTTCGGCACCGATGAGGTGGCCGAGGTTACTGGCCGCTCTCGCCGCATCGTCCGCAAGGGTGATCGCCTCGCCGTGGAAGGCCGCGCCGTCGCCGCCAACCTCTCCGAAACCACCGCCTTCATGGACGACGCCAAGCGTATCCTGGTTTTCTCGGATGCCGGCGGCACCGGGCGGTCCTATCATGCCGATCTCGCAGCGAAGAACCGGCGGCTGCGCGTGCACTATCTGCTGGAGCCGGGCTGGAAAGCTGACGCCGCGATCCAGGGCCTGGGGCGCACCAACCGCACCAATCAGGCACAGCCGCCGCTCTTCCGGCCGGTCGCCACTGACGTGAAGGCGGAGAAACGCTTTCTCTCCACGATCGCCCGCCGCCTCGATACCCTGGGCGCCATCACGCGCGGCCAGCGCCAGACCGGCGGTCAGGGACTGTTCCGCGCCGAGGACAATCTCGAAAGCCCCTATGCGCGCGATGCGCTGCGTCGGCTCTATCTCCTGATCGTCGCAGGCAAGGTCGAGGGCTGTCCGCTCCAAACCTTCGAGGAGGTGACCGGCCTCAAGCTCACCGACGCCAGCGGCATCAAGGACGAGTTGCCGCCGATCACCACCTTTTTGAACCGGCTCCTGGCGCTCACCATCGATTTGCAGAACATCCTGTTCGCGCGCTTCGAGCAGCTTCTCGCCGCGCGGATCGAAGGCGCAATCGTCAGCGGCACCTACGACGTTGGACTGGAGACACTGCGCGCGGAACGTTTCACCGTTCTCGAGCGCCGGACCATCCACACCCATGCCGCGACTGGCGCGGAGACGACGCTGCTGACCATTGCCCAGCGCGAGCGCAACCGCCCGGTCACGCTCGATGACGCGTTCGACCATCTCGCCGATCCGCGCGCCTGCCTGCTGGTCAATGAGCGCTCCGGCCGTGCTGCGGTCCGCGTCCCCACCACCAGCCTCATCAATGATGACGGCTCGGTCGAACGACGCGTGCGGCTGATCCGGCCGATGGAAGCGACCAATGTGCCGGTTGCCATGATGGGCGACACCCATTGGGTGGAGGCCGATCGCGCCACGTTCACCAAAGCCTGGGAGGCGGAAGTCGCATCGGTGTCTGAGTTCACCGACAGCACCATCCACATGGTCGCCGGCCTCCTGCTGCCGATCTGGAAGCGCCTGCCGAACGAGTCGACGCGCGTCTACCGGCTGCAGACCGACACCGGCGAGCAGATCATCGGCCGCAAGGTCTCTCCGGCCTGGGCGGCGAACGCCACCGATACCGGCAGCACGGCGCTCGCCCCCGACGACGCCTTCGCCACGCTGATGGACGGTCGCACGATCCTCGACCTCGCCGAGGGGCTGCAGCTTCGCCGTGCCCGTGTCATGGGAGCGAACCGCATCGAGCTCACCGGCTTCACCGACACGATGCGCGAACGCCTCAAGGCCTATGGCCTGTTCGGCGAAATCATCTCCTGGAAGCTGCGCCTGTTCGTCCCAACCGATGGCTCAGGCCCCGCGATCCTTGCCATGCTTCTGGAGCGCTTTCCGATCGAGCGCGTCGCCGAGCGGGAGGCTACATGATGATCCGTGATGCATCCGAACTCGCACACCGTCTCGGCCGACAAGCCGAGGCCGTGTGCCGTGAATACCTGTCTGCCGGACGGCGCGAGGGCCGTTACTGGATGGTCGGTGATGTTCGCAATACGCCAGGGCGCTCGATGTTCGTGCGCCTCGTCGGTCCCGAATTCGGCAAGGGCGCGGCGGGCAAATGGACCGATGCCGCGACGGGCGAGCATGGCGATCTCCTTGATGTCATCCGCGAAAGCTGCGGCCTTCTCGAATTCAAGGACGTCGCCGACGAGGCGCGGCGTTTCCTCGCTCTACCGCATCCCGAACCGCAGTCCGCACCACGATGTGGACGGAAGACGCCGGCACCAACGGGTGCGCCGCTCGCGGCGAAGCGGCTGTTTTCGATGGCCCGGCCGATCACGGGCACGCTTGCGGAATCGTATTTGCGTAATCGCGGCATTACGGCTTTGCACGGAGCCGGATCGCTGCGCTTCCATCCGCGCTGCTACTACCGGCCCGACGATCATGCGCCGACCGAGACCTGGCCGGCCGTGATCGCGTCGGTCACCGATCTCGACGGACACCAGACGGGCGCCCATCGCACCTGGCTCGATCCGAACGGGTTCAGCGAGGCGAGGCTCGGCAAGGCGCCGATCGACACGCCGCGACGGGCAATGGGCGACCTCCTCGGCAATGCGGTGCGCTTCGGCGTGGCGGGCGAGATCATGGCCGCCGGCGAAGGCATCGAGACCATGCTGTCGTTACGATGCGTCCTGCCCGACATGCCGATGGCGGCCGCGCTCTCCGCAGCCCATCTCGCCGCCATCCTGTTCCCGGACACGCTACGCCGGCTCTACATCGTGCGCGACGACGATCCGGCGGGCGACGGCGCGCGGGATACCCTCGTCCAACGGGCAGATGCGCTCGGCATCGAGGCACGGCCGCTCTCACCGATGCTTGGCGATCTCAACGAGGATCTGCGCATGCGCGGGCTGGATGCGCTCACGGCATCGGTTCGGGTCCAACTCGCCCCGCAGGATGTCGCACGCTTTCTGAAGACCGCTCAGTTGGCCTGAACAGGAAACGGCGTGGCGGGGCCGGTGTCGCCGCCGTCACGCGCGGGCTCTCCCATCGATGTCGCAGAGGGCCGCGCCCCGGCCTTCTTCAGAGGGCGACCGGACGGCAACCGGGCCGGGCCGGCAACGGCTGCGGCCGACGATTTTCCGGCGCGGCCTATCGGCCGCTTTCCATCGCGAGGCAAAATCGCCGGCCTCCGCCATCCTCCGCTCACGCTCCGGCCCGTCCGCTGCCGCTCCCGGGTGCAGGACCGGACCGCCCGCCGTCTTCCGGCGCCATGAAGGCCGCGGCGGGCGCGGCCAACCGACAAGGGAGCATCACCATGGCACATGAAGACGACGATATCTTCGAGCCGCACCACCAAGCCTCTCCGACCGAGCATGCACTGAGCGAACTGCAGCTCTACGGCTACCGCCACGACGGGCACGGCCCGGACCCGCGCCTCGTCCCGGAAGACAACGTTATCGCAGGCGCTGTCTCCGACATCTTCGACGCCCTCATCGCAACCATGGCTGACACGGCACTCGATGGCGAACTCGACGATCTGCTCTGGTCGACCGTCAACATATTCCACCGTGCCGCCGACCGGATTGAGCGCAAGCTCGACGACAACGAACAGGCGCAGAAGCGCGGGCAGCGCGAACAGGACGGCTCCGAAATCAAGGCGGTCGAACTGGAACGCCTCATCGAGGCCGGACAAGGCCTAATCCAACGCCGCGACAGTCTGGAAGTTTTCCGCGACAGCGCCGCCGAACTATATCTGCGCACGACCGGCTCCCCCTGGTCGCCACGCACCGGCTCGCAGGTGAACCATCGTGCACTGACGTCGGCGATGATCGACAGTCGCGATTTCATCGCCGAGCGCAAACGGGCCAAGCGTGAAGTGCTGTTGCCCGCAGGGCCGAAGGTCGCTGTTTCAGGTGGAGCCGACTTCAATGATCACAAGCTGATCTGGGACAAGCTCGACCAGGTCCGTGCCAAGCATCCCGACATGGTGCTGATGCACGGTAAATCGCCGAAAGGCGCCGAGAAGATTGCCGCCCGGTGGGCCGATCACCGCAATGTCGCCCAGATTGGTTTCGCGCCGGACTGGACGAAGCACGGCCGCGCCGCACCGTTCAAGCGCAATGACCAGATGCTTGACGTCCTGCCGATCGGGGTCATGGTCTTCCCTGGCACTGGCATTCAGGAGAACCTCGCCGACAAGGCCCGCAAGCTCGGCATTCCGGTTTGGTGGTTCGGATGAATCGCGGCCTATGCACGCTTGGCGGACAAAGTTGCCGATACTTGTATTCGAAATCGAAGACCCGGTCTGTTCGTCTGATATGTTCCTACTTTTT
Organism: Amorphus sp. MBR-141; assembly: GCF_053628695.1. Lineage (NCBI taxonomy): Bacteria > Pseudomonadati > Pseudomonadota > Alphaproteobacteria > Hyphomicrobiales > Amorphaceae > Amorphus > Amorphus sp. MBR-141. Next base: position 19,029 of record NZ_JBRJGW010000024.1, read on the forward strand.
CTCTGAGTGGAGATGCGCATGCATAGTACAAATTATCATGACACCCTCATTACCGTATCGGCGGATTGTCCCGTGACGGCGGCATCACCTCCGGCGAAACCTGGAACAATTGCGGGACGCCAATTCGCCCTGCTGAACGCTGCTCCTTACGAGATGACTTCGGATGAATTGCTTCTCGCTGTTGAGAACGAGCGCAAGGGTCCGGTGAGCGCTGCCACTTTCTTCTCAACGCCAAAGGCTTGCCTCCGCGCCTCGCCACTAGTGAAGAAGCATGGCTATGGCCTGCATCACGACCGGGACGGAAGGATTGCACTAGTCCCGATGGAAAGCGAAGAATACGCACGACTCTTGGCAGCAACTTCAGTAGAAAAACTCGCCGGAATGCGCAGTTCGCGAGCCTGACATCGCGCGGGGACGATCAGAGCTTCCGACTATCCCAGAGCATGCGGATGCCGGCCTCACGATCTGACCAGACCTTCCTCTCGCAGCTCAACAGCGAGCGTGGTATTATTTTGCGTTGTGCCATGGTGGTGGTGGAGGCGCGACCGTTTGAATCTCATCTTACGGAGACGCCACCATGATTATTGCGATTCTCGGATCCATCGCTGCAATCGGCGCCATCTGCTGGCTGCTGTTCACGCTCGCCACCTATGCCTTGCCTGCGCTCGGTGGCGTGGCGGCCGGAATGTGGGCCTATCAGACCGGCGCAGGCCTGCCCGGCAGCGTCCTTGTCGGGCTCGTCGGTGCGGCCCTTGTGTTCGGCATCGGGCAATACCTCATCCTGTTCGCCCGGCCCATGTGGCTGAAACTCGCCACCGCGCTCGCCTTCGTCGCGCCGGCGGCGATTGCCGGCTTCCACGCCACCCACGGCATCGTCAAACATCTCATGCCATCGGAGACCTGGCAGACCGTCTTCTCCGTGATCGGCGCGGTGGCGGTCGGGATCACAGCCTTCGTTCGCGTGACCTCCATGGCCTCGACCGGACCTGACGGGCAGACTGCGGCCAGCGTCTGAACGCCATCGCAGGCAGGGACGGGAGGTGAGCTCTTCCACCGCGCCCCATATCGAAGCCTGAGGGAGTCGGACATGCGGTATGCGGGACGGATCTTCAATTTCAGTCCCGGATCGGCGCCTGCGGACGGCATGGCATAAGCTGTCCCGACAGGCGCAGCCAGAGATGCACGGGAGATGCTTGTGGAACCATATCCGGCGGCAGCGCCGGATACGAAGCGAATTGGCCTGCAGGGCAGCAGACGATTTGTGTCCCTTCGCCGGCCAAGAGATTGAGCGCACGGTGTCGCTACTGTCTCCTTGAACGATCCCCGAGAGCCGATCGCTCCAAACGGCCTCTTCAATGGGCTGATCTGGCCGAAGACCGGCTGCGCCTCGATCGCCTATGGCGCAATGGCGCCCGTCAGGTTTCTTCCCCTGCCGGCTGCGCCGCCATTCCTCGCGAGACAAGAAACCCGCCGGATCGCCATCCTCCGCTGACGCTGCGGTCGCACGCGATGCGCCGTCGATCGCCTCCGGCCTCTCCGATCGCCATCGAGGCCGCAATGGTGCGGGCTCGAAACCAGCGATCAAGGAGAACTACCATGGCAACCATCGGCACCTTCAAGAAGTCCGGCAACGAATACACCGGCGAAATCGTCACCCTCAACGTGCAGGCCAAGAACGTTCGCATCGTCCCGGAGACCAACCAGACCAGCGAGAACGCTCCCAGCCACCGCGTCCTGGTCGGCCGCGCCGAAATCGGGGCCGCCTGGTCCAAGCAGTCGAACGAGGGCCGCGACTATCTCGGCCTCAAGCTCGACGATCCGAGCTTCACCGCCCCGATCTACGCCAACCTCTTCGACGACGAGGACGGCGACGGCTACAGCCTCATCTGGTCCCGCCCCAGCCGCCGCAATGGCGACTGAACCCGCGCGGGTCCCGCCCGGCAACACCGGGCGGGGCCAACGCCGCCGAGAACGACTAGAATAGATCGGGTATTTGGCATGCTATTTCTGGCTGCCTTTGAACGGACGGACCTTGTAAGAGGGCCTGCGATTTCGCGAAACTTCTGCCGCTGCGCCTCTGGATCGCTTGAGGATGGCTTCCGCGACACAGTCGTCGGCACGATTCTGCAGGATAAGTACCTCCACTTGGGCCAAAGCGGAGTGCGGTTTCGGTCTTCAAGGCGGTCTACATCGAAAAGCGCGATGCGCCGGGTCGGCGGATCGAGCAACGTGCCGCTCGGCTTCTTCTCCCTGACCGAGAACCTGATTATGATCGCCATGACGATCTGGATCGCTCTGCCTAGGGTAGCTCGGCGGTCAAGGCGAGAGTCAGTTCGCCTGCGACACGTTCTCCTGGTAGGCCCGTTCGCGTTCCGGCCATGTGCTCTTGATGAAGTCGAGAACGGCGCGGATCTCCGCGTCGCTCAACACGTCTGCGAAGCCGGGCATGTCACTCTCGTATCCGCCACCGACGATGGCGGCAGTGCCCTCCTTGACGATACGGAAGAGGACCTCGTCGGAATGGTGCCACGTATGGCCGGTCTCGTCATGCGGCGGTGCGGGCGATCGGCCGGAGGGAAGCTGTGTGCGCCAGTCGGGCTGGCCCTCCAGATCAGCGCCGTGGCAGGCGGCGCACTGATCCGCATAGATCTGCCGTCCTTGCGCGATGACCTCTGCCGACGCGACGGAGTTGGATGCGGTACCGGCATGATGCCAACCGGTAAAGATCGCAAGGATCACGCCTCCGACAACCAGGCCGATCCCGACAGTATTTCGGAGAGTTTTTCCCAAGACGTCTGTCCCCGATCACTGCAGAATATCATCCGCGTCCCGCCGAGACCACGTTGTGCCAGCGGTGAGGCGCGCGCGACAATGGACATTCTCGTGAGCAATGCATATCTTAGAACGATGATCGCCCGTCTCGTCACCATGCTAGCCATACTTGCGATCACCGTGGTGACAACGGCGTCCTCTGTACATGCGGCGCACATGAGCTTCAAATTCAGTCCGGAGCACGCGATCCACGTCGGCGAGATGACGCACTCTCCCGGCCTTGCCCAGCCGGTTTGTGAAGGTGAACAGCACTGTGGATCGGCCGATGCCGGGATGTGCGAGTTCGTCTGCGCGGGTCTTTCGGCCTTCCTGACATCGCCAGTCGGAGAATCCGGACACGCCTACGGTCCCGTCAGCCATGACTTCCCGTTCGAGGCAAGCCACGTCGGCCATCCACCAGGACTGAACGAACGACCTCCCAAGTTCCGTCTCCTCTGATCGCGCCGGGGCCGACGCCCGCGGCGTCCCATCGGCATTGATGAACGGGACGGATGTCCCGAGGAGACGACCATGAACACCCTGTCGCGACGCGGCTTTCTCGCCGCAAGTGCTGCCGCCATTGGTGCGGCACACATGCCCCGTCTTGCCTTCGCGCAGACCGTGGCCCCAATCAGCCTCTCCGCTGCAACCCGGACGCTCGACATTAACGGGCGCGCGGCCACGGTCTTCGGTCTTGCCGGTCCCGGCGGTCAGGGGCTTGTCCTCGACCCCGGCCAGAAGTTCCGTGTCGATCTGACCAACGATCTCGGCGTGGGCACGATAATCCACTGGCACGGCCAGATTCCGCCAAATGCTCAGGATGGTGTGCCCGACATGCCGATGCCGCTACTCGCGGCGGGCGAGACTCGATCCTACGATTTCGAGGCGCGGCCGGGCACACACTGGATGCACAGCCACGTACCTACCCAGGAAATGCAGCTGCTGGCCGCGCCGCTGATCGTGCGCTCGGCCGAGGACGTCGCCGCCGACCGGCAGGAGGTCGTGATGTTCCTGCATGACTTCTCCTTCCGAGCCCCCGAGGAAGTGCTGGAGGAGATCAGCGGGGGGCACGGCGCAGGTGTCGGTACGCAGCCCGATCAAGGTGCGCTCATGGGAGGCATGGGGGCGATGCAGGGTATGAATCATGGTGCCATGGGGCACGGCGCCATGGGCGGCATGCCGATGGGCAACATGTCTGGTATGGGCGGGATGATGGGCGTGGGCCGCCAGATGGGCGGCATGGCCATGGACCTGAACGATTACGACTGGGACGCCTATCTCGCCAACGACCGGACCCTGTCGGATCCCGAGGTGGTGCAGGTCGAGCATGGCGGGCGCATCCTGCTTCGGGTCATCAATGCCGCCGCGGCGACGGTGTTCTGGATCGAAACCGGTGGAGTAGAGGCGCGACTGGTCGCGGTGGACGGGCACGCCGTCCAGCTTGTCCCGGGCACGCGGTTCGGGCTGGCGATGGGCCAGCGGCTGGACATCGAGATCGACCTGCCGAACGAAGGTGGCGCCTGGCCGATCCTCGCCCTGCGCGAAGGCGCGCGGGAGCGCACCGGCCTGATCCTTGCCTCGCGGGGTGCGGAGGTCCGGCGCCTGGATGCCGTGGCGGAGTCCGAAGCACCCGCTTTCGACACCGGTCTTGCGCAGGAGGCACGCCTCATTGCGCTGGATGCCTTGCCGGATCGACCTGTGGAACGCAGCCATGTTCTGATGCTTGGCGGCTCAATGCAGCCCTATGTCTGGACGATCAATGGGGCGATCTGGGGCCAGCACCAGCCGATCATCGCGCGCAGCGGCGAGCGGGTCGTTCTGTCGTTCCACAACATGTCGATGATGGCCCACCCGATGCATCTGCACGGGCATGTGTTCCAGGTCGTCGGCCTGAACGGGCGCCGCGTCGCCGGGGCCCTGCGCGACACGGTTCACGTGCCGCCGATGGCGATGGTCGATGTCGCCCTCGACGCCGGCGAGGCTGCGCGCTGGATGCTGCATTGCCATCACATGCCGCACCTTGCGACCGGCATGATGACCGAGTTCGCGGTCACGGCATCAGCCTGACCCAGGTGGGGCGTCCGGACAGGGCGCCCCGACGTGCCGGAACCGACCCCAGCTGTCCTGCCCCATGTTGTCGTGAGGGCCGGTCAAAAGGCGTACCCTACGGGTGAAAATCAGGAGGATGAGATGATGAACTGGAACGACATGGGCTCCGGAATGGGTTTCGGAATGGGATTTGGCTGGCTCTTCGGCCTGCTGATCCTCGCGCTGGTGGTTTTGGCCATAGCGGCGCTGGTCAAATATCTTCGAAAATAAGAGAAAGGACTTCTCAATGGCTTACACAATCAATCGCATGATCCCGGACACCGGTATCGACGATGTCGACGCCCGCACGCGCAAGGCGCTGGCGGACCATGGCTTCGGTGTCCTGACCGAGATCGACGTCAAGGCGACGATGAAGAAGAAGCTCGATGCCGAGATGCCCGCCTATCGCATCCTCGGCGCCTGCAATCCGAAGATGGCGCATCAGGCCATCGGGATCGAGCCGCGTGTGGGCGCGATGCTGCCCTGCAACGTGATCTTGCGCGAAGTCGAGGGCGGCGTGGAGGTCAGCGCCATCGACCCGGTGGCATCGATGCAGGCGATCGACAACGCCGAACTGACGGCGGTCGCCGGTGAGGTGCGCGACCTTCTGGCGAAGGCCGTCGCGGCCGTCTGAGATGGGCCTGCGCGCAATCATTCTCGTGGCGATGGCGATCCTCGGGATCGCCATGCTCGGTATCTGGCAGTTCGCGCCTGCAGTATTCGCCGATCTGCACGGCCTGATGGACGGCGAGCGCCTGGAGATGCTTGTCGCGCGCGCGGGTCTCTGGGGGCCGATCCTTGTCGTCGCGCTCATGACCCTGGCGGTCGTCGCCAGCCCAATCCCGAGCGCGCCCATCGCGTTGGCCGCCGGGGCGGCCTACGGGCATCTATGGGGGACGGTGCAGGTCGTGATCGGCGCGGAACTCGGTGCGCTGATCGCCTTCGGTCTCGCGCGGGTTCTGGGGCACGACGTCTTGCGGCGCGTATTCGGTGATCGTGTCGATGCTGGCCTGCTCGGATCGCAGACCGCATTGACCGCGACGGTGTTCGCCAGTCGCCTGATGCCCTTCGTGTCCTTCGACATGATCAGCTACGCCGCCGGGCTCAGCCGCCTGCACGCGTGGCGGTTCGCCCTCGCGACACTGGCCGGCATTGTCCCGGCAAGCTTCCTGCTCGCCCATTTCGGAGGGGAAGCGGTGAGCGGAGACCTCGGCCGGGCGACTTGGGCAGTTCTCGGCCTCGGCCTTGTGACGGGCTTGCCGCTGCTCTGGGTGGCGATGAGGAAAAGGCCGGAAAAGGAAAATCCATGACGAAAAGCGATTACGAGAGGAACAGCATTACCCTTCCTGGCGCGGTGGCCATGGGAACGGGTGTGATGATCGGCGCGGGCATCTTCGCCTTGACCGGACAGATCGCCGAGCTTGCCGGACCGCTCTTCCCGCTCTCGTTCGTCGTGGGCGCCATCGTGACCGCCTTCAGCGCCTATACCTACATCAAGATGTCGAACGCCTATCCCTCTGCTGGCGGCATCGGGATGATCCTGAAGAAGGCCTACGGACCGACGACGGTCGCGGCGGGCGCCGCCCTACTGATGGCGCTGTCGATGGTCATCAACGAAAGCCTCGTCGCGCGTACCTTCGGCACCTACACGCTGCGGGCGTTCGGCGGCGATCCGGACAGCGTGCTGGTGCCAATCCTCGGCGTCGGGCTGATCGTCCTCGCCTGGCTCGTGAACGTCTCGGGCAGCCGGTCGGTCGGGCTGTTCTCCATCGTTATGGCTGTTCTCAAGGTGGGCGGCATCGCGCTGTTCGGGGCGGCCGGTCTGTGGGCCAGCGGCATCTCGTTCGAGGCGTCGGCCGGAGATTCTAGCGCAAGCGGGTTCGTCGCGTCGCTCGCGCTGTCCATCCTCGCCTTCAAGGGGTTCACGACCATCACCAACAGCGGCGCCGAGGTCACCGATCCGCACCGCAATGTGGGCCGGGCCATCGTCCTCGCCATCGCCATCTGCGTCGTCGTCTATCTGCTGGTCGCCTTCGCCGTCGGCTCCAGCCTGCCGCTCGACCGCATCGTGGCGGCGAAGGACTATGCGCTGGCTGAAGCGGCCCAGCCCGCCCTCGGGCAGACCGGCTTCTACCTGACGGTGGCGCTGGCGCTGGTGGCCACTGCCTCGGGTCTGATCGCCAGCGTGTTCGCAGTCTCGCGGGTGCTGGCGATGCTGACGGACATGAAGATGATCCCGCACAGCCATTTCGGGATGCCGGGCACTATCAAGGACCACACGCTCGTCTACACCGTCGTGATCGCGGGCTTCCTGACGGTCTTCTTCGACCTCAGCCGCATCGCCTCGCTCGGGGCCTTCTTCTATCTGGCGATGGACATCATCATCCACTTCGGCGTGTTCCGGCATCTGCGCGAGGAAATCGGCGCTCGGGGTTGGGTGTTGCTGACGGCGATCGCCCTCGATGCCGTGGTGCTGTCCGCCTTCGCCGCGATGAAGTGGCAGTCCGACCCCCTCATCGTCGTCCTTGGCGCGATCGGCATGGCGCTGGTGTTCCTTTTCGTGGGGGTGTTCCTGGCGCACAATCCGGTCCGGGAAGGCGCTCACGACCATCACTAAAATGGGCTTGAGCTTCCAACGAGTGGAAGCAGCAAGCTGAAACGAGATACCGAAAGGCTGGCAGACCATGGAGCACGATCATCATCATGGGGCACCTGACATCCCGGCGGGGACGGAGACGGCGAAGGATCCGGTCTGCGGGATGACGGTCGCGGTCAAGCCGGACGGACGTCACGCCGAGTTCCAGGGCGAGACCTTCCATTTCTGCTCGGAGAAGTGCCAGACGAAGTTCAAGGCGGATCCGTGGTTCTATGCTTCCGGCCGCGCCGCCGGACAGAAGAAGGCTGTTCCGGCCAACGTCCAGTACACCTGTCCGATGCATCCCGAGATCGTTCGCGATGCGCCGGGTTCCTGCCCGATCTGCGGCATGGCGCTCGAGCCGATGGTGCCCTCGGACGAGCCCAGCGAGGAATTGACCGACTTCACCCGCCGAATGTGGATCTCGGCTGCCGCGGCGGTGCCGCTCATCATCCTGACGATGGGCGAACTGGTGGCGCTGCCGGTGCGCGACTGGATCGGGCACCAGACGGCCAGCTATCTGGAATTCGTGCTGGCCACGCCGATCATCCTCTGGGCGGCGCTGCCATTCTTCCGGCGCGGCTGGGATTCGATCGTGAACCGCAGTCCAAACATGTGGACCCTGATCAGCATCGGCGTTGCGGCGGCCTACCTTTACTCGATCGTCGCCACCTTCCTGCCGGGCGTGTTTCCGGAACAGTACCGGATGGGCCATGGCGTCGGCACCTACTTCGAGGCGGCGGTCGTGATCGTGGCGCTGGTCTTCGTGGGCCAGGTTCTCGAGCTGCGCGCCCGCGAGCGCACCGGCGACGCGATCCGCGCGCTTCTGGACCTCGCGCCGAAGACTGCGCGACGGATCCTGCCGGACGGCACCGAATACGACGCGCCGCTCGAGAACATCATGGAGGGCGATCGGCTTCGCGTGCGCCCGGGCGATGCCGTCCCTGTCGACGGGACGGTAATCGAAGGCCGCTCGTCTCTCGATGAAAGCATGCTGACCGGCGAGTCTATGCCGGTCGAAAAAGGCCCGGGCGATGACGTGACCGGCGCCACGATCAACAAGAATGGCAGCCTCGTGATCGAGGCGGGCAAGGTCGGGTCCGATACCGTGCTGGCGCAGATCGTCGCGATGGTGTCGAACGCGCGGCGGTCCCGCGCGCCGATCCAGGGTCTGGCCGACCGGGTGTCGGCGGTGTTCGTGCCGACTGTGGTGGCCATCGCAATCGTCGCTTTCGTCGTCTGGCTGACCGTTGGCCCCGAGCCCGCGCTGGTCTTCGCCATCGCCTCGGCCGTGTCGGTGTTGATCATCGCCTGTCCCTGTGCGCTCGGGCTGGCGACGCCGATCTCGATCACCACGGCAGCGGGGCGCGGCGCACAAGCGGGTGTGCTGATCAAGGACGCCGAGGCGCTGGAACGCATGGCGGGGGTCGACACGCTGATCGTCGACAAGACCGGCACCCTGACCATGGGCAAGCCGAAACTGACGGATACGGTCGCGCTTGGAGATCTGACCGAGACGGACCTGCTGTCGCTGGCCGCAGCTCTGGAGCGCGGCTCTGAACACCCGCTCGCCGAGGCGATCGTCGAGGGCGCCGAGGCGCAGGGTGCGCCGCGTCAAGAGGCCAAGGACTTCGAAGCAGTCACAGGCAAGGGCGTGCGCGGAAAGGTCGGCGAACGCGCGGTGACGCTCGGCAATGCCGCGATGATGCAGGAAATGGGTCTTGAAACCGGTGAGGCTGAAGCCAGGGCCGATACTCTGCGCGCCGAAGGGAAGACGGCCATGTTCATAGCCTTCGATGAGGCGCTTGTCGGAATCGTGGCTGTGGCCGACCCGATCAAGGACTCGACGGCTCAGGCGATCCGCGAACTGCACGCGCAGGGACTACGGGTGATCATGGCGACGGGCGACAACGAACGTACGGCGCAGGCGGTGGCGGGCAAGCTCGGGATAGACGAAGTGCGGGCGGGCATCCTGCCCGAGGCCAAGAAGGACCTGATCGACCGGCTGCGCCGCGACGGCCACAAGATCGCCATGGCGGGCGACGGGGTGAACGACGCGCCCGCGCTGGCCGCCGCCGATGTCGGCATCGCCATGGGCACCGGGGCCGATGTTGCGATGGAAAGCGCAGGCATCACCCTGCTGGGCGGTGACCTGATGGGCATCGTCCGGGCGCGCAAGCTCGCTCGCGCCACCCTGCGCAACATCAAGCAGAACCTCTTCTTCGCCTTCGCTTACAACGCTCTTGGCGTCCCCATCGCAGCAGGACTGCTCTACCCCGTCACCGGCCTTCTGCTATCGCCGATGATCGCGGCGGCGGCGATGAGCCTGTCCTCCGTCTCGGTGATCACCAACGCCTTGCGGCTCAGACGGGTCGATCTCTGACCTGCCAGTACACAACAACCTCGAAAGGAAATCAGATGATCCAAGACCGTTTTTCCCGCCGCACGCTCCTGATCGGCGGAGCTACACTGCTGGCTGCATCGCCCTTGGGGGCGCTGGCGCAAGACGCCGGACCGGCGATCCATGTGATGAAGGATCCGAATTGCGGCTGCTGCTCGGCCTGGATCGAGATCCTGGAAAACGACGGTTTCGCGGTCACGACCGAGCAGAGTGCCGGGACCGCGCTCATGCGCTACAAGCTGGACAGTGGCATCCCGCAGGAGATGGCCTCCTGCCATACTGCGCGGGTCGAGGGCTACATGATCGAGGGTCACGTCCCTGTGGCCGACATTCGCCGCCTGCTGGGCGAGCGCCCTGACGCAGTGGGCCTCGCGGTGCCCGGCATGCCCTATGGATCGCCCGGCATGGGGCCCGAGAACGAGCGCGAGGCCTACGACGTGTTCCTGATCCATCGGAATGGCAGCACGGACGTCTTCTCCCACTACGCCGCCGCTTGAGTCCTGGGTCCGCCGGCTGGCCAGCGAAGGTTGCACAACGGCACAATGTCGTCGTTGTGCAACGAAGAACGACTGAAAGAGTCAACAATCCTGCGAAGTTGATCGCAACGGACGGATCTCGGGGCGCCGAGGCCACAAGAAGGCGATCACCGCGTTGGCGCGCAAAATCGCCGTGATCCTCCATCGCATGTGGATCGACGAAACGGACTTCGACTGGGTTCAATTCAGGTCGAGGCACCTCCCCGCAAGGGGACGGGGAACGGCGAGCGCGCATATACGACTTGACCGCCGAGGCCGAGGCCGAGGTGATGTCGCAAGTTAAATTGTCCCGCCGCTTCCGCTGATCCCATCCTGTGGCGGTCTTGTGCCGACACGAAGAGAAGCTGATCCTCGCGGGTGTGCCGCTCAAACCTTGTCGTCGGGCTCGACCAAATCGACGTGGCTGACGCCGAGGGCTTGGGCCAGTTCGTATAACGTGATCACAGTCGGATTCCTACGGCCGCGTTCCAGGCTGCTCAGGTACTGCTGGCTGAAACCGGAACGTGCTTCGACATCTTCCTGGGTCAGGCCTTTCTCCCGACGCAGGCGGGCGAAGTTCCGGCCGACCAGTTTGCGCATATCCATGCGCAGGAAGATCGCGATTTACATACTTTGAGTTTATCAACTATAGTATGTAAATGAACCACTGGGGAGTGTGGGAAACCACGCTATCCGGTTGGTCCGAATAGAGAAGTCGTAGTTCTGGCGTGCGTATTCGTGACTGTAGGAGGTGATGATGCATGATCACCGCCCGACAGTCGCGGGCCGCGCGCGCTACTGGGTTGGACGCAGGAGACGCTCGCTGACAAGGCCCGAGTATCGCTGACCGCTCCCAAGCGCCTCGAATCGGAAAACGATCTGAGGGTGTACGAGAGCACGCGTGATCAGGTCCGCCGGGCCCTCGAAGCCAATGGCGTCGTTCTCCTCAACTCCGCCCGGGGCGAAGGGGTGATGATCGTTCATGCCGCGGCGAAGCAGGATCAGGAAACGACGGCCTGAAAAGAACCTGCCGAATGGTGTGGCGCCTGTCCCTCACAGCGATTTCGCGGTGCCTCTGCACAATCCTGGTGAGTTTGCGTTAACCATAGCCGGTTGCGGCGCCGCGCCGAGACACAGGAGTGCACATGGGCAAAGTCGATTTCCTGGATGAGCCACCGAAGAGTGAGCACGTGACCGACTATGATCGCGACCATGTCGTGACCTACCTGCGATTGCTCGACGCCGAAGCGGACGCTGCACACTGGCGTGAAGTCGTTCGCGTCGTCTTCGGTCTCGACCCCGACAACCAACCCGAACGCGCTCTGCGAGTTCACGAATCCCATCTCGCTCGTGCGCGGTGGATGACGGAGAACGGTTACCGCGACCTCCTGCGGTCTGCCTACCACTAGACGCCCGAGGTGATGCACAGAGCGCATCGCCATATGCCGGTTGCCCCGCTATCCAGACGTCAACTTTGCCGCGATCTTCCAAGGGCATGCGGATCCACTGCACAGGCTCGAGGAGGCAAATCGGGATGGTGGCGCAGGACAATTGGCGAGACGCCGAGACATATCGATACCTGAATGACCTGAACTCGGCGGAACTCGCCTGGGAATTCCTCCGGCGCAATTCTGACTATCAGCGAGAAGTCGCGGCTTCGGATCCATCGGATGATCATGCCATAGCGGCGCTGAGCGCGCACTGGGGGTTGCGCTTTCCCGATACCTCCGATCCTGCCCGCCACAAACGCCGACATCTTCTGGAGCCCCGCTGTCGATCCGGCCGCAATCATTCTGACGCCAATAGTCGTTCCAGGCTTGATCACGGCAACGATCGCCGTCGATCCGATCAGCGCCAGGTCGGCTGAGGAAGGCCTCTATCTCCGCTTTGTCGTGGCCGGCGAGCGCTTCGCTGCCATTGCGCTCGACGGCAAAGCACCTCGCGGCCCCGTAGCCGTCCTCACGCCCGTCGATCCGCTTCTCCATGATCGCGTCGATGCGCTGTTCCGCTTCCGGGACGCTCTCGTTCATCATCGGGCGGCACCTGACGATCGCCTCACCGCCCAGCGCAAGCGCCATCTCATCGAAATGCTCCGGGCGATCGATGGCCGGCGGGCCGGCGCCACATATCAGGACATCGCGGAGGCCGTGTTCGCCGCAGAGCGCGACACCGCGATTTCGTGGAAGTCGATGCCGCTGCGCGACGTCGTGATGCGCCGGGTACGCTCCGGCTTCGACCTTGTGGCTGGCGGCTATCGCACACTGCTCCACAAGCACCGAGCCCGATGACGCCAAAATCCGGCGTAGCTTCCCGATAGGTCGAGCCTTGCCATTTGGGCGGACCGAAAGGTTCGCGCCCCCGTTCCCTCCGACTTAATGCGACGTTCGAGAGGGTGTGAATCTTTTTCGACATCTTCGCACTCCCTCGCGCCGTTCCTCCTCCGCCACCGTGATCGCCATTCGCCGCTGAACCGCAGCGGTCACCGACTACACCACGGAGGCCTTATCCATGCGAACCAATCACGCCGCACTGCCGCCGCGCTTCCTGCGCACCAAGGAAGCTGCTCAATTTCTCAGCCTCTCCGCCCGCACCCTGGAAAAGCACCGCACCTACGGAACCGGTCCAGCGTACCGAAAACTCGGTGGCCGCGTCGTCTATTCGGTCGATGACCTCGAAGCCTGGGCGGCGCGCGGCGCCGTGACGTCCACCTCGGATCCGCGCGGGCGCGTGTTGCCCGCCAAGCCCCAGACGCTCCCCGACGGTCCGCAACCCGGCCGCCACGCGCGCTGAGCGCGAGCGGTCTTCTAAATGATGGTGCGGCGTCGATCCCTGTCGGAGCGCGGACAGCTCGATCTGTTCCGGGCGCTCCCCGGCGGTTTCGCGCCACGAGACGCGCAGGATCTCATGGCCTATCCCTTCTTCTCCCTGTCCAAGTCCCATCGCATCGCGCCGATCGATTTCACCGCCGGCGGCGTCTCGATTCGCGTCGAGGCCGTGCCGGACCACGGCATGGCGACCATCTGGGACGCCGACATCCTCATCTGGGCCGCAAGCCAGATCGTCGAGGCCCGCGACGGGGGTTTCCACACATCGCGCCTGATGGCGGCGACGCCCTATGAAATCCTGACCTTCGTCGGCCGCGGCACGTCGATGCGCGACTACCAGCGACTCAAGGCTGCCCTCGACCGACTCCAGTCCACCACCGTTTCCACCTCAATCCGTCAGCCGAGCGAAGGTCGCCGCCACCGCTTCTCCTGGATCAACGAGTGGCAGGAGCGCACCGACCATCGAGGCCGACCCGACGGCATCGAGCTGATCGTGCCGGACTGGTTCTATCGCGCCGTGCTCGACGACGGGCTCGTGCTCACCATCGACCGCGCCTATTTCGGCCTGACGGGCGGGCTCGATCGCTGGCTCTATCGCCTGGTGCGCAAGCATGGTGGTCGCCAGCGCGGCGGCTGGCGCTTCGACTTCCGCCATCTCCACCAGAAATCAGGCAGCCTGTCGCCCTACAAGCGCTTCGCCTTCGAGCTGCGCCATATCATCCGCCGCCAGCCGCTGCCCGGATACTCGCTCTTTCTCGAAGTCGAGGCGGGTGGTCGCACGCTGCTCGCCTTCGAGCCGACCCCGGCCTGTGGAAAGCCTGTGGACGGGGTCGTGCTATCGGGAACCCGCACTATCGTGCCATCAGGAACCCGAGGCTCGTGCTATCGGGAACCCAAACCCGATCTAAAGCATGGAGAGAAAACGGAAAATCGCGCCCGTAACTTAGAGTCTAACGTACTGACTCTAACTTGTTGTTGTGAGTCAGTGGATTGTGGAGACAACGCCTCTCCATTTCAGCCTGCCATCGGCGGACTGATCCGTAAAGCCGCTTTTACTTGCGAAGACACGCGCGAGCGCGTGACCGCCGCCGTCTGCCGCCGCTGCGGCCGTTCCCTTCCATCATCGTCACGCTGAGGTGCGGCTCATGTCTCTCCGAGGAGCACTCGCTAACGTCCGTGGTCGGCATGGTGTCCGCCACATTCCGGGATCTGGAGACCAGGCGGTCAGGCTAACAAGCGCCGTGCGGTTTCGCCAAAAGGCTGCCGGCAAGTCAAGTTTCGATCTCGCCCATGTCCCCGTCTCCCCGGGAGACGCCGCTCCGCCGTGGCGGAACCTGGTGACGCGCCGGAAGGGCGCGGCCGGATCGCTTACGCCGCCGTCATGCGCGAGCGATCCGGCCGCCCTTCAGGCCGACGCCATATCGGAAGGTCGAGCCATCGACCCATATCTTGTGCAGGAGCACGGCCAAGGCCCGCGCCACGGCAGTCGCAGCCTTCTTCAGCCCCTTCTTCTTCAGGAGCTTCAGGCCCCAGAGCCGCAGCTTGAAGTTCTTCGGAATGCGCGTGAGGATGGCGATCGCCGCCTCGTAGAGCATGGCGCGTGTCATCTCGTCACCGCATTTGGAGATGCGGCCCGACCAGTCGGTCTCTCCGGACTGGTATCGTCGCGGCGTCAACCCGAAGTGCGCGCCGACGGTCGTGGACTTCCTGAACCGGCCGGGGTCGTCCACGGTAGCGCGGAAGGTAAGCGCCACGATGGCGCCGACACCAGGCACCGTCATCATCCGCTTCACCGCCTTGTCCTCGCGCGCCGCCGCCAGCGCCAGCCGGTGCATGCGGGCGAACTGCAATCGCATCGAAGCACGGGCGGAGAGCAGCGGCTCGACGATCTGCTCCAGTTCGGCGAGGCCGGCAACCAGCTCGCGCACGCGCCCGTCGAACTTGCCGGTCGAGAACGGGCCGACCTTCAGGCCGAACGGCCGGATCAGGCCGCGGATCATGTTTTCCATGTCGAGCACCTTGCCGAGCAGCGCCTTGCGGCCGGCGAGCAGCATCCGAAGCGCCTGCGCCTCGCGCGACTTGACATGAACGGGGCGGAACCAGCCGGTGCGCATCAGTTGCGCGATGCCGCGCGCATCGTTCCTGTCGGTCTTGTTCAGCATGGCGTTGAGCGCCGCCTTGGTGTGGCGCGTTTCGATGCAGACGATCGGCAAGCCCTTTTCGTCAAGGGCGGCATACAACCAGGCACTGAACGAGAAGGCTTCCAGCCCGACGCGCTTGAGATGGATGCCCCATTCGGCCAGGAACAGCTCGATCGCGTCCGGGTCGGACGGCAGTTTTCCTTCCCGGACGACCTTGCCCTCGCCATTCACCACGCACACGCTCGTCGCCTCGAGCGACACGTCCAGTCCCGCATAGAACTCCATGTTTCGTCTCCGTCGCCGATCCTGACGGAGCACCACGCGCCGCCCTCCATGATCGTTTTACGGAGGCATCATCGCCACAGCTGCAACGCTGGCCAACTGGCACCAGTCAGTACCCCGGCTAACAAAGAATCTAACTCTGTAGAGGACGCGCGCGATGTGGAAAACATCGCTCAAGACCCTGCGCCAAGCGCTTCGAAAGCGCGTGAAGCCAACGCTTCTGCGCCATGCCCAGACTCGCCAACCCTGCCTCTCGACGACCGTCCGGGAGGCAAGCGATGATCGTCGCGTTGCTCAATCAGAAGGGCGGCACTGGCAAAACGACGCTCGCCCTGCATCTCGCCGGTGAATGGGCTCAGCGCGGGAATCGCGTCACGCTGATCGACGCCGACCCGCAAGGTTCGGCCCTCGACTGGTCCGAGCAGCGCGTCCGTGAACATCTTCCACGCCGCTTCGGCGTCGTTGGCCTGGCACGCGATACGCTCCATCGCGAGGCGCCCGAGCTCGCATGCAACGTCGATCACATCGTCATCGACGGCCCGCCGCGTGTCGCCGGGTTGATGCGTTCGGCCCTGCTTGCCGCCGATCTCGTTCTCATTCCCGTACAGCCGTCGCCACTCGATGGTTGGGCGTCGGCCGAGATGCTATCGCTCGTCAACGAAGCGCGCATCTACCGGCCCGAACTCGTCGCACGCTTCGTTCTCAATCGGTGCGCGGCGCGCACCGTGCTCGCACGCGAAACAGCCGAGGCGCTGGCCGATCACGACCCGCCGGTTCTCTCCGCCACCGTCGGGCAGCGCATCGCCTTCGCTGCCGCCGCGCAAACCGGCCGCTTGGTCTCGGAAATCGACAATGCCGCGGCGGCCGCGCGCGAGATCGGAGCCCTAACCGATCAGATCGCCCGCATCGGCGCCGGAAAGGCCTCGCCATGAGCGATCGCCCGAACCGCCGCGCATTCGCCGCCAGACCGGCCGATTCCGAGCAATGGATCAAATCCGCCGATGCCGCCTCCCGCGACGGCAGGACACCCGGCTACACCGCGCGCCTGACCGTCGACATCACGCCCGAGCTGCGCGGCCGTATCAAGATCGCCGCGTTCCAGCGCGGCATCACGGTCGCCGACATGCTGCGCGACCTCCTCGCGCGCGAATTCCCAGAAGACGAAGGAGACCCCTCATGACCGGCACCGCGGCCCCCCGCGTTGGCGGCGACCCGATACCGTCTGCCCACAATCCTGATGCGCTCATCCATGTGGAACTGATCTGGATCGAGAAGCGGATCGAATACTGGATTCGCTTCGGCCGCGAGACCGGCGAGCGGATTATCGACCGACACCGGCGCGTCGTGTCCTTCCGGCCCGGCGCCATTTTCGCCTTCGTGCGATGGGCGGCCAACGACTACGGCACCGTCATCTCGCGCATTGACATCGTGCGTGCCGTCACACCGGGCGCCGCCTATCAGACACTGCCCTTCGTGCGCCCCGGCGGCGAAATCCTACTCAAGATCGAAGGCTGGCCAAAGGTCGAAAAGGTGCTCCAGCACATCGACGCGGTGGAAGCCGCAGGGATCGATCCCTGCAACGCCGCCCCCGATCACTGGCGTCATGTCGCGCACCGGATGAGCGCCGGCCAGGAGCCGCGCGCCTACACGCAGCAGCGCCATCAGGCATGGCTCAAGCGGCGGAAGATCGAGCAATGACTCGCGTCGGCTATGTCAAGGCGACCTGTTTCGCTGTGGTGGCCGTTGCCGCGGCTGCCCTCGTTCCGACATCGCTCAAACTCGTCTGGAACGTGTCGGCCAGCGCGCCGATCGGGCTCTATCGGATCGAGCCCGTCGAACGCCTCGAAGTGCCAGATCTAGTTGCGGTGATACCGCCCGAGCCGCTCGAGGACTTCATGGTCGAGCGCGGCTATATCGGCCGCGACGTGCCCATCCTGAAGCACGTCCTCGGCCTGCCGGGACAGCGCGTGTGCCGCACCGGCCGCACCATCACGGTCGACGGAATCGCAATGGGCGAGGCGCTCGAGAGAGATCGGCGCGACCGCCCGCTGCCGGTCTGGAGCGGCTGCCGCGTCGTCGCGGCCGACGAGCTCTTCCTCATGAACTGGCAAGTCCCCGACAGTCTCGACGGCCGCTATTTCGGCCCACTTCCGGCCACGACCGTCATCGGTCGGGCCATCCCCCTCTACACCGACGAGGACGGCGAAGGCCGCTTCGTCTGGCGCGCGCCGACGCGGTGACGACGCGTGCTTTCCTGCAATCCCACCGCAACCAAAGAGGAGTTCATCATGCCCCAGATCGGTCAATTCACCCGCACGCCAAACGGCTACAGCGGACGCATGCGCTCGCTGTCGTTCGACTGCGAGCTTACATTCGTCATCGCCGAGAATGCCGAGAGCGAGAACGCGCCCGCCTATCGGGTTCATCTCGGCGATGAGGACGGACCCGAGGTCGGCGCCGGCTGGAAACATACCGGCGAGCGCACTGGGACCTTCATCTCCGTCGTCCTCGATGACCCCGCCTTTCCGTTCCCCGTGCGAGCCCGGCTGTTCCAATCGGACGAGGACGGACGTGACTGGGGCCTGCACTGGACTCGCCCGAAAAGGCGCGACGAGCAGGACTGAACCATGCCCGGCGTCCACCTACCTCCAGCACTGCGGCGGTGCGGCCCTTGCAGCCGCATTGCCCTCTTTCTCCTTTCCGGCCTGTCTCTCGGCCTGATCGAGAGCGGGGGCGCATTCGCGCAGCCGGTGGTCGTGCTACAGCAGGTGCCCGATCATCCCTTCGCCGCACATATTGCGGAGGCCGCGCAGCGCTTCGGCATTCCCGAGGGCTGGATCGTTGCCGTCCTGGGCGCCGAAAGCGCCGGCGATACGCACGCAGTCTCACATGCCGGTGCGAGGGGCCTCTTGCAGGTCATGCCCAGCACCTGGGATGACTTGCGCGCCCGCTATCGCCTCGGCTCCGACCCGTTCGATCCCCGCGACAGCGTTCTCGCGGGCGCGGCCTATCTGCGCGAAATGTATGACCGCTATGGCACGATCCCGGCAATGCTGGCGGCCTACAATGCGGGACCTGACCGCTATGACGAATACCTCACCACAGGTCGGCCGCTGCCCGCCGAAACACGCGCCTATGTCGATCAGCTTGCGCCAGCACTGGGCTTTGCAACGCAGTCGGTGGACGCCTCGGCCGCACTGCCGCCGCCACCAGACTGGCGCGAAGCGCCGCTATTCGTTCCGCGCTCGAACGACCGCCGGCCGGCCGTAGACCGCACCATCGAGAATCCATCAGCGCGCAACTCCGCTTCCGTGCCGGTGCAAGATGGCATCAAGAACCCTTCTGATCCGACGGCCATGTTCGTCGTACAGAACACGAGGAGGGGCACACCATGACGTGCACCAGCTCATTTCGCATGATGTCGGGCTCCGACGTATCATGTCGGGTGCAAGTGGGAGCGGCAGGCACCACAATCGCACGATTGCCGCCCGTAATCGGCAGGCCGCGCCTTCAGCGACTGCCGCGGGTGGCTCGGTTGATACCGTTGTTGCCGTCAAACCACGCAGGAGACGGCTGATGGAATTCTTTTGTGGACTGGATGTTGCGATTGAGGAGACGGCGGTGTGTGTCGTCGACGATCGCGGTGAGGTGCATCTGACGGTGAAGGTTCCGACCGAACCGGAGGCGCTGTTCGCTGTGCTCAAACCCTTCTTGGCGCGGCTGCGGCGCGTCGGCCACGAGGCGGGCTCGCTGTCGCCGTGGCTGCACCCGGAGCTCCTGAAACTCGGCCTGCCGGCGGTCTGCCTGGAGACGCGGCATGTGCGCGCCGCGATGTCGGCGCAACGCAACAAGACCGACGAGAAGGATGCGCTCGGCATCGCTCACATCATGCGCACCGGCTGGTTCCGGGCTGCGCATGTGAAGACGGAAGAGTGCTACCGGTTGCGCCTGTTGTTGACGCATCGGCGCAACCTCAAGCGCAAGTTTCTCGACCTGGAAAACGCCGTCCGACATTCGCTCAAGAGCTTCGGTATCAAGCTAGGCGGCACCTCGCGCGGCAAGTTTGACCAGGCGGTGCGCGAGGCGGTGGCGGACGATCCGCTGTCGGCTGAGCTGATGGACGCCATGCTGACGGCGCGCGCTGCGCTGTGGAAGGAATATTGTCGGTTGCACGATCTTGTCGTGAAGATGGTCGCGGCAAGCGAGCTGTGCCGGCGCTTCATGGCGATCCCCGGCGTCGGGCCGGTAACGGCACTGTCCTTCATGACGGCGATCGATGATCCGACGCGCTTCCGCCGCTCGCGCGACGTCGCGACCTACTTCGGGCTGACGTCACGGCGATGGCAGTCCGGCACGTCGATCGACGTCAAGGGCCGCATCTCGAAGGCCGGCGACGCGGACGTGCGGCGCGCGCTCTACGAAGCCGCGTCCGGTCTGATGACGCGCTTCAAGGGCAAAGACAAGGTCAAGACCTGGGGCCAGCAGATCGCCAAACGCTCCTGCCATCGCAAGGCGGTGGTCGCGGTGGCGCGCAAGCTGGCGGTCATTATGCACGCCATGTGGACCGACGGTACCTTCTACGTCGGCGACCCGGCGGCGGGCGAAACCGATGTCGCCCGGCGCGCCCAGGTCAAGAACCGCAAGCTGCTGGGAGCGCACGCATGAACCGATCAACGACAGCCGAAACGCATCACGTCCGCGAGGTGACGGACGCGACCTGAGCACGGAGATCCGCTGCGGCGGATGAGGACCGATGCAGACCATCAACGACGGAACGCACGATATCTTGCCTGCGGCTGCGCCGATCGACAGACGGCCGGACCGCGCTCGAGTGCCTGTGACGATGCTCCGTCAGTCCGATGGAAAATTGCGCCGCGACGGTTCGAGCGCTGCCACCGTGCAGCCAGGACACCCCGTCGATGAGCGCGGAGGAGTGCAAGGCGCACCGGAACTCGAACCCCGTCAGCGACAGCGTGCCAGAGAGAGCAGCGTAGTATATCTTCGTAGCCACAAGGAGAAACGACGATGGCGAAAAGAGCAGCTGAAACACGACCGATTAGGAGGGCAGGATAAAAGGGCGCACATTGCGTGCCGGTCGGTCGGTTGTTTTGCTTGGATTTTCTGGCGCGTTCCGCACATTGCCGGGCCTTGGCGCAATGTGCGCGGACCGCTCAAGGGCCTGTGTCTACGTGGGTTTTCGCACATTGCGGAGCGATGCCATGGCCGATGATCGCGAGTTCCGCATCCGTCCCGGCCGCATCCGCTCGACGCGTGCACAGGCCGCGCGCCCCTTCGTCGCCCAGGCGCTCGCGGCCGCGAAGAAGGCGGGCGGAGGCGTGTCGCGCTCCGGCCGCGTCGTTTCCCGCAACCGCTCGCGCTTCGGGCACGGCCAGCGCGCCAGCATCCAGGCCAACCGGCTCATCACGGCGCGCTCGCGCGGCGCGGTGATCAAGGCGCGTGTGGTCCGGCATTCCGCGCGCGCCGCGCCGCTCGGCACGCATCTCGATTATCTGCGCCGCGACGGCGTGACCCGCGATGGCGAGAAGGCGCGGCTGTTCGGGCCGGGAGAGGAGGATGCGGATGGACGCGCCTTCGCCGAGCGCTGCGAGGACGACCGCCACCATTTCCGCTTCATCGTCTCGCCCGACGACGCGTTGGAAATGTCTGACCTCAAATCCTTCACCCGCGACCTGGTTGGCCAGATGGAGAAGGATCTCGGCACTGAGATCGATTGGGTGGCCGTCGATCACTGGAACACGGAACATCCGCATGTCCATCTGATCGTGCGCGGTGTGCGCGAAGACGGCCAGGACCTCGTCATCTCGCGCGACTATATCAAGGAGGGCATGCGCGATCGGGCGCGCGACCTGATCACCCAGGAGCTCGGACCGCGCACCGACCTCGATATCCGGCGCAGCCTAGAGAACCAGATCGCCTCCGAGCGCTGGACGCAGCTCGATCGCCAGCTCGTTCGCGACAGCCGGCGCACCGGCATCATCGACCTCGCGCCGACACCGGGCGAGCAGCCCGACGAATTCCACGCGCTCAAGGTCGGGCGGCTGCGCAAGCTGGAGACGCTCGGCCTGGCCGAGCAGGTCGGCCCCGGCCAATGGATGATCGACGACAAGGCCGAGGCGACGCTGCGCGAACTTGGCGAACGCGGCGACATCATCAGGCGCATGCACCGGGCGCTGACCGAGCGCGGCATCGGGCGCGGATCGGCGGATTACGTGCTGGCCGCCGAAAGTCTCGACACGCCGATCGTCGGCCGCCTGGTCGAACGTGGACTCGACGACGAACTGAAGGGCACGGCCTATGCCGTGGTCGACGGCGTCGACGGGCGGACCCATCATATCAAGCTCGCCAATCTCGACGCCGCCGGCGACAGCGCGCCGGGCTCGATCGTCGAGCTGCGCGCCTATGACGATTCCCGCGGACAGCGCCGGGTCGCGCTCGCGGTGCGTTCCGATTTCGACATCGAACGGCAGGTGACCGCATCGGGCGCGACCTGGCTCGATCGGCAAAACATCGCGCGCGATCCCGCAGCTCTGTCGGAAGGCGGGTTCGGCGCCGAAGTCCACGATGCCCTGGACCGGCGTGCAGTTCGCCTGATCGAGCAAGGCTTCGCCGAACGGCAGGGCCGGCGGATCATCTTCAGTCGCAATCTCCTCAACGCGCTCCGCCGGCGCGAAGTGGACACACTCGGCGAGAAGCTCGCGGCTCAGACCGGCCAGCCCTTCCAGCGTGCGACCAACGGCGAGTACGTCGCCGGCGCATACCGCCAGCGTTTCACGCTCGCCTCCGGCCGCTTCGCGATGATCGAGGATGGTCTCGGCTTCCAGCTTGTTCCCTGGACGCCCTCTCTCGAAAAGCACCTTGGTCGCCATGTTTCCGGCGTCGCGCGCGGCGACGGCGGCGTCGACTGGAGATTCGGACGCAAGCGGGGCCTGGGTCGGTGACGCCTCCGCTAGAAGCCCTCCGATTTCTAACCGGCGGCCGCCGTTTCTGCGACGAGCGGAGAATAAGCTTGAGAGCGGCAGGCATGGCCCGCAGCGTGCAGATATTTGCGCGGAACATAGACCATGTCGGGAACGAAAATTCTCTGGGGCCAGATCCTTATCGTCTTCACGATTGTCCTCGCCACCACCTGGACGGCGACGCAATGGACGGCCTGGCGCCTCGGCTTCCAGTCCCAGCTCGGCCAACCCTGGTTCGAGATCGGCGGCTGGCCGGTCTACTATCCGCCATCCTTCTTCTGGTGGTGGTACTTCTACGATGCCTATGCCCCGCCTATCTTCATCGAGGGCGCGATCATCGCTGCCTCTGGCGGCTTCATCGCGATCGCGGTGGCGATCCTGATGTCCGTCTGGCGGGCGCGCGAGGCACAGAGTGTCGATACCTACGGGTCGGCGCGCTGGGCGCGGCCCAATGAGGTCAAGGCGGCCGGCCTGCTCGGACCCGATGGCGTCGTTCTCGGCAAGCTCCATGACCATTATCTGCGCCATGAAGGACCGGAACATGTCCTGTGCTTCGCGCCGACCCGTTCGGGCAAGGGTGTCGGTCTGGTCGTCCCGTCGTTGCTGACCTGGCCCGGCTCCGCCATCGTCCATGACATCAAGGGCGAGAACTGGCAGCTCACCGCCGGCTTCCGCGCTCGATACGGGCGAGTGTTGCTGTTCGATCCGACCAATCCGAATTCGTCGGCATACAATCCGCTTCTGGAAGTCCGGCGTGGCGAATGGGAGGTCCGCGACGTCCAGAATATCGCCGATATCCTCGTTGATCCGGAAGGCTCCCTCGAAAAGCGCAATCACTGGGAAAAGACCAGCCACGCGCTGCTGGTCGGTGCCATCCTCCACGTCCTCTATGCCGAGAAGGATAAGACGCTCGCCGGCGTCGCCGCCTTCCTCTCCGATCCGAAACGCCCAATCGAGTCGACGCTCGCTGCGATGATGAAGACGGCGCATCTGGGCGAATCCGGCCCACATCCGGTCATCGCCAGCGCCGCGCGCGAACTCTTGAACAAGTCGGACAACGAACGCTCCGGTGTGCTCTCCACCGCCATGTCCTTCCTCGGCCTCTACCGCGACCCTGTCGTTGCAACGGTGACGCGCCGCTGCGACTGGCGCATTGCCGATCTCGTCGGCGGCAAGCATCCGACGACGCTCTACCTTGTCGTGCCTCCCTCCGATATCAACCGCACAAAGCCGCTGATCCGCCTGATCCTCAATCAGGTAGGTCGGCGATTGACCGAGGACCTGCACGCCAAGTCAGGACGGCACAGATTGTTGCTGATGCTGGACGAGTTTCCGGCGCTCGGCCGCCTCGACTTCTTCGAGAGCGCGCTCGCTTTCATGGCGGGCTACGGGCTCAAGAGCTTTCTCATCGCCCAGTCGCTCAACCAGATCGAGAAGGCCTACGGGCCGAACAACTCCATCCTCGACAACTGCCATGTGCGCGTGAGCTTCGCGACCAATGACGAGCGCACGGCCAAGCGAGTTTCCGACGCGCTCGGCACTGCGACCGAGATGCGGGCGATGAAGAACTACGCCGGGCACAGACTCTCGCCCTGGCTTGGCCACCTGATGGTGTCGCGGCAGGAAACCGCGCGACCACTGCTCACGCCCGGCGAGGTCATGCAGCTTCCGCCAGCCGACGAGATTGTCATGGTCGCCGGGACACCGCCTATTCGAGCGAAGAAGGTCCGCTACTTCGAGGACGGACGTTTCCAAGAACGCATCCTGCCGCCGCCGTCGAACACCAAACCCGTGCATACGAAGGCTGATGACTGGACGAGTCTGCCATTGCCGGCGAGCCCGTTGGAAACCGCTCACATGTCTGCCAGCGCTGCATCGGAGGAGGACGCGACCGATTCAGAACAGCGCCGCCGGCCTGAGTTGAGCCGTACCAAACCCGTCGAGAAGAAGGCCCCGCTTGAAAACGAGTTTGAGATTGATCCCGCCGATGACGCCCAAGAGGAGACTGCGCGCACGAGCGGGATGAACCGCATGATGCAGCGTATGGCGCGGCAGATCTCACTGGACCCTAACGACGGCATGGAGCTCTAAGCTATGTCCAGCCGCAAGAAGAAGACGCAGATCTCCGTCTATATCGACCCGGACATCATGACGATGCTGGCGGACTATGCCGCCCGTCGCGAGCAATCGCAGTCCATGATCGCTGAAGCCGCGATCGCCTCCTTCCTGTCGCCGGATGACGCTGAAAGGCGCGAGGCCGCGATCGCCAAACGCCTCGACCAGCTCGACCGCCGCATGAACCGCTTGGAGCGCGATATCGGGATTTCTGTCGAGACCCTTGCCATCTTCGTCCGGTTCTGGCTCGCGACGACACCGGCTTTGCCGGAGCCGGCTGCACAGGCCGCGCGTGCCAAAGCCGGCGAGCGCTATGAGGCGTTCATTACCGCTCTCGGCCGGCGCCTCGCCAAAGGGCCGAAGCTCAGACAGGAGGTTTCCGAGGATGTCAGCGGTTCAGCCGGTCAATAGCGCCGATGCTGGCATAGCGATGGCTTAGTTCGAATCTCGCACGGTCCGCCAAACACCGCCGATTGCTGTACAAATTTCCCATTATCTCCTAACTTTCAACATGAGAATCGAGCGTTTCCGGTGCGATTGAAACTGAGATTCATGCACCCTCCGGCACTTCCTAAGAGCCGCGGCTCTTTCACCCGGCGCAGCAGGACAGTTTCGCCACATCCTTTACAAAGCCCTGCGCGGCAAGTTTCAGCCCTTCCACCGTGGTGAGGTAAGGAAAGATCGCCTCGCTCAGCTCCTTCGTGGTCATTCCGAACTTGATCGCCAGCACCATGGTCTGGATGCAGTCCGCGCCTTCCGGCGCCAGGATTTGCGCGCCGAGCAGGCGATCGGTCTCAGCGTCCGCAACCAGCTTGATGAGCCCACGCGTGTCACGCGCTGCAAGCGCCCGCGGCACCTGGTCAAGGGGAGCAATCGAGGTCTTGGTCTCGAAGCCCGCGACTCTTGCCGCGGCGTTGCTCAAGCCCACACCTGCGACCTGCGGATCGGTGAATACGACCCAGGGCATGGCGGTGTTGTCATAGGCGAGACTGTCGCCATTGAGCGCGTTAAGCGCGGCGAGCTTTGCGCCGTAAGCCGCCATGTAGACGAACTGGTCGCGGCCGGTGACGTCGCCCGCCGCATAGATACCAGACTTCGAGGTGCGCATACGGTCATCGACGACGATGCCGCCATTCGGGGAAAGCTTCACCCCCGCTTCCTCAAGCCCGAGACCGGCCGAATTGGGCCTGCGGCCGGTCGCGACGAGAACATGTTGCGCCGTGAGAGATTCCGGACGGCCCTCGCGCTCGATGGTCAGTTCGACGCCATTCTCAACAGTTTCGATGGCCCGATAGGAGAGCCCGGTCAGAACCGAGATCCCGTCGTCTGTTAGATACCGGGTCAATGATTCGGAGATTTCCGGCTCGGCCTCGGGCAACAGGCGGGAGCGGGTGACGAGGGTGACCTTCGTTCCCGCCCGCGCGAACATCTGCGCCAGTTCGCAGCCGATATAGCCGCCGCCAATGACCACCACCGACGCGGGCTGATCGGTCAGCTCCAGGGCAGTGGTGCTGGTGAGATAAGGAACATCCGCGATGCCGGGAATGTCCGGTAGACCCGGCGCAGACCCCGTCGCCACGATGATCTTGTCCGCCGCGATGGCAGCGCCGTTGACGACAACGCCTCGGCCGCTCAAGCGCGCCGCGCCTTCGAGATAGGCAACGCCGTTATATTCGGGCAGCAGGTCGATATATTTCTTCTGGCGAAGCGTCGTCACCAGATCATCCTTAGCCCCGATCAGCCGGCCCCAGTTTACGACATTCGCCTCGCCCGTAAGACCGGGAAAGCGGCCGGCTGCGCGGGCGCCGTGCAGCGCTTCCGCCGCGCGGATCATGGTCTTGGATGGCACGCAGCCGACATTAACGCAGGTGCCGCCGATCAGTCCATGTCCGATGAGGGCGACATTCGCGCCTTGTTCGGCTGCCGTGATGGCGGCGGAGAAGCCGGCCGAACCAGCACCAATGACGGCGAGGTCATAGCCATTCTTACCTTTGTCGTTCGTCAAGCAGCAATCGGACATGTCAGGCACTTTCCTTATTGGGATGAGCCTCGCTTGAGCAGCACGCAGCAGCGCGCTGCCGCCGCCACAGGCCGTAGGCGGTTACGCTGAGGAAGATTGCGAGAGCGGGGAAAAGCACATAGTCGATCCAGCCTAGCCAAGCGGAAAGGCCGACAGCCCCAAGCAGAATGACGAGCGCAGGCGTAAAGCAGCAGACTGCGGCGATAATCGAGCCGGCGACACCGGTCTTGAGGATGATTGTGTCTTTCACCGGACTCAGCCTCTCACCAGCGCCGGGTATCCGGCATTGGCTGAAGCGGCGGCGATGGCCTCGGTCGTCGTCTTGGCCGGATCGAACACCACGGTCGCCGTCCTGGCATCGAAATCAACCGTCACAGACTTGACGCCTGCAACGCCCTCCATCGCCTTTCTGACCGTGACGGGGCAGAGCGCACAGGTCATGCCCGGCACGTCGAAGGTGGCGATCCGTTCGGCCTCCGCGGCTCGCGCGGCCGAAACGGCGACCGGCGCGGGGAGCGAAGCGACAAGGGCAAGGCTGGACCCGCCGATAGCCAGCACTCCCGCCGCGGCGATGAGAAGTCGTTTCATGTCGGTTCTCCTAATAGAAAAACGGCGCCCACCAGTTGATCGTCAGCGCCAGCACGACCAGCACGGTCGAAAGCCAGAGGGCGGACTTGGTGATCAGGGCGGATTCGGGACGGGCGCAATAGGATCCGTCCTCGCAGACCGGCTGGACCTTGAAATAGATCTGCCGGAACCCGAGGCCGATGAAGACGAGCGCCACGCCGGCGAAGATCGGCTTGTAGGGCTCGAGCGCGGTAAGGTTGCCGATCCACGCGCCCGATACGCCGAGCATCAGCAGTAGGAGCGGCGCAATGCAGCAGGTCGAAGCCAGGATGGCGCCGACGACACCGCCGGCGGCAAACCAACCCTTCTTCCGATCCGGCACTTGCGTCGGCTCGTCCAGCGCCACGGCTTCGATTTTTGTCTCGCTCATGCGGTTCGCCCTCGAATTTCAGTCGAAAGCAAGCTACAGTCTGTAGCAACTACAGACTCAAGGAGAAATTCGAGCCATGGCCGATCACGTTTCCGGGAAGCGATTGCAGCGCGCCGAACTGGCAAGGCGCACGGGCTGCAACCTCGAAACCATTCGCTATTACGAGAAGATCGGCATGATGCCCGACCCGCCGCGCACGGCGTCCGGCTACCGCGTCTATGACGAAGCCCATGTGTCCCGGCTGCGTTTCATCCTGCGCGCCCGCGAGCTCGGCTTTTCCATCGAGCATATCCGTGGCCTGCTCGATCTCGTCGATGGCGGCACGCAGACCTGCGCCGAGGTGAAGGAGCGGACCGAGCGGCACCTCGCCGATGTCCGGGCCAAGATCGCCGACCTCAAGCGGATTGAGAAGGTGCTGGCGGCGACCGCCGCACAATGTTCCGGCGAGGACGTACCGGATTGCCCGGTCCTGGAGGCGCTGGCATCATGATGGCGACACTCACAATCTATATCGGCGCAGCGCTGGCGGAAATTGCCGGCTGCTTCGCCTTCTGGGCCTGGCTACGTCTGGACCGCTCGCCGCTCTGGCTCGTTCCCGGCATGGCCAGCCTTGCTCTCTTTGCCTGGCTGCTGACGCGCATCGACAGCGATTTCGCGGGCCGCGCCTACGCTGCCTATGGCGGCATTTACATCGCGGCTTCACTGTTCTGGCTTTGGGCGGCGGAATCCCAACGCCCTGACCGCTGGGACGTGAGCGGTGCTGCGGTTTGTCTGGTCGGCGCCGCTATCATTCTATGGGGGCCGCGATCCATTTGATGGATGGAAACCGTATCGATAAGCAATGCAGCCAGTCGGCCGAATTCATGACTTTCCAGACTGGCAGGTCCCGATCAGATCGCGATAGGCATCGATCAGCGGACGATTGCTTGCGGTAGGATTCGCTTCGCAGTCCAATTTCTCGAGCGCGGAGAGCAGGAATTCGGCTATGTCCGGCCGGTCTTGCTGGCAGGCACATCTGAATACGCGTAGGATATCCCGCTCCAATGTTTCGGTTTTCGGGATCATCACAGCTACCTCCCTATAGAGGACAAGCCTGCGCCTTCCAGCGCAGGGAAGGTCAAATCACAGTCTCTTCAACGAGCGTCGAACTCAGCCGATCGAAGATAGCACCGGAAACGTCTCCAGCAGCCAGAAGGCGAAGGACGACAGATAACCCGTCATCATGGCGACACCCATCGCGATCATGACGACTCCAGCCAATACTCGCAGACTGCGTCCGAGGCGCCCGAATGCCTTCAACCTGGCGGACAGCGTGTTGGTGAACAGCGCGGCAAGCAGGAACGGCACACCGAGGCCCAGTGAATAGATCGTGAGCAGCGCAATACCGTCGGCGAGCGTCGCCGACGCGGCGCCGACCGTCAGGATGGCACCGAGGATCGGACCGATGCACGGTGTCCAGCCAAAGGCGAAGGCTAGACCGAGGACATAGGCCGAGACGGTTCGTCCGCCGGGCAGATCGAGGTGGAAGCGTGCCTCGCGCATCATCCATGCCGGGCGGATCGTTCCGAGCATGAACAGCCCGAACAGCGTGACGATTCCACCCCCGACGATGTTCAACTCGAACCGGTAGCTGAGCAGCAATTGGCCAAGCGCCGAGGCGCTGGCTCCGAGGATCACGAAAACCGTGGTGAAGCCGAGCACGAAGCAGAGGCTGAGACCGAGCGTCGTGCTTCGGGCGACAACGATCTCACCGGACGGCGAAGCAAAGGTCGATCGGCCGGCGACATAGGAAACATATCCCGGCACCAGCGGCAGCACGCAGGGCGACAGGAACGAGATAATGCCGGCCACGAACGCGCTGAGGATACCGATATTGGAGAGTTCAGGCATTTGGACAAACTTTCAGATGCGGCTCCGGCTTCATCAATTCAGACCCTTCCGGGCCTGGTCGATCAGCCGCTGCATGGTCTGCAGGTCGGTAGCGCCGCGCAGGATCTCGTCTCCGATGACGAAGCCCGGTGTTCCGTTGATCCGCAGCGCCCGGGCGAGCGCGAGATTGCGCTCGATCTCGGCGTCGATGGCGGGATCCTGCATGTCGGTCCGGAGTTGTCCGACATTGAGGCCGATCTCTTCAGCGACAGCGATGACCTGCGCTTCGTCGGCGGAACCCGACACCTGCATCATCGCCTTGTGGAACTGCGGGTAGAGGTTCTGCCTTCGGGCCGCGAGCGCTGCCCTTGCCGCGAACACGGAATTCGGACCCAGAATGGGAAACTCCTTGTAGACGATCCGCAATTGGGGATCGTCTTCTTCGGCCGCCACCATCGCCGGCGCGACCTGTCGGCAATAGGGGCAATTGTAGTCGAAGAACTCGACCAGGGTCACGTCGCCTTGCGGATTTCCGCCGACCGGGCTTTCGGGGCTGTTGAGCAGTTCGTCACTGTGCGCGGCAAGGGCCGCCTGCGATTCAGTCTGTTCCGCCTGCCGTTGCTTGCGTTCGAGGTTCTGCATGGCCTCGACGATGACTTCCGGGTTGGCGACAAGATAGTCGCGCACCCGCCGCTCGAAAGCATCCTGCGGCAGGCTCTCCGACGCGGTTGTGGGTTGCCGGCCTGCCCTGAACCCTGGATCGAGCAGATACCAGGCGCCTGCCGCGATGATCAGCAGCAGGGGCAGGAGGAGAAAGCCGAGGCGCCGACCCGTGAAATTCAAATGGTGCATGTTTCTGTTCTCCCGCCGTTCAGAACCAGCCTGTCAGCCATTCCCACCACCCCTTTTCGGCAGGCGGCTTTGGCGCATGCGCGTTGTTGATGAGCTGGTTGATGTAGAGGGTCAGATTTGTCTTGCTGAAATCGGAACCATGGAAAATACCGGCATGCCGCCCGTTGCGGTCGATGACATGCGCCATCGGCAGCTCCTGCCCGCGGCTACTCAGCGCGGTAAAGCGATCCGCGGCGGCAGTTGTCTCGTCGTCCGATGGGATCACCAGCCGCCAGTTCGCCTCGTTCCACGGAGCCTCGATCGAGGCATCTGCGTCGTGAACGGTTACGAACGTGACCATTTCCTTCATGGGCGAAACATTCACCTGTCCTTGCACGCCTGCGAGAACAGCCTGCTGTTCGACGCATGGACCGCCACAGTCCGTTGGCACAAAGCTCAGCACGATGATCTGATCATGGAGATCGCCGAGGCGCAGGACGCTGCCGCCTGGTTCTTCGACATCCAGATTGGGCGTGGAAGGGCGATCCGCGACCTCGAAGGCCGGTTCCTGTTCGGCCATCACCTCGTCGATGCGCTCACCTGGATGGTTTGCAAATGCCGGCTGTGCGACCAGCAGGAGGGCTAGGATCAGCGAGCGCTTCATTCTGCGATCTCCTGTGGCCCCTCGGCAGCTATTCCGAGCACGGAGACGTCTACCGTGATCTCTCCGGCCTTTTCGAAGTTGAGCGTCATCGGAAACGCCGTACCCTCGCTGAGTTTGTCTTGCAGCCCCATCAGCATCAGGTGCATGCCGCCGGGCGCGTGCGTGACCTGCTCGCCCGCCGGCAACTCAAGCGTTTCGATGTGTTTCATGCGGCTTACGTCGCCGTCCTTCTCGACTGCGTGAATCATGACTTGGCCGGCGACAGGCGTGGTCACATCGAGGAGCCGATCTTCCGCGGCACTCTCGATGGTGACATAGGCGGCGCCGGGACGGGAGGCGAGGACGCAGGCCCGCGCCCACGCATCGAAGACGCGGACGCTCTCCTGCGCAAGTGCCGGCGATACGATCGCCCAAACCGCGACGCTCGCTGCAATCAGTGTTCTCATCATTGTTTGCCGTCCATTTTTGAAAGGACATTGGGTGACCAGTCCGCGGAGGAAATGGCCGCCATCAGTCTTCCTCGAAAGGCCCTGCCCAAGCGCGGCCCATCGCGATATGGCCCCTCGATTTTCTGGGCACGTCGCGATGCCAGGCTGTGACCGGCCCACCCTCCGGGATGGAGGGCGGGCCGGGATTGGGCGGTTTAGCCGTTCGTCGCTGGGGCGCCGTTGTTGTCGGGCGATTTCTCACGCCACTGCTCGTTGGGCCGTCCGGAGCCGTCATGGCTCATGGACTGCATCATCCTGTTGCAGCCCTCCATCATCTCGCTCATCTGGCCCATCATGTTCATCATGCCCATCATGCCGGAGCCCATCATGGCGTCGCCGGACTCCTCTGAGTCATGGGCGTAGAGCGCGGGTGCAACCGCGAGGCTCGCGATAACGGCGGAAGCAATGGCAAGCGCTTTGATCGATTTACGCATCGGTCGGTCTCTTTTCCTTGGAGGGTTGCGGTTCGGGGCTTGCAAGAAGGGCGGCGTCGCCGCTCATGGGAGCCGCGCGGTCAGGCGATGCGTCGAGAGCAACGGCCTGCGTGACTGGCTTTGCGTCCTCGATCTCCGCTGCGTCGGAGTTACTCGCGGCGGTCGAGCAGGACTTGCCGCCTGATCGGTTCATGCACAGACCGAGCGCGCACATGGCGAGGCAGGGCAACACGCTGATCAGGATCGGCGCGATGCCGGCAGCGGCCAACCAGCTCCAGTTCAACGCCAGGCCCATCGCGATCGCCAGTCCGGCGAGCACGAGCAGACCGCGTCGGCTGCCGAGGTAATAGCGAAGGGCATAGAGCAGGTCGCGACCCAGCGAGCCGTCTTGAGATTGTGACTGTTGTGTATCTGCCATGGAGGCTTCCTTCTCAGTTTGACGTCAGATGGTTTTTGAGAAATGCGATCATCTCGGGCGTGTCCCACTCGGCCGGACCGACAAGCCTTCCCAATTCTCGGCCCTCGCTGTCGATCAGAAGCGTCGTCGGCAGTCCTGGCGCCTGGAGGTCGAACGAAGCCCGCATGGAGGCGTCGATGTAGAGGCCAAGATGCTCAATGCCGATTTCGGCGTAGAACTTCCGAACCACCTCCGGCCCGGCCCGGTCGACCGAGAGCGGCACCACCTCGAAGCCAGGGCCACCGAGGTCCGCTTCAAGTGCATCGAGCGTCGGCATCTCCTCGCGGCAGGGCACGCACCACGTCGCCCAGATGTTGAGCAACACGGTCTTGCCCCGCAAATCGGCCAGCGTAAGAGCCTCACCGTTCCCGTCCTCAAACGTGATTTCGGGGAGCGGCCGCGGCGCCTCGTGCATCACGAAGGAGCGGGGCGAGGCCGTCTCAGCCTTTGCTCCGCCTTGAGGCGCACGCACTGGCGTGCCCCCGCTGAAATAGATCACGCCAACGATCGCCACCAGAGCGAGCGTGCCTGCCGCCAGAAATGCGATCGTGCGCCGACCCCGCAGGAGGTTCCTCATCGGCCGTCTCCCAGGGTGCTATCGCCTTCCGCCTGACGGCGCAGTTCCCCCACGAGCGGCAGGATGGTGCCGGTGAGTGTCGCTTCGCTCACCGGGCCTATATGCTTGTAGGCAACACGTCCGTCGGCGCCGATGACGAACGTCTCGGGCACGCCGTAGACGCCCCAATCGATCGCCACGCGTCCGCTGATGTCGGCTCCGGTGCGCGTGTAGGGATCGCCAAGGCTGTCCAGCCATTGCGCCGCATCGTCCGGCTGATCCTTGTAGTTGAGGCCGTGCAGCGGCACGGTGCCTTGCGCCGCAAGCTTCATGAACAGGGGGTGCTCCTCCCGGCAGGCAACGCACCAGGACGCGAAAACATTGACCAGCGAGACCTCGCCCTTGAGATCGGTGCTCGATAGGCCAAGGGTCCGACCCTTGACCGGCGGCAGCGCGAACTCGGGCACCGCCTTGCCGATCAGCGTGGACGGGAGTGTGCTCGGATCGCGGGTTAATCCCCAGGCCAGCACCACGGCAAGCATTGCGGCGAGAGCAAGCGGCAGGAAGGCCAGGACATTGCGGCGGCGCATTGGGGCCGTGGGGTATTCATCAGCCCTGCTCATGAGCCGTCCCCGTCACTGGCCGTTATTCGAGCCTGGACGTCCCGCTGGCGCTCGGGCCATGTGCTCTTGATAAAGGCGAGCACGGCGGTGATGTCCTCGTCGCTTAGGATGTCCCCGAAGGCGAGCATGTCGCTCTCATAGCCCGGGACGACGCCGCCGACGCCGAGCTTGGTGATGGCGAACAGGTCCTGGTCCGAGTGGTGCCAGGTGTGACCGCTTTCATCGTGCGGCGGCGCCGGCATGCGGCCGTTCTCCAGCCTGCGCTTCCAGTCCGGTTGGCCTTCAAGGTTTGCGCCGTGGCAGGAGGCACAGTTTTGCGCATAGATCTCCTTGCCACGGACAATTTGCAGGCGCGTCACTGGCTGGCCAAGAAAGGTCACGTCCTCCGCTCGCACATTCCCACCCTGCGCTTGCGCAAACGCGGCGATGGCTGCCAGGGCCGAGACAGCGATAGCGGAAAGGAAGATCGCGTTGCGTCTCATTGCGGGCCCCGCAGATATTTCACCAGCGCGACGAGGCCGAGGATCAGGACAGCGAGGACCAGAAGCGCCACGAGACCACCGCCGACCATCATCACTCCCATCATGGTCCCATCCATCATCGTTCCACCCATGGGATCACTCCTCGGAGTAGACGGTGACGCCGTTCTCACCGAAGGCGTAGGTCTTAAGCGTGCCGGTTTTTGCCGGCGCCATCCCGGGCGCATTACCAGGCATACCGGGCAGCGTGATCCCGGTGATATCCGGTCGTTCACTGACCAGCCGCTCGATGATCTCGACGGGCACGAGGCCGCTCACGACATAGCCGTCGATCTCGGCCAGGTGGCACCCGATACCCCGCTCGGGAACGCCCATGTCAACCGAGCGCTTGTCGAAATCGCGATCGTCGACGCGCGTCACCGTATAGCCGTTGCCCTCCAGATAGTCGGCATAGGCATCGCAGCACCCGCAGCCCGGATCGCGCCAGATCGTGATCGCCTTGTTGCCCGAGGCTGCCGCGACGGCGGAACCGTGAGGCGAGTTCGCCGAACCCAGCGACCAGTAGGCGATACCGGCAGCGGCAACCACGGCGACCACGGCTATGGCAATTGTTTTCTTATTCATCACATTCTCCGTTATGCCCGCGCGAGCGCGGTCCAGTTCGCGCCGCCATCGCGGCTCTCAATGAGGCCATCGCCGGTGACGGCGACGACATGATCGGCATTGGCGGGGTGAACAGCGACGGCCAGCGCGCTTGTGCTCAACCGTTGCGACCACACCACTCCGGCGTCCTGCGATTCCCAGATGCCCGAAGGCAAAGCGGCGTAAAGCCGAGTGGGTTGTGAAGCCGCACTGACCAACGCGTTGATCGTCTCGCCTTCGGGAAGGGGCGCCTCAGACGGAGCAGGTTTCCCCGAGACAAGCGCGTCCATCGCATCGCCCGGCTGCACGTCCTGCCAGCGGCAGAAGCAATCGGGCACGCGGGTGAGACCGGTTTCCGTCCCGGCATAGATCCAGATGCCGCCCATGCCTGTGGCGAGATCGACCGAGGCCAATGCCGTCAGGTCGCGCTCGGCGTCTGCAAGCCACGGCCGATCCATTGCGAGGCCCCATGATCGACCGGCATCCTCGCTTTTCCATAGGCCATCACCGCGGATGGCCGCATAGATGGTATCCGGTTCAGCCGCTGCCACGGTGACCGCCGTGACCGGGGCGTAGGGCAAGCCCTGGCTTCTCGCCTCCCATCGGTGTCCGCCATCTTCGGAGATGGCGACGCCGCCGCCCGCAAGACCCGCCGCTATCCGGCCGGGGCGGCCCGGATGCGTCGCAAGCGAGAGGATGCTGCCTACCGCCGGAGCGGAAAGCTCTTTCCAGCCTCCAGCGCCATCGCGGCGGGACAGAATGTCTTTAGCGAGGATCAACGCATCGCCATCGAAGGCGATTGCGGGACCGGTTGCTCCGGGTGCGGCGCGAAGCCTGACCGGCAGGCCGATCAGCCCGACGCCCGCCGCCATCGCGCCGAGGAAGGCGCGTCTGGAAAGACGCGTGGAATGTCTGGCCGTGGTCGTCATGTTGGTGCCTTTCATGCTCAGCGCGCCTCGCAGCTTTCCGTAACGAGATGATCGAGGTCGGCGAGGCTGGAGA
This sequence comes from Amorphus sp. MBR-141, assembly GCF_053628695.1. Classification (NCBI taxonomy): domain Bacteria; kingdom Pseudomonadati; phylum Pseudomonadota; class Alphaproteobacteria; order Hyphomicrobiales; family Amorphaceae; genus Amorphus; species Amorphus sp. MBR-141. The sequence goes on from NZ_JBRJGW010000024.1 coordinate 54,881, forward strand.
AAATCACCGAGAAGCGGTCACCACCCATGCCGGCTCCAAGGATCAAGGCGACGCCAGACGGCGGGCCGGTCTCGACACTGTCGATCTTGAGCCGGATGTTCTTCTCCCAATAGGGCGTCTCGCGGCCGTCATCTGTGGTAATGAAATAGCTGTCGCCGCAATGGCGGATCGCCGTGACACGCATTTCAGGCGGCGGATCGCCGATCGGCTCCGGCGCTCCGGCCCGCAGCCAGCCTGCCGGGATAAGACCTTCGTCGACGACCTTCCTGCCGCCGCCGGGCTGGCCGGCGATTTCAAGAAATGCGACGAGGTCTGCGCGCGCCTGAGGATCGTCGATCCCGCGGAACATCATGTAGGTGCCGGGGATCATGCCCATTGGGTCTTTCAGCCAGCCGTCGAGCGCCGCGGCGTTCCAGGAGAAGCCCGCGTCCTTCAGTCCGGGCGAAAAGCGCACGAACCCCTCGGCCGTGCCTGCCATGCGTCCCATGAAGCCGTCGAGGCTCGGGCCGCTGAGGTGCAGGCTGGGCTCGAGGGCGTGACAGGCGACGCAGGCGCGATAGGCCTGCGCACCGCGTCTGGCGTCTCCTTCGGCAAATGCGTCCACACCGAACGACAGCAAAGTCAGTGCGGCGAGGGCGAGAACGCTCCGGCTCATATCCGCTCCCCCTTCCCGGAAACGCGGATCACCCCCATCATCCCGGCGGCCTGATGCTCGAGGATGTGACAGTGGAACATCCAGTCGCCCGGATTGTCGGCGACGAAGGCGATCTCGACCTTCTCGCGCGGCGCCATCAGCACCGTGTCCTGCCACTCGCGGTGCGCCGTCGGCTGCCCGTTCCGCGACAGGACGCGGAAGGAGTGTCCGTGCAGGTGGATGGGGTGATGCCAAGCCGTCGCGTTGGTCATTGTCAGGACGCAGGTGCGGCCGCGCGGGAGCGTCAGCAGCGGATCCATGACATGGCCGGTGGCGGCCTTACCGTTGATGAACCAGATGCCCTGGCCATGCATCATGTTCATCATGTTGCCCATCATGCCGCCGGACGCCCCGTCCCCCATGCTGCCGCCCATTTCGGCCATGACCATCTGGCCCATCATGCCGCCGTTAAACGTGACCTCGTGGCGGATCGCGTCGCGCAGGTCCGGCTCGGCAAGCGGATTGGCCGGCAGTTCCACCGGCCAGTCCGGAGCACCTTCCCTCAGGGCCGTTTCCGCATAGGCGAGTTCGACCAGGCGGTACTCCAGCCCCTGGTAGAACCGGTCCACCACAGTGGTCCGGTTTCCCGGCCGGTCGGTCATGTCAAGGATCATATCCATCCGCATGGCCGGACCGAGCGTGACGAGCCCGTCCGCCGGCGCATGGGGCGTGACCGGCTGTCCGTCGAGAGCGATCACGACCGGCTCGAGCCCGGAGAAATCGAGTCCGAAGATGCGGGCATTGGCAGCATTGATCAGACGCAGCCGGATGCGTTCGCCCGCGCGAACCGCAATGCTCTCCGGCACCCGGCCATTGATGGTGACCGTGTTGCCGACGCGGCCGTTGTGCATCAGGTCATGCCGGTTGCCGAAATCGTCGCTGATCGCAACGGCCTGGGTCAGCCGCCAGTCGTCCAGTACCCAGGTCAATTCGCGGTCGACACGAACAGGTGCTGCTTCCTCGATGATCAGGGGGCCGTAGAGACCACGCCCCACCTGCACCGTGCTGTTCTGATGCGGGTGATACCAGAAGGTGCCGGCATCAACGGCGTCGAACTCGTAGGTGAAGCTCTCGCCCGGCGCGATCGGCACCTGTGTCAGATGCGGCACGCCATCCATGGCGTTGGGCGTGCGCACGCCGTGCCAGTGGACGGTTGTTTCCTCATCAATACCGTTGTCGATCACGACGCGCATACGATCGCCCTGACGGACGCGGATTTCCGGGCCGGGCACCGCATCGTTGTAGGCCCAGACCGGCGTTTCTCCGTAAGGCTCCGGAACGAGATGCGTTCTTCCCGGTGCCGCCCTCAACCGGAACTCCTTGACGGAAGCGGCCCGAGCGTTCCGGAGTCCGGAAACCGGAAGCACCGTACTGGCTGCAAGAGCCGCGGCGGATGTGAGAAAAGCCCGACGCGTTGGCGTCGGCAGATACAAGACCATGATGTCCAACCATCCTGAGAGGGCGCTTGAGTCCGCAGCGCGCTAACCGCGCGAAGCGAAGCGGGGTCACGGGCGGCCAGGTTGACCGCGCATGATTTCAGGCGCCGCGAACCGGAGGAACTCCGGGCGGCGTCAACTCAGAATGGTGGATCGTGGGGGGTAAGGGTCCGGCGGTCCGGTGCGCCCGGTCACGCTCTGGAGAACCTGGCTTTCGGAAGTCGTCTCAGCCCCGGGCAGGCTTGGCTGGCCCGACGGCACGACAGCCAGGATCGGCGATACGCAGACATTGTCGCACGGAGGCATGTTGTCGTTACCGTCCGAGCAATCCTGGCAGTCGCCCATGTCCGCGCCATCGATCACGGCAAGCGTCATCTTCGCGCTCATGGTGGCGGCATTCGCGGCATGCATGACCGTTCCCGCCGCGAAAGCAGCGAGCATCATGATCATGAAAATGCGAACATACCTTGCCATACTTTATAGAATACCCCGGATATTGCGTGCTGTCGATGTGCGTTCCGTCGCAGATCCTGCACGGCCTCCACCCGGTGCAGATGATGCAAACGTCATTTAGGCGAACTTTAGAATGCTATAGCGTAGCCGTAGTTCTCATCCGGTTCCTGCATGGCCCGCCGTAACCAGTCGGCAAAGGAAACCGCCGCCGTTCTCCTGTCTTTGCACGCCACACTACGACGACGCTAATTCCTTGTTGAATCGGCCCTAAATCAGGCCCTTTTAATCATCCCCGCATGGGGACCATCTGGTTTGTCCCCGTCGAAATCGGGGATCAGATGGCGGCTTCGCATCACAATTCGGAACGTATCGCACGCGGCGCGCGAATGTTGCGCACCGCGCTCGGTCCGGCCATCGCCCGCTTTCTCGAAGACGCAGGCGTCGTCGAGGTGATGCTGAACCCGGATGGGCGGCTTTGGATCGACCGCCTCTCCGAAGGCCTGTCCGATACGGGTGAACGCCTGGCGCCGGAGGATGGCGAGCGGATCATCCGCCTCGTCGCCCATCATGTCGGCGCGGAGGTCCATACCGGGAGCCCGCGCGTTTCGGCAGAGCTGCCCGGGACAGGAGAGCGGTTCGAGGGGCTTCTGCCTCCGGTCGTTGCGGCGCCAGCCTTCGCGATCCGCAAGCCCGCCGTCGCGGTGTTCACCCTCGACGACTACGTCACGACCGGGATCATGACGGCCGAACAGGCCACCGCGTTGCGCGACGGAGTCGCGGCCCGAGCCAACATCCTCGTCGCCGGCGGCACCTCCACAGGCAAAACGACGCTGACCAATGCACTCCTCGCCGAGGTCGCGAAGACCTCCGATCGCGTCGTCATCATCGAGGACACACGCGAGTTGCAATGTGCCGCGCCGAATCTTGTTGCTATGCGGACGAAGGACGGCGTGGCCTCTCTCTCCGATCTCGTCCGCTCCTCATTGCGCCTGCGTCCCGACCGCATTCCCATCGGCGAGGTCCGTGGTAGCGAGGCGCTTGATCTCCTGAAGGCCTGGGGCACCGGCCATCCGGGCGGTGTGGGCACGATCCATGCGGGCTCGGCCCTCGGTGCGCTGCGCCGTCTCGAACAGCTCATCCAAGAAGCCGTCGTCACCGTTCCGCGCGCGCTGATCGCCGAGACCATCGATCTCGTGGCGGTGCTGTCAGGCCGTGGCACGGCCCGCCGTCTTTCCGAACTCGTTCGCGTGGAAGGCCTCGGGCCGGATGGCGATTACCGCGTCGTGACAACCGTCGTCGCGCCCGGTGCATCTCTTCTCACACCAGCCGCAAAGGAAAGTCCACATGCACCAGACCCTGCGTAACGCCTACCATCGCCTGGCTGCGGCGGCTTCGGTCGCGCTCATCGCCCTGATGACCACGCCTACCGCTCATGCGTCTGGTTCGTCCATGCCATGGGAGGCACCGCTCCAGTCCATCCTCGAATCGATCGAGGGGCCGGTCGCCAAGATCCTCGCCGTCATCATCATTATCATCACCGGCCTGACGCTCGCCTTCGGCGACACGTCGGGCGGCTTCCGGCGCCTCATCCAGATCGTTTTCGGCCTGTCGATCGCCTTCGCGGCGAGCTCCTTCTTCCTGTCCTTCTTCTCCTTCGGCGGCGGGGCGCTCGTCTGATGGCGGGGGCCGATGATCGCGGCGGCGACCTGCTCGGCTTCTCGGTGCCGGTTCACCGGGCGCTGACCGAACCGATCCTGCTCGGCGGTGCGCCGCGCGCCATCGCCATCATGAACGGAACGCTCGCGGGCGCCATCGGGCTTGGCTTGCGGCTTTGGCTCGCTGGCATCGCGATCTGGGCCATCGGTCATCTGGCCGCCGTCTGGGCCGCCAAGCGCGACCCTCTCTTCGTCGAAGTGGGCCGCCGGCACCTGCGCATTCCCGCGCATCTGACGGTCTGAGCGAGAGGAACCGCCCATGATGAACCTCGCCGAATACCGCAATCGCAACGCACGCCTCGCCGATTTCCTGCCCTGGGCGGCGCTGGTCGGCGAAGGGATCGTCCTCAACAAGGACGGGAGCTTCCAGCGCACGGTGCGGTTCCGGGGACCGGACCTCGATTCAGCGGTTCCAGCCGAACTCGTCGCCGTCGCCGGCCGGCTGAACAACGCCTTCCGCCGTCTCGGATCGGGCTGGGCCATCTTCGTGGAAGCGCAACGCCTTCCGTCGAACAGCTATCCCGACGGCCGCTTTCCTGATGCCGCGTCGGCGCTGGTCGATGCCGAGCGCAAGGCGAGCTTTGAGGAGGCTGGCGCGCATTTCGAATCTAGCTATTTCCTCACCCTCACTTATCTGCCGCCGGCTGAGGACGCCGCCCGCGCCGAGGGCTGGCTCTATGAAGGCCGCGAGACCAAGGGCATCGATCCGCATGAGGTACTGGCCGGCTTCGCCGACCGGACCGACCGCGTCCTGCGCCTGGTCGAAGCCTTCATGCCCGAATGCCATTGGCTAGATGACGCGGAGACCCTGACCTACCTGCACGGCTGCGTCTCCACCAAACGCCACCACGTCCGCGTGCCGGAAACGCCGATGTATTTGGATGCGCTGCTCGCCGACCAGCCGCTCGCCGGCGGGCTTGAGCCGCGTCTTGGCGACCAGCATCTGCGCGTCCTGACCGTCACCGGGTTTCCGACTGTCACCACGCCCGGCCTGCTCGACGAGCTCAACCGGCTGGCCTTTCCCTATCGCTGGTCGACCCGCGCCATCCTGATGGACAAGACCGATGCGACCAAGCTGCTGACCCGCATCCGTCGCCAATGGTTCGCCAAGCGCAAGTCGATTGCCGCGATCCTGAAAGAGGTGATGACCAACGAAGCGTCGGTGCTGATCGACACCGACGCATCGAACAAGGCGGCGGACGCCGATCTCGCGCTGCAGGAACTCGGCGCCGACTATGCCGGCGTCGCCTATGTCACCGCGACAGTGACGGTGTGGGATGCCGACCCGCGTGTCGCCGACGAGAAGCTGCGCCTCGTCGAGAAGGTCATCCAAGGCCGCGACTTCACCGCGATGCCCGAGACCATCAACGCCGTGGATGCCTGGCTCGGCTCGCTGCCCGGACATGTCTACGCCAATGTCCGCCAGCCGCCGATCTCCACGCTCAATCTCGCCCACATGATCCCCCTCAGCGCCGTGTGGGCGGGGCCGGAACGGGACGAGCACCTTGCAGCGCCCCCACTGCTGTTCGGCAAGACCGAGGGCTCGACCCCGTTCCGGTTTTCCCTTCATGTCGGCGATGTCGGGCACACGCTCGTCGTCGGTCCGACCGGCGCGGGCAAGTCCGTGCTTCTGGCGCTGATGGCGCTACAGTTCCGCCGCTATGCGAGTGCCCAGGTCTTCGCCTTCGATTTCGGCGGCTCGATCCGTGCCGCGGCACTTGCCATGGGCGGCGACTGGCACGATCTCGGCGGCGGTCTCACCGAAGGCGACGAACACAGCGTCTCGCTGCAGCCGCTTTCCCGCCTCGAGGAGACGGCCGAGCGCGCCTGGGCCGCTGACTGGATCGTGGCCATTCTCATGCGTGAGGGCGTCGGGATCACACCGGAGGTGAAGGAACATCTCTGGACGGCCTTAACCTCACTCGCCTCGGCGCCCGTCGAGGAACGCACGATCACGGGCCTTGCCGTGCTGCTTCAGTCCAACGACCTCAAGCAGGCGCTGCGGCCCTATTGCGTCGGCGGCGCCTATGGGCGGCTACTCGACGCGGAGGCCGAGAATATCGGCAAGGCGTCCGTGCAGGCCTTCGAGACCGAGGGCCTGATCGGCACCGGCGCGGCGCCGGCGGTGCTCGCCTACCTGTTCCATAGGATCGAGGACCGGCTCGACGGGTCGCCGACCCTCATCATCATCGACGAGGGATGGCTGACGCTGGATGACGAAGGTTTCGCCGGCCAACTCCGCGAGTGGCTGAAGACGCTCAGAAAGAAGAACGCTTCCGTCGTCTTCGCCACGCAGAGTCTCAGCGACATCGACGGCTCCCCCATTGCGCCCGCGATCATCGAAAGCTGCCAGACGCGATTGCTCCTGCCCAACGAGCGGGCGATCGAGCCGCAGATCACCGCGATCTACCGGCGCTTCGGCCTCAACGACCGCCAGATCGAGATCCTCGCCCGGGCGACGCCCAAGCGCGACTACTATTGCCAGTCGCGGCACGGAAACCGGCTGTTCGAGCTGGGGCTCAGCGAAGTGGCGCTCGCGCTCTGCGCCACCTCCGCCAAGACCGATCAGGCCGCCATCGCCCGCATTCTTACTGAACATGGTCGTGGCGAATTCCTCGACGCCTGGCTGCGCCATCGCGGCGTCGACTGGGCCGCCGACCTCATTCCCGACCTCAGCAATCTCATCCCCCAAGCCGAAAAGGAGTCCCGGCCATGAAGATTTGTAAACCCAATGCACGCGCGGCCCGCCTTGCCGCCGCGCTGATCGCCGCGCCGGTCGCGGTGCTGCCGATGGTGCTGGCGCCGTCGGCCTCTGCGGCGTGGATCGTCTACGATCCCACCAATTATGCGCAGAACGTGCTCCAGGCGGCGCGGGCGCTTGAGCAGATCAACAACCAGATCACCTCGCTGCAGAACCAAGCGCAGATGCTCATCAACCAGGCCCGCAACCTCGCGAGCCTGCCCCATTCGTCCTTGCAGCAACTTCAGCAGGCCGTGGGCCGCACGCAGTCTTTGCTCCAGCAGGCGCAGAACATCGCCTTCGACGTCCAGCAGATCGACCAGGCGTTCCAGCAGAATTACCGCAATATCGATCTGAGCACGTCGGAACAGCAGCTCGTCGCCGACGCGCGATCGCGCTGGGAGAACACAGTCGGCGGGCTTCAGGACGCCATGCGCGTTCAGGCCGGCGTGGTCGGCAATATCGAGACCAATCGCGCGCAGATGTCGGCGCTGGTCGGTCAGAGCCAGGGCGCGACCGGCGCCTTGCAGGCGACACAGGCCGGCAACCAGCTCCTCGCGCTTCAGACGCAGCAGCTCGCCGACCTTACGGCGGTCATCGCCGCCAACGGCCGGGCGCAGGCGCTGACCGATGCCGAGCGCGCAGCGGCGGCCGAACAGGGCCGTGTCCAGCGTGAGCGCTTCCTCACGCCGGGCACCGGCTACCAGCCCGGCAATGCGCAGATGTTCCACAACGGTAATTGACGAGCCAGACGGCCGGAAAGGGGAAACCGATGGAGGGCAAGATGCTGGCGCGGATCGCGGCCATCATCTTCGTTGCCTTCGCCATCACGGCGACGGTGATCGAGATGACGCGCAAGGATGAGCCGGTGCGACCGGGCTCCGCGCCGGCGCTGGCTCCTTCCGCCGACCCGCTGCGCGCAGCCCAGCGCCGCTGCCAGCAGATGGGAGAGGCCGCCGCGAGCAATCCCGAATGTCTGCGCACCTGGGCGGAGACCCGCGATCGCTTCCTCGGTCGCACCCCGACTCCCGTCACCCCCCAGAGCAGCGAGGACTAGCGATCCATGGGCGGCACGGGCGTCATCGACAGTTTCCTCGGAGTCTTCACCAGCTATATCGATTCCGGCTTCGGGCTCCTCGGCGGCGAGGTGGCGTTCATCGCCACCACGCTGATCATCATCGACGTGACCCTTGCCGCGCTGTTCTGGTCATGGGGCGCCGACGACGACATCATCGCGCGTCTGGTGAAGAAGACCCTGTTCGTCGGCGTCTTCGCCTACATCATCGGCAACTGGAACAATCTCGCCCGCATCGTCTTCGAGAGCTTTGCCGGCCTCGGCCTGATGGCGTCGGGCACCGGCTTTTCCGCCGCCGATCTGATGCGGCCGGGCCGTGTCGCCCAGACCGGACTCGATGCCGCCCGGCCGCTGCTCGAATCCATTTCCGACCTGATGGGCTGGGTCGCCTTCTTCGAGAACTTCATCCAGATCGCCTGCCTGCTTTTTGCCTGGGCGCTGGTGCTTCTCGCCTTCTTCATCCTCGCCATCCAGCTCTTCATCACCCTGATCGAGTTCAAGCTGACGACGCTGGCAGGATTCGTACTCATTCCCTTCGGTCTCTTCGGCAAGACCGCGTTCATGGCCGAGCGCGTGCTGGGCAACGTGATCTCGTCCGGCATCAAGGTACTGGTGCTCGCCGTCATCATCGGTATCGGCTCGACGCTGTTCTCGCAGTTCACCGCCGGCTTCGGTGGGGTCACACCCACCATTGACGAGGCAATGGCCGTGGTGCTGGCCGCGCTATCGCTGCTTGGGCTCGGCATCTTCGGACCCGGCATCGCGAACGGCATCGTGTCCGGCGGACCGCAGCTCGGTGCTGGGGCCGCAGTCGGCACCGGCCTTGCCGTCGGCGGCGCCGCGCTCGCCGGCGCGGGTGCCGCTGGTCTGGCAGCGCGTGGCGGCGGTATGGCGCTGTCTGGGACTGCGGCCGCTGCTCGCGGCGGCGCCGCCGCAGCGGGCGGGGCAGCGACCGCCTACAGCCTTGGCTCGGCCGGTCAGTCGGGCGCCGCAGGCGTCGCCTCTGGGCTCGGCGCTGTAGCGAGCACAGGCGCGCGCGCTGCCGTCTCTCCACTGCGGCGCGCCAGCGCCAACGCCTCCGGCAGCCTGAGGCAGAGCTTTCAAGCCGGCGGGCGAGCCGCCTTCGAGACGACGGGCGGCACTGTAGGCAATGCGGGCGGTGCAGCAACCGCCGCGGCTGCACCATCCCCCTCATCCGCCTCCGACGGTCCTCCGGATTGGGCCAAGCGCATGAAGCGCTCTCAGCGACTCTCCCATGGCGTCCAGGCCGCTGCCCATGCCGTGCGCTCGGGCGACAGCCATGGCGGCGCCAGTTCCGTCAACCTTTCCGAAGGGAACCGCTCATGAGCTTCTTCAAACGATCCTCGACTCACTACGGCAAATCACCCGAACCCGAGACGCCCTATCAGCGTGCTGCCCAGGTCTGGGACGAACGCATCGGCTCGGCCCGTGTGCAGGCGCGCAACTGGCGGCTGATGGCATTCGGCTCGCTGATCCTCTCCGGCGGCTTCGCGGCGGCGCTCGTCTGGCAGTCCGCCACGGGCTCAATCGTGCCCTGGGTGGTGCAGGTCGACAATCTCGGCCAGGCGCAGGCCGTCGCGCCTGCCACTGCCGACTACCAGCCCACCGATCCGCAGATCGCCTTTCATCTGGCGCGCTTCATCGAGCAGGTGCGCTCGATCCCCGCCGACGCGATCGTGGTCCGGCAGAACTGGCTGCGCGCCTACGAGTTCACCACCGACCGTGGGGCGCTCGCGCTCAATGACTATGCGCGGGCCAACGATCCCTTCACGCGCGTCGGACAGAGCCAGGTCTCCGTCGAGGTGTCGAGCGTCATCCGCGCCTCGCCGAACTCCTTCCGCGTCGCCTGGACTGAGCGCCATTTCGAGAACGGGCAGCTCTCCGTCACGGAGCGATGGACGGCGATCCTGACCATCGTGATCCAGCCGCCGCGCGACGCCGAGAAACTACGCGCCAACCCGCTTGGCATCTACGTCAACGCCATCAACTGGTCGCGGGAGATGAGCCAATGAGCACGATCTTCCGCAAACCCGCACTTCCGGTTTTCCGTAAATCCGCACTGATGTTTGTGCTGCTTTCGGCCTCCACGCTTGCCGGATGCGCCACCTACCGCCCACCGCAAATCAGCTACGACGACAGCGTGCCGCCGCTGCCCACGGTGCAGAGACCAAGCACGGACGAACGTCCGCGGGCGCTCCATACGCCACCGGCCTGGACGGTTGCACGAGGCGGTACGAATGCGTCCACGCCGACCGGCCAGGTCGAGAGCGCCAATGCGGCAGCGCGCATCGAACCCCGCCGGGAAGGCTATTACAACGCGATCCAGATCTATCCCTGGAGCGAAGGCGCGCTCTATCAGGTCTATGCGTCGCCAGGCCAGATCACCAACATCGCGCTCGAGCCGGGCGAGGCCCTCACCAGCACGGGACCGATCGCCGCCGGCGATACCGCGCGATGGATCATCGGCGATACCGAAAGCGGGTCCGGCGCGACACGGCGCGTCCATATCCTCGTCAAGCCGACGCGTCCGGACATCACGACCAACCTCGTCGTCACCACCGATCGCCGCACGTATATGATCGAACTGCGCGCCGAAGAGCAACCTTACATGCCGGCGGTCGCCTGGGCCTATCCGCAGCCGCCGGCCACGCAGCGCGCGACGCCGGCCACTCCGACCATTCCAGCAACCTCGGCGCGACACTATCGCTACGGCATGCAAGGCGACAGCCCGCCCTGGCGGCCGGTGTCGGTCTTCGATGACGGGCGACGGGTCTACATCATCTTCCCCGCCGGAATCGTGCAGGGCGAGATGCCGCCGCTCTTCGTGCTCGGCCCCGATGGAGAGCCGGAGATCGTCAACAGCCGCATCTATCGCAACATCCTGATCGTGGACCGCATCTTCGCGGCCGCCGAGCTGCGTCTCGGCAGCGGCGACCGGCAGCAGACAGTCAGGATCGTGCGAATCGACGGGAGGCCTGCGTCATGAGCGATATCGATGACAATAAAGACGAAAGCGCTCCGCTCACCGCATCGCCCGCCGACACGGCCGAACCGATGCGGCTGCGCGGCAATCCTCCGCGCGTCACGCGTCTCTCTCGTCGGGTATTGGCCGGCATCGGCCTCGTCGCCGCGCTCGGCGTCGGTGGTGCGCTCATCTATGCGCTTCAGACCCCGTGACCTGCCCCTGAGTTTTTCCTCCACCTGGAGTTAGAGTCCGGCCTCGATCGAAGGACGGACAGATGAAGCGGAAGCGATTTACGGAAGA